>JAFAAV010000141.1 GCA_023426375.1 Actinomycetes bacterium | reverse complement strand
CGCGTCCAGAGCCTCGGCGAGGTCGACGGGCGGCGCGAGCGGGTCCGGACCCCCGGAATAACGGCCGTACCGCGATGACCGATGATGATGACGCATGCTGGCCTCTATCCGTAGACGGTTTCCCCGTCACCCGTTTCCTTGGAGAGCTGACGCACCAGGAACAAACCCTCCAGGGCCAGCTCGATCGCGGCGGCGCGATGACCGGCGCTGTCCCCGCCCACGTGCTGGGCGATCTGGTTGTACAACTCGTTGTCCTCAAGCTCGGGCAGGGCGTCCAGGAACTCCTGCGCCGTGACCTGCTCGCCGGTGGTGATGGTGCGTTGACCATCGAATGCCTCCACGAGCGGCCCGAAATCCAAGCCCCGGAAATGGGACCGCACGGCGTCGGCGGTCGCGGTGCGCAGGAGGTGCTCCAAGATCTCGTCCTCGCGGCCTTCTTCGCCGGATTCGAATTCGATCTTGCCGCCCAGGACGTCCACGGCGCTGTCCACGTCCACGAGGCGAGCTACGGCGTCCTCGCCCGAGCGCACGGTCGCTCGATGACGAGCCGCGGCCGCAATGGTTTCCGCGCCGGCAATCGCGAACCGCGCAGAAACGCCCGACGCCTGGTTGACCGCGTTGGACTCGCGCAGCGCTCGCGTGAAGCGGGCGAGGATCTCCAGGATCACGTCCGGAACCTCGGCCGTCAGATGGGCCTCCTGGCGAATGACCGCGATCTCGTCGCTGAGTTCCAGCGGGTAGTGAGTGCGGATTTCCGCGCCGAAGCGGTCCTTGAGCGGCGTAATGATCCGGCCGCGGTTGGTGTAGTCCTCAGGGTTCGCGGAGGCGACCACGAGCACGTCCAGGGGCAGCCGCAGCACGTAACCGCGGATCTGGATGTCTCGTTCCTCCATGACGTTGAGTAGGGCTACCTGAATACGCTCGGCCAGGTCGGGAAGTTCGTTGAGCGCCACGATGCCGCGATTGGCACGGGGTACCAGGCCGAAGTGAATGGTTTCGGGATCGCCCAGGCGCCGACCCTCGGCCACGCGCATGGGATCGACATCGCCGATGAGGTCGGCCACGGAGGTGTCCGGGGTGGACAGCTTCTCCACGTAGCGATCCGTGCGGTGACGCCACGCAATGGGCAGGGCGTCGCCCTCGATTGCGGCGCGGCTGACTGATTCCGCACTGATGGGTTCGAAGGGGTGCTCGTTGAGTTCGGAACCCTCGATCACGGGGCTCCACTCGTCCAGCAACCCGGACAGCGTGCGCAGCAGCCGGGTCTTACCCTGACCGCGTTCACCGAGCAGCACGATGTCGTGGCCTGCAATCAGGGCTCGTTCCAACTGCGGAATGACCGTGCGGTCGAAACCGTGCAGTCCTGGCCACGGATTCTCCCCGGCGGCCAGGGCAGCCAGGAGGTTGTCGCGGATCTCTTCGCGCAGGGACTTCTGGACGTGACCCGCTGCGCGCAGGTCACCCACGGTACGGATTTCAGGCTGAACGCTCACGCACGCCACGCTACGCGCGGGGGCCAGCGGCGTCGACCCCTCCCGAGACATGATGACGTCGTATGACGGGTCGTGAGCGGGCAGGTCGTGACGGGTGCGAATCCGCCGCCTAGGCTGGGCCGTGTGAGCCCCGAAACCACCACGCTTCTGCTTGTTCGGCACGGTCAGACCCCCACCACCGGGCAGCTCCTGCCCGGGCGAACGCCGGGACTGCACCTGTCCGACACCGGTCGGGAACAAGCTGCGCGCGTGGCCCACCGGCTCACTGAACTGCCCGTGACAGCGCTGTACTCGTCCCCGCTGGAGCGGACCAGAGAAACAGCACAGGCAACCGCGGACGCTACCGGCCTGCCGGTCATCGAAGATCACGGTCTGTTGGAACTCGACGTGGGGGACTGGACCGGACAGAAGCTCTCCGACCTGACACGTCAGCCTGAATGGCACACCGTGCAGCACGAACCCGCGAGTTTCACGTTCCCGGGCGGCGAGAGCTTCCAAGACATGCTGGACCGAATGATCGATGCGCTCGCCCGGATTCGCACCGCTCACCCGGGTGGCACGGTGGTGTGTTTTTCCCACGCAGATCCCATCCGGGCGGTGGTGGCCCACGAGATGGGCACCCCGCTGAACAAGTTCCAACGGCTCAGCGTGGGGCCGTGTTCGGTCTCAGCAGTGGCCTATCCGGAAGGGCATGATCCCGTGGTGTTGACGGTCAATTCCACCCAGGACTCTCTGGCCGCCCTCACAGCGCAGTAAGGGGTTACCGTGGACGATCAGCGCACGCGTGAGCTCCTGGAATTCGGGGAGATCGAGATCCTCGGGCAACTCGTGGAGAGCAGCAATGAGACCTTTCTGGTCGAGCTGACCCACGAGGATCAACAGAGCTGGGCGATCTACAAACCCGAACTGGGGGAGCGGCCGCTGTACGACTTCGAGCCCGGGCTCTACCGGCGCGAACGTGCGGCCTACTTGTTGAGCGAGGCGCTGGGCTGGGGCATCGTGCCGCTGACGATCATTCGTGAGGACGGGCCGTTCGGAATCGGGTCCCTGCAGCGGTTCGTGGAAACCGATCTGGAACAGCACTACTTCACTCTCATCGAGGAGCATCCCGAGACGCACGAGGACCTCAAACGCATGGCGGTCTTCGACGTGGTCACCAACAACACCGACCGCAAGGCAGGCCACGTGCTCCGTGGCCTGGACGGGCGGATCTGGGGAATCGATCACGGACTCTGCTTCGCCGAATCATTCAAACTGCGCACGGTCATTTGGGACTTCGCGCGGGAACCGATTGCGCAGCCACTGCAGGAGGACATCGCGCCCCTGGAACACGAAGTACCGGCTGACGTGGCTGATCTGCTCACCCATGCTGAGGTCCAGGCCCTCAAGGAACGTGTGCGAGTCCTCGGGCTCCTGGGGCGGCTGCCAGCGGATCCCACCGGCATGAGGTTCCCGTGGCCGCTGATTTGAGTGAGAGCGCATGACATCTCATGAGGGTTCTCGCTCGCTCACCGAGCACACCCACATCGACACCGGGCCAGGCGAGTCGGCACCGTTCCATTTCGAATCCACATGGCACGTTCCCGGCGACCCGGCCACCGTGTGGGACGTGCTGTCGGACATGGAACGGTGGTCGCACTGGTGGCCCGGGATGAGTTCAGCGCGGCTTCTCAGAGACGGCGACGCCCAGGGCCAAGGAAAAACAGTGGAATTCTCGGTCAGCAGTCCGCTGGGCTACAGCTTGGGGTTCACCGTGGCGGTCACGTCCGTGGCCGCGCCCCGCGAGGCGACCTTGACCGTGGACGGCGATCTGCGCGGCGTCGGCCTGTGGTCTGCGCGCCCCGTCGGGGACGGCACCGTGGCGAGCATCGTGTGGTGCGTGACCTCACGACGTCGTTCGGTCAGGTTGTTTCGCGGACTCGCGCCGTGGGCGCACGGCTGGGTCATGCGGGCGGGGGAACGCGGCTTGGCGCACCGGGTGGCGGGTGTGAGTTAACGTGAAATTCCCGTCCTGAGGTCTGGTGAGCAGTGCGGGGGAGGCCTATTCTGACGAGCACGCGACACAAAACTGCCATGACGTCCTGAGAATCGGGAGCACCTCATGAGCACCACTCTGGCCACCTACATCGCTCTACCCGGCAACGCCGCCGAGGCTTTTGAACATTGGTACGAAGTCTTCGGTGGAGACCTGGACCTGCTGCGTTACGGGGACATGAAGTTGGAGGGCATGCCCTTCGAACCGAACCCGTCGCACGTTGCCCACGCTGTCCTGACCACGCCGGGCGGGCAGATCGCCGGTGGCGACGCCATGGAGGACGGCAACGACTACCCGCTGCGCGGCACCGCATACTCTCTGCTCTACTCGGTGGAGACTCCCGACGACGCCCGCGACCTGATCCAGAAACTCACCAACGGCGGTGGCTCGGTGGGCATGCCCTTCGAGAAGGCTCCGTG
This sequence comes from Actinomycetes bacterium, assembly GCA_023426375.1. Classification (GTDB taxonomy): domain Bacteria; phylum Actinomycetota; class Actinomycetes; order Actinomycetales; family Micrococcaceae; genus Kocuria. The sequence goes on along the minus strand of JAFAAV010000141.1, from coordinate 9,975 downwards.
GGGCGAGTGGTACGGCACCGTGTTCGACCGCTTCGGTGTGATGTGGTCGTTCTCCGCGCCGGCAGAACAATAAGTAGAATGATCATTTCCGTGGGGTTGGCCTGCCTGGCCACCCCGGGTCGAGAAAGGAACTAGTAGATGTCCGAACCCATCCCCGATCCCAACCCCATCGACAACCCGGACGCCGCCCGGGAACCCTTGCGGGAGGACGAGTTCATCGGGACCACCGGTGACGAGGATTCCGCCTGGGAAGAGGACGACGCCCAGTGGGGAGCCGATGAGGATCCGCTCAAGGATGTGGAAGAGCTCGAGCTGAACAACCGGATCGACACGGCGGACCAGGAACTGCCCACCGACCCGGACCTGGACTAGCCTGGTTTCATGTCGCGATTCAGTCCCCTGGAATGGCCGGTCTTTCGGCAATTCCGTACTGCAGACACCACGGGTCGTAGTTCGGCCGTGGTGTCTCAGCACACCCGGGACATCACCTCGCGCACTGCCACGGCGGATCGCGTGGTACAGAGCGTGTGTCCGTACTGTGCCGTGGGATGTGGGCAGAAGGTCTACGTCAAGGACGAGAAGGTCATCCAGATCGAGGGTGATCCGGATTCCCCGATTTCCCGCGGTCGGTTGTGCCCCAAGGGGTCTGCGAGCGAGCAGCTGGTCAACTCGCCGGGTCGCCAGACCCGCGTGCTGTATCGCGCTCCTCGCGCCACGGACTGGCAAGAATTGGATGTCGACACCGCGACCGACATGATCGCGGATCGTTTCATCGAATCCCGGCGTCGTGGCTGGCAGGACACTGACGAACACGGTCGTCCGCTGCGGCGCACCATGGGCATTGCGTCGCTGGGCGGTGCCACGCTGGACAACGAAGAGAATTATCTGATCAAGAAACTCTTCACCGCAGCGGGTGCCGTGCAGATCGAGAACCAAGCCCGTATTTGACACTCCTCCACGGTTCCCAGTTTGGGAACCTCATTTGGCCGCGGTGGCGCCACTCAGTCACTGCAGGACATGGCGAACGCCGATTGCATCATCATCCAGGGTTCCAACATGGCCGAATGCCATCCCGTGGGATTCCAATGGGTGACGGAAGCCAAGGCACGCGGTGCCAAGGTGATCCACGTTGATCCGCGATTCACCCGCACCTCTGCGGTGGCGGACAAGCACGTGCCGATCCGCGCGGGTACGGACATCGTGTTGCTCGGCGCGCTCATCAACTACGTGCTGAGCAACGACCTGTGGTTCGACGAGTACGTGCGCGCTTATACCAACGCCGCGAATCTGGTGAACGAGGATTTCCAGGACACCGAGGATCTGGACGGACTCTTCTCCGGTTACGTGGTCAAGGACAACGCCTATGACATGTCGTCGTGGTCCTACCAGACCACCGAACAACACGATCAGGATTCCGACGACGCCGCAGAGCCGGACCCCGCGGCCATGTCCGCCCACTCCGCCGATCACGGCTACGGCACGTCCTGGGACGATGAGCATGCGGCTCCCAAGGACCGGTCGGACGAGACGGCACCGGAGGAACACGAAGAAGGGGACGACGAACGCGAGCAAGCCGGCGGCGACAAGTACGGTAGCGGCGGCGCTCCGGTTGGCCCCGGCGTTCCGTTGCGCGACGATACGCTGCAGGACCCGCACACGGTCTTTCAAATCCTCAAGCGTCACTACAGCCGGTACACCCCGGACATGGTGCGCGACGCGTGTGGCATCTCGATCGAGGACTTCGAGTATCTCGCCCGTTCGGTGACCGAGAACTCCGGTCGTGAACGCACCACGTGCTTCGCCTATGCGGTGGGATGGACCCAGCACACTTTGGGTGCGCAGTTCATCCGCACCGCGTCCATCCTTCAATTGCTGCTGGGCAACATGGGTCGCCCCGGCGGCGGCATCATGGCGCTGCGTGGTCACGCGAGTATTCAGGGTTCCACGGACATTCCCACCCTGTTCAACCTGCTTCCGGGGTACCTGCCCATGCCCACGGTGCGGACCGAGACGTTCACGGACTACCTGGATACGATTTCCGCTCGCGATCAGAAGGGCTACTGGGCCTACGCGGACGCGTACGCGGTCAGCCTCTTGAAGGCATGGTGGGGTGATGCTGCCCAGGCCGAGAACAACTGGGCCTACGACTACATCCCCAGGCTCAACGGACCGCACGGCACCTACCAGACCCTCATGAACATGATGGCCGGTGAGGTGGAGGGGTACTTCCTGTTGGGTCAGAACCCCGCGGTGGGATCGGCACACGGCCGGTTGCAGCGGATGGGCATGTCCCACCTGAAGTGGTTGGTCGTGCGGGATCTGAACATGATCGAGTCCGCCACATGGTGGAAGGACGGCCCGGAGATCCAATCCGGTGAGCTGCGCACCGAGGACATCGAGACCGAAGTGTTCTTCATGCCCGCAGCCACCCACGTGGAGAAGTCCGGCACATTCACCCAGACCCAACGGTTGTTGCAGTGGCGGCACCAGGCAGTTGCACCGCCGGGTGACGGCCAGAGCGAACTGGAGTTCTTCTACAAGCTCGGTCAGCGAATTCGTGAACGTCTCGTGGATTCCGACGATCCCCGTGACCGTCCGCTGCTGGATCTCACGTGGAACTATCCCACGGACGAACACGGCGACCCGGATGCTGAAGCGGTGCTGGCCGAAATCAACGGACGACACCTGACCGGCGAAAACGCTGGTCAGCCGCTGTCTGCCTACACGGAGATGCGCGCGGACGGCTCAACCTCTGGCGGTTGCTGGATTTATACGGGTGTCTACGCGGACGGCATCAACCACGCCTCCGATCGTATGCCCGGTAGCGAACAGGACGAGATCGCATCCCAGTGGGGTTGGGCGTGGCCCGCCAACCGTCGCATCATTTACAACCGTGCCTCCGCGGACCCGCAGGGTAAACCGTGGAGTGAGCGGAAGAAACTGATCTGGTGGGATGACGATCAACAGCGTTGGGTCGGTAAGGACAACCCGGACTTCCCGATCGACCGTGCCCCGGGAAGTAAACCCGGGAAGGACCAACGCGGTGGTGACGCCCTGGCCGGTGACGACCCGTTCGTGATGCAGGCGGACGGTAAGGGCTGGCTGTTCGCCCCCAAGGGTTTGGTGGACGGTCCCATGCCGGCGCACTACGAGCCGCAGGAGTCGCCGATCCCCAACCCGCTCTATGCACAGCAACAGAACCCCACGCGCATGACCTTCCCTCGCTGGGACAACCTGTTTGCCCAGAGTGCGGGCAAACCAGGCACGGACGTGTACCCCTATGTGTTCACGACCTATCGTCTGACGGAGCAGCACACCGCGGGTGGCATGAGTCGTTGGTTGCCGTACCTTTCCGAGCTGCAGCCGGAGATGTTCTGCGAGGTCTCCCCCGAACTCGCTGAGGAGAAGGGCCTGGAACCGTACGGCTGGGCCACCATCATTTCCCCTCGGTCCGCGATTGAGGCCCGCGTGTTGGTGACTGATCGGATGAAGCCGCTGACCGTGAGCGATCACACCGTGCATCAGATCGGTCTGCCCTATCACTGGGGTGTCGGCCAGGACGCGGTGGTCACTGGCGACGGTGCTAATGACCTGCTCGGCATCGCGTTGGACCCCAACGTGCACATCCAGAACGGCAAGGTGGGTTCGTGTGACATCAGGCCCTGGCGCAGGCCGCGCGGACCTGAGCTCCTGACACTGATTGCGGAGTACCAGGAACGCGCGGGGCTCACACCGGCCACGAGCAACACGATGATCACCGACCCCCAGCGAGAACTCACCGCCGAACAGATAGAGGACAGTTCCCCATGACCGGAGAAGCTTCAGCCAATCCGACAGCGGACGCCCACTACGATCACCCGCACCCGCGCAAGGGGTTCTTCACGGATACCTCGATCTGCATCGGGTGCAAGGCGTGCGAGGTCGCGTGTAAGGAGTGGAACCGCAATCCGGTCGATTCGGACTACGAGCTGCTGGGTTCCTCCTACGACAACACGGGCGCTCTGGGCGCTAACACCTGGCGCCACGTGGCCTTCATCGAGCAGGGCGCGGACCAGATCGAACGCGCTCGCGAGTCGGGTCGCGCGCTCGTGAACCTGGGTATGCCCCGGGTCGGCCCGCCGCAGGGTTCAGTATCCAGTACGACGACGCCGCAGGGCACCATCCCCGTGACGCAAGCCGCCCCGGCTGGTTGCGGTTCCGGTGGTGGGTGTGGTTGCGGCAGTTCGTCCTCGCTAGACAGCGCTTCGGACACCCCCGAAAGCCAGGGAACAGGGTCACCTGTGGATGCATCCGTGCACCCGGACACCCCGGATTTCCGCTGGCTCATGTCCTCGGACGTGTGCAAGCACTGCACCAATGCGGGCTGCTTAGACGTGTGCCCCACGGGTGCGCTGTTCCGCACCGAGTACGGCACCGTGGTGGTTCAGGACGATATCTGCAACGGTTGTGGCACGTGCGTGGCCGGTTGCCCGTTCGGTGTGATCGAGCGCCGCGGCGACGGTGTGTTCGAACCCAAGAACCAGCGGGATGCACCGCCCATGCCGGACACCGTCAAGGTGCCCGAACACGGCGTCGCCCAGAAATGCACGCTCTGCTACGACCGGATGAAGAACGACCAAACCCCGGCGTGTGCTCAGGCCTGCCCCACCACGTCCATCAAGTACGGTGACCGCGATTCCATGGTGGCGACCGCTCGCGAGCGGGTCACGCAAATGCACGAGCAGGGCAAGACCGAGGCTCGGCTCTACGGCGCCAACCCCAAGGACGGCGTGGGCGGCACCGGTTCCGTGTTCCTCCTTCTGGACGAACCGGAAACCTATGGTCTGCCCCCGGATCCGCGAGTCCCCACGGCGGATCTTCCGTACATGTTCAAGCGAGCTGGAATGGCCGTTGCCGGCATGTTGGCCGTGGGTGCCGTCGCTTTCGCCTCGGGAGGTCGCCGATGAGCGTGTCAGAATTCGACAGCTACCGGCCGCCGGAGGAGCCGCGTCGTAAACGCAAGGGCAAGGGGCGCCGTCGTGCGCCCGGGTCAGCATTCCGCCGCGGAGGCGACGGCTCGCGCGAAATGCCCATGGTGCCTGAACCGGAGTTCACCTCCTACTACGGGCGACCCATCGTCAAGGCCCCGCCGTGGGAGAAGGAAATTGGCGCGTACCTGTTCCTCGGCGGTCTTGCGGGTGGCTCGTCCATCCTGGCCTTCGGTGCCGAACTCACCGACCAGCCCTTGCTGCGGCGCAACATGCGGCTGTCCGCCATCACCGCTGCGAGCCTAGGCACGGTGGCCTTGGTCACCGACCTGGGCCGCCCCGAGCGGTTCCTGCACATGATGCGAACCATCAAACCCACCTCTCCCATGAGTTTGGGGTCGTGGTTGCTGGCCTATTACGCCACGCACGCGGGTGTCGCCGCTGCCGCCGAGGTGGACCGGATGACGCACGCGAAACTGCCATTGGGCCCGCTGCGCCCGGTCCTCCGATTCGTCGACCGCCCCGCTGCCGCTGGTGCCGCGGTACTGGGCGCGCCGCTGGCTGCCTACACCGCAGTGCTGCTCGGCGACACCGCAGTTCCCACGTGGAACGCGATGCACAAGGATCTTCCGTTCGTGTTCGTAAGCTCGGCTTCCCTGGCCGCCGGCGGCCTCGCGATGCTGACCACCCCAGTGCGGGAGACCGCGCCGGCTCGCACTTTCGCGCTCGCGGGCGTGGCTGGCGAGCTCGTGGCCATGCACCTCATGAAGGAGCGCATGGATCCCGTGGCCGCGGAGCCTCTCGAGCAGGGCCGTCCCGGAACATGGCTCACATGGAGCGAACGTCTGGCTCTCGCTGGCGCCGCGGGGACGATCCTCGGCGGGCGACGTCGCTGGGCCGCCGCTCTTTCGGGTGCCGCCTTGGTTGCCTCCTCGGCTCTGACCCGCTTCGGTGTATTCCAGGCGGGCAAGGACTCCGTGAAGGATCCCAAGTACACCGTGGAACCGCAGCGCAACCGCTTGGAGAAGCGCCGTGCCGCGGGCATCACCGACGACTCGATCACCACGGCGGGCTGATCAGCGGACGCGAACCAGCTCTTCGTCGCGTTGGGGGAGAGCCACGGTCTCACCGATCACGGGGTAACCGGGCAGTTCTCCGATCACGAGGAGCCCGCCTGACGTCTGAGCGTCCGCGAGGAACAGTAAATCTTCTTCGGTGATGCCGGAGTCAGCGGTGAGGTGCGGGCGCACCCAGTCCAGGTTGCGACGGGTTCCGCCGGAGACAAACCCGTCCCGCAGCGCTTCGGCCGCACCGGAAACCATGGGCACTGCGCTGCGATCGATCACCGCGCCCACTCCGGAGGCGCGGGCCATCTTGTACAGGTGACCGAGCAGTCCGAAACCGGTGACATCCGTGGCCGCCTTCAGCCCCGCAGCAACTGCCGCTTGGGAGGCATCCCTGTTGAGCTGGGTCATAGTGGCGATGGCTTCCTCGAAGACCTCGCCGGTCTGCTTGTGGCGGTTGTTGAGCAGTCCCACCCCCAGGGGTTTGGTCAGTGTAATGGGCAACCCCGCCTCCGCGGTGTCGTTGCGGAGCAGCTTGGTGGGGTCAGCGGTGCCGGTCACGGCCATACCGTACTTGGGTTCGGGGTCGTCGATCGAGTGACCGCCGATCACCGGGCATCCCGCTTTGGAAGCGATATCCAGTCCACCCTGCAGGACCTCGGACATCAGCTCCATAGGGAGCAGGTCTCGGGGCCAGCCGACCAGATTGATCGCCACGATCGGATGACCACCCATGGCGTATACGTCCGAAAGTGCGTTGGCGGCAGCGATGCGCCCCCAGTCGTAGGCGCTGTCGACCACGGGGGTGAAGAAATCGGCCGTGGACAGCACGGCGAGGTCATCGCGAACCAGGACCGCAGCGGCGTCGTCGCCGTCGTCCAGGCCAACCAGAACGTTGGGCGCGGTTTGGCCCGTGAGGCCGCGCACGGCCTCTTCGAGTTCCCCCGGCGGGATCTTGCACGCGCAACCGCCGCCGTGAGCGTACCCGGTGAGTCGAAGGTCGGTGGACGAGGATTGAGCAGAAGCCATGCCCCCAGTCTAGGAAGGGCTCCTGCGCGGCCGGTGATAGGTTCGACACGGAGGCGTCTGGGTCCTGGTGGGCTCCCCGGTCTTCAAAACCGGTGAAACCGAGTATCTCGGTTTGGCGGGTTCGATTCCCGTCCGCTTCCGCCAACTTTGGCCGCCGCTCCTCGGCCTGACCTGGGGCGGTGGCCGCACACCCAGGCCCCGAAACGCACAAGGAGTCACAGTGACCGGTGCAGACCCCCGTTCACGGATTCCCCGCACGGACCAGCTCCTGACGCTACCGGAGGTGCAGGAAGCTCGTAACAGGCTGAGTGATCAGGTGATTCGCGCGGTCATTTCGCAGGCTCAGAATCGGGCCCGACAATCTGAGATTGCGCCGGAAGAGGTGCAGGACGCGGTGATCACCGCTCTCACCGAACGCCGGACCACCTCCCTGTCGCCCGTGCTGAACGCGACCGGCGTGGTCATCCACACGAACCTCGGTAGGGCTCCGCTATCGCCTGCTGCCCGCGAGGCATTACTGACCGCGAGTGGATACGTGGATGTCGAACTGGATCTCGCCACGGGACAACGGTCCAAACGAGGGCTGGCCACGCGCGAGGCTTTGCTGACGGCGTGCCCGGCGGCCGAGGATGCACTGATCGTCAACAACGGTGCGGCCGCCCTCGTCCTGGCTACGACCGCCTTGGCCGCCGGTCGCGAAATCATCGTGAGCCGCGGTGAACTCGTGGAGATCGGCGCGGGTTTCCGCTTGCCGGATCTTATGGAATCCACGGGTGCACGTTTGCGAGAGGTCGGCACGACCAACCGCACCCACCCGGCCGATTACGCCGATGCCGTGAGTCCCCAGACCGCAGCGCTACTCAAGGTCCACCCGAGCAACTTCAGGGTCGACGGGTTCACCTCGGACGTCCCCTTGCGGGACCTTCGAGCGCTCGCGGATGAGCACGGCCTGCCGCTGATCATGGATGTGGGCAGCGGACTGCTCACGCCGGACCCAGTCCTTCCCGATGAACCCAGCCTGTCCGAAGCCCTCGAGGCCGGTGCGGACGTTGTCATCGCCAGCGGCGACAAATTGCTCGGCGGCACCCAGGCGGGACTTTTGCTGGGCCGCGCGGAGACGATCCACAAGCTCGCCAAACATCCGCTGGCACGTGCCGTTCGTGCTGACAAGCTGACCCTCGCCGCGCTCGAAGCCACGTTGGTTTCCGGCGATACTCCGGTGCAGCAGGCGCTTCACGTGGACCCCGAGCGGTTGCGCGAGCGGGCTGAGAAACTCGGTCACGAACTCGGCATGCCCGTGGTTCCCCACGACGGTCGCGTGGGCGGCGGCGGAGCACCCGGAGTGCCGCTGCCCGGGTGGGCGGTGCGCCTGCCGGAGCGAGCGGCGTCGGCGTTGAGACTGGGCCAACCCGCAGTGCTGCCGCGCGTCCATGACGGCGCGTGCCTCATCGACCTACGCTGCATTCCCGGGGACGACGACGCTCGGGTCACCGCCGCGGCACGCGCCGCGTTGGGAGCGCTGGACTGATGTATGTCGTGGCAACCGCAGGGCACGTCGACCACGGAAAATCCACGCTGGTGCGCGCCCTGACCGGCATGGAACCGGACCGCTGGGCCGAGGAGAAACGACGCGGGCTCACCATCGACCTGGGCTTCGCGTGGGCGGATCTACCGTCCGGGAAAAACGTGGCGTTCGTGGACGTGCCAGGACACGAGCGATTCCTCGGCAACATGCTGGCTGGGCTCGGACCGGCACCCGTCGTGTGTTTCGTTGTGGCCGCCGACGAAGGGTGGCAGGCCCAATCCAGCGATCACCGGGACGCAATAGAAGCGCTGGGAATTGAGCGCGGTCTGATCGTGCTGACCAAAACGGATCGGGCGCCTGAACGAGTCGAAGCGGTGACGGAGCAGGTCCGGGGCGAACTCACCGGAACCGGTCTGCGTGATGCACCAGTGGTGGCCGTGTCTGCCCAGAACAAAACGGGGTTGGACGAGTTCCGTGTGGCGTTGGACGGAGTGCTGGACGGGCTTCCCCTGCCGGACCCCGCCGAGCGATTGCGGTTGTGGGTGGACCGGGCGTTCTCGGTGTCCGGAGCCGGAACCGTGGTGACGGGCACGCTGACCGGCGGGACGGTTCGCGTGGGGGACCGGCTAACGCTACTCGGTCAGGGCGGCAAGCGGGCCGTGACCGTGCGGTCGCTGCAGAGCCACAATTCTTCTGTCGAGAGCATTGGCCCCACCCATCGCGTGGCCATCAATCTGCGCGGCATCTCGGCGGAGGACATTCATCGCGGTGATGCGCTCCTGGCCACGGAGCAGTGGCCCACCACGGACGAACTGGATGTCCGCAGGATCTCCGGGATCGCCTTCGAGGACGCGCCTGCCGAGATCATGGTTCACGCGGGTTCTGCCTCGGTACCCGCGCGCTTGCGACCCTTCGACGACGATCATGCGCGCGTGCACCTGTCCCGGGAGTTAGCCCTGATCCCGGGTGATCGGCTGGTCATGCGCTATCCCGAAGCACGTGTGCTGTTGGGCGGTGCGCGGGTCTTGGACGTGGACCCGGCCGAACTCACCCGGCGTGGCGACAGCGCACGCCAGGCCGCATGGTTGGCCGGACTTCCGGACACGGGGGATGCTGTCGCAGAGACGATGCGTCGCGGTGCCGTCCGCGTGGCATGGCTGCACACGCTGGGTCTGATGGATCCGAACAGTGTTGAGCCTCCCGCAGACGCGGACATTCTGCGAGCGGGTCACTGGTGGCTTCATCGACCCATGTTGACCTCATGGGCCAACCAGCTGAGGACCGCGGTTGAACGGCTGCACGATCGTGATGCGCTGAGTCCGGGTCTGACCCGGGGCGCTGCGATCGGTGAACTCTCGCTGCCCGGCCCGGAGCTGTTGAGCGCGGTCAT
>JAFAAV010000135.1 GCA_023426375.1 Actinomycetes bacterium | reverse complement strand
ACGCATCGCTGATGCACCGGTTCGTCGGGGAGTTGCAGTACCCGACGTATCGCGAGGGCTATGACGCGTTGCTCTCATCCGGGGACACTGCATGACCGTTCACTGGCTACTGCCGATCAACCCGGCAGCGCACCTGGAGTTCCAGCCGTCGGACTGGCTCACCCGTTCCGATGCCACTGCCGTGTGGGAAGCCATTGGGCGCTCGCAGCAGATCGACCGGTGGTGTCTGCGGAGCGGTTTTCGGAGCATGCAGGCTGGTGATTTGATCTGGGCGTACCTGTCCAAGCGGCAGGAGGTATGCGCCGTGGGCGTGGTGCGTGCCGTGGCCGAAGAGGCCGATGGCTGGTATGTATACGTCGATTGGGATACAACTCGGACGGTTCGGCTGTGCCGTGAGCCAGTCCCGCGTGCGGAGTTCGGGCAGGTTCCGATGTCCACGTGTCGGGCGAATGAGGGGGCGGCCGCGGTTCTGTCCCGCGCCTATGAAGGAGGTCCGAGCGGGTCTTAAAAACTGCTGACGATCACGCCCGTGAGTGCTCGGTTCCGAACACGGGTTGGATCTCGCCTCGCCAACCCTGCCGCATGGCTTGCACGATCGTCGCCGCGATTTGTCCGACCGCTGCGTGAGCCAAGGGCTGGGCCTGGGCGCTTCGCGCGGAGCGGGTGAGAACACTGATGACCACGGGTGGTTCACCGGGATGGGTGACCACGCCAGCCTCATGCCGATACGGACCCCACGTGCCGGTCTTCCCAGCGACCTCAACGCCGTCATAATCGAACCCGCTAGCCAGTCGATGCCGGAAAAGCTGTTGCCCTAGGACGCGGCGCAACCACGCGCACAGCTGCGGAGTCGCGAGCCGATCCGTCCATATGTGTTCCAGAATATTTCTGAGGTCGGCGGCCGTGGTGACGCTGAACAGCTGAAGATCCGTTCCGTCGGAGGTGAAGAGCTCGTACTCGTTGAGCCACGGGTCGTTGGCGGACACGAGATCCTCGTACGAGACATCATCGCGGCTGGAATCGATGATCCGTGTGTCATCGGAACCCCAACTCGTGAGCTTGTCCTGGATGTATTCCATTCTCAGGTCGTTCCACAGCCAATGTGCGGCGGTGTTGTCCGAAACGGTCAACATGGAACGCACCAGGTCGCGGTAGCTGATGTCCACGGGATCCTCAGCCAGGGACAATCCGGTGGGACCGTCCCGGCGTGAATTCCCATCGATCCGCACCCGTCGCAGCGGATCAGCACGTCCCTCGGCCACGGCCTCCAACCACGCAGCCGCGAGGACGAGCTTGTAGGTGGAGCCAGCAGTCCAGGGGGTGCCCGCGTTGACGTCGAACCGCGCACCAGTGCCCAGGTGGTGCGCGCTTACCGTGAACTCGACGGCGGCGTCGTCGGCGATGCGGTGGAGGGATTCGGAAAGCCAACTCATGCTGGGCCGTCGTTTCGAAAGGCGGTCGAGAAGGCCTCGTCCCAGCCAGCGTCTTCGCGGACGGCGGGGTGGACGATGAGCTGGAAGCCAAGGCGGATCAGTCCGGGATCCACGGGCCTGGCGTTGCAGCCGGGCAGGTCACTGCCGAGGTTCAGGACCGCCCCGCCGCGGGCAATCACGTTGTAGCCATCCACCTGGTTTTCCACCTCGGTACGCAAGGCCACCACGCCCGCGCGGCGCAGCCCGTCCTCCGTTTCTTGAGCTTGCGCCGTATTCCAGCGCCGCGGGGACACGGCAAGTTCCGGGCCGATGCCCTCACGGAGGGTGTGGGCGGTCGTGATCGCGTTGCCGTCCCGTTCGGACCACAGGGTCACGCCGGCGGTCACGTGCCCCAGTGGTTTCACGCCGGTGAGTAGTGCCGGGGTGGTGACTACCGCGGCTGTCAGGGTGCCGGAACGGACATCGGCCACGCACGTGGCGCTGGCGGCCCTGACGGCAGTCACCGGCTGCATCCGCCGAATCAGGGCGAGGGCCTGCTGTTCCGGGACCTCGTGTGCGATACCCAGCATGGGAACGGCGTTACGTCTGACGGAGACGAACTCCTGCTCTGCGCGAAGCAATGTGCGGGCGCGCATGAGTACGATCTCGCCGTCGCGGGACAGGCTCACGCCAGCACCGGAGCGCACCAGCAGCTGGCAACCAAGAATGCCCTCTAATTGCTTGATGGCTTGCGACAACGCTGGTTGGCTCATGCCGAGTTGCTGCGCGGCCCGGCCGAAATGCAGATTTTCGCCCACGGCTTCGAAGCACTTGGCGAGCCGGGTCAGATTGACCGCCACGATAACCCCTCACTTATTGCAAATGGGGTCACATCATATTGGACCTATGGTCGGCGCCGCCGTAGTTTCAAAGTCATGCACTCCAGTAGTCGGCGAACCTTCCTCAAATTCTCGGGCGTTGGGCTTGCCTCGGTGTCCGCGGCCGTGCTGTCTTCGTGTGCCGGGCAGGGTCCATCGGGCCCCCAAGCGATCGCAGAGAAACTGGCGACGGCGCTGCACACGGGAGACCTGGCGGGTGTCCCGGTCACGCCCACCCCCGAGGATCCCCGGGACTTCCTGGCCCAGCGCATGAAAGGCACCCAGCGGCCCACAGTGGCAGTCCGGGAGATCGAGGAGCAGGGGGAGAGTGCGCTCGCCCGGCTGGCCTATACCTGGAGTTCTTCCGACCCCGATCAAGCATGGGAGTACGAGTCCGAGGCTCCATTGGAGAACGTCGACGGTGCATGGCGAGTCCGCTGGCAGGACTCGATCGTGCATCCGGAACTCAAGGAGGGCCAGGGGCTGGCCCTGGCCACGATCCCTGGTGAGCGTTCACGCATTCTTGGCCGCGGCGACGTCGCCCTTGTATCCAACCAGGAGGTGCACCTGCCCGGCATCAACAAGGCCGGTCTGAGCGCCGAGAAGGCCGCGGCGTCAGCGCGAAAACTCGCCGCGGTACTGGACATCGATTCCAAGGCTTTCGAGGAAAAAGTCGCCGCGTACGGGCAGGAAGCGTTCGTGGATGCCATCACGCTACGACGGTCGGATTTCCTCGAGCTGGATACCGCGGCGGTGCAGGAGATTGAGGGGTACCACGTCCTGACCGACTCGATGCCTCTGTCGCTTGAGCGGGGGTTCGCGCGGGCCGTGTTGGGCTCAGTGCGAGAACCGAACGCCGAGGACGCGGAGAAGCACGGTGCCGAGATCGAGAACGTCTCGTGGATCGGCGCGGGTGGGCTTCAGGAGTCGTTCGACGAGAAACTGCGTGCGGTCGACTCATTTCGGGTCACGATCCGCGAGCTGGACGGCTCCGCGCCACCCATGTCTAAGGGTGCACTGTGGGAGCAGAAGAAGCCCGAGGAGTCCCCGCTACGAACGACTATCGACCCTGATCTGCAGAAGGCCGCCGAGCGCATCATCAAGGACACCAAGAGCCCGAGTGCCATCGTTGCGGTGAAACCCTCTACGGGAGACATCCTGGCGGCCGCCAGCGGGCCCGCGGACAACGCGTACCCCACAGCCACGGTGGGCCAGTATGCGCCGGGTTCCACTTTTAAAATTGCGACGTCGCTGGCTCTGCTTCGCCACGGCACCACACCGGATTCCACGGTGACGTGTTCAGAGTCCATCACCGTGGACGGTCAGCAGTTCAAGAATGCCAGCACGTATCTGCCCGATCATCTGGGCGACATTCCGCTGCGGGAGGCCATTGCACAGAGCTGCAACACCGCGCTGATCGACAAGCACCAGTCCGTGAGTCAAGCGGATCTCGCCACCGCGGGTGAATCACTGGGCATTGGGGCGGAATGGGATCTCGGTATTCCCGCCTACTCCGGTGACATTCCCCGCGATGACACAGGAACCGAGCATGCGGCATCCATGATCGGCCAGGGGCGGATCCAGACGTCTCCACTGGCCATGGCCGTCTTTGCCGCGAGCGTGATCGAGGGGAAGGCCGTGTGTCCGCAACTGGTGCCGGACGAGAAGCCCGCTCGCGAGATCACATCGGACCTGACCGAGGACGAGGCCGCGCAGCTCCGCGAGCTGATGAGCGCCGTCGTTACCGAAGGGCACCTGGACCAATTGCGGAACCACCCGGGCGGGGGCGTGCTCGGCAAGACCGGCACCGCCGAATTCGGCAAACCCGATCCCGAGCGCGGGGGCTTCCCGCGCACCCACTCGTGGGTGATCGTGGCCCAGGGCGACCTTGCGTTCTCCGTGTTCGTGGAAGACGGCGACTACGGCTCCGTCACGGGCGCACCGCTGGCCAAGGAGTTCCTGGATGCGGCGTATGAGGTGCGGTCGGCTTAGTTAACCGGGCAGGGCTGCGTTGAACCATCCCTGGGTGTTCCGGTCCGGGAAGGTTAGGAGCGGAGAAACTGAGCCCGAGCATTGCTGGTTGGCGGGAGATAGCGATCTGTTACGAGGAACTCGAAGCCGTGCGGCAACTACTCCAGTTCGGTGACCACCTCGAGGTGCTTTCACCGCCGACGGCGCGTGAGCGGGTTCGCGAGCTCGCGGCGGACTTGGCGGCCCGTCACGGGTGAGCACTGGATCAGTCAAGCCCCGAAAAATGCTAAGTGCACGGCCTTTTCTAGGCCTGCGAGCGTTACCAGCTCTGCATGAGGTCTAGTATCGACGCCAAGGGCGGGGTTCTCGTGCCCAGCGAGCACCACATTGGAGTCTTCCACGACTGGGTCATGGCTAAAGTCGGCAGCGCTGCCGATTCGAAGGGACCATGATGAGCAGTGAACGTTCGAATTCAGACAAGGCAGACGATGTAGGCACATCCGGCCCGGCCACCGAACCGGCAGTGGCTAGCCCCGCGGATGACCCCACCGAATTGCATCACGCGGAAAAGAAGGAAGCCGATATCCTGGCGGCCCTCAAGGAGGGAGCGGAGCGGCGTCGTCGACCGATCCGAGATCGACTCGAGGGCCTCGACAAGGTGATCTTGGGCGTGACGGGCGCGCTGGTCCTGGCGTTCGTGATCTGGGGATTTGTGGGAACGGAAAGCTTGTCCTCGTCCTCGACCACGGCGCTGGGGTGGGTCATGGAGAACACCGGCTGGGTCTTCGTGCTGTGTTCGTCCTTCTTCGTGATCTTCGTGCTGTGGTTGGCGCTGGGCCGGTTCGGCGCGATCCCGCTCGGTAAGGACGGCGAGCAGCCCGAGTTCCGCACCACGTCATGGATCTCCATGATGTTCGCGTGCGGCATGGGCATCGGCCTGATGTTCTACGGCGTGGCCGA
>JAFAAV010000118.1 GCA_023426375.1 Actinomycetes bacterium | reverse complement strand
GCGAACTGCGCGACGCCGCCACCGCCCGCACCATCCGCGCCAACCCCGTCCGCCTGGTCACCCCGGCGACCATCGCGACCGTGAACTACGCGCATCAGACCGGTGAGGCGCTCGCGGCCCGCGGGTTGGATTAGCCGAGGGGCACCGGAAGGTCTTGGAATGACGTGGTAAATTTCCGACGCGCGACACGACCGGAAATGCACGAGTGCGACTTATGCTTCCCTCATGAGCTTCAATGACAACTCGCGACTGGATACGTCGCAGGTAGGGTCCGGTGGCGGACGCGGTGGCCGTGGCGTGGCGGTCGGTGGTGGCCTGGGCGGCATCATCATTCTGGTCGTGGCGGGTTTGCTGTTCGGTCAGGACGGAATCGACATGGTGACCGGCGGCGGCCAGCAGCAACAGCGGCAGGGCTCGATCACCAGCGTGGAGGAACAGGATCGCGAGCTGGCCGAGCGCTGCCAGACCGGGGCCGACGCCGATCGCTACGACGACTGCCGTCAGATCGCCACCGTCAACTCCCTCAACGAATTCTGGGGTTCCTACTACCCCGAGGCCACCGGGGAGCGTTACCAGCGCCCCGGTGTGATGCTCTACGAAGGTGTGGAGCAGTCCGGCTGCGGCCAGGCATCGGCTGCTGTGGGCCCGTTCTATTGCCCGGCCGATACCTCCGTGTACTTGGACGTCGGATTCTTCGACCAGATGCGTGAGAGCTTCGGCGCGAGCGCTAACGCCCTGGCGCAGGAATACGTGATGGCACACGAGGTTGGACACCACATCCAGAATCTGCAGGGAAATCTGGGTATCGCCCAGCGGGATCCGCAGGGTGCTGACTCCGGTGCCGTGCGCGTGGAGCTGCAGGCCGATTGCTATGCCGGCATGTGGGCCCACCACGCATCTCAGCCCGGTGGCAGTGTGAGCTTGGAACCCATCACCAAGGATCAGCTGGCCGATGCCCTGAACGCCGCCGAGGCCATCGGCGACGACCGGATCCAGGAGACCACCCAGGGGCGCGCCAACCCCGAATCCTTCACCCACGGATCCTCCGCACAACGCCAGGCCTGGTTCCTGACCGGCTACCAGACCGGTGACATCGAGCAGTGCGACACGTTCCGCGCGCGCAACCTGGATCGCCCAACGGGGCTGCAGAGCTAGTCTGCGCGATCCTCACGTACGGCCGGTCTCATGAGCCCACATCGCGAGCTCGACCCGATTACGCGCGTCGAGCTTGCGCATGAGGCTGGCCAGATGGGTTTTGACGGTGCTGGGGCTGATGTAGAGATCCGCCGCGATCTCGCTGTTGGTTAGGCCCTGCGCCACCGTGACGAGAACTTCCTCCTCACGGGAGGTCAACGGTTCGATCGGTTGCGCGGTCGACTCCGGCTGAGACCTGGTAAACGCCGTCAGTAGGCGCACGGTGACGCTGGGAGCGATCAGGGCTTCACCATCGGCTGCGGCATGGATCGCCTGAGACAGCAGTGCAGGTCCGGCATCCTTGAGCAGGAATCCCCGGGCACCGGCCTTCAACGCCCCGAGGACGTATTCGTCCAGATCGAACGTGGTGATCACAACGATCGGCAAGGGGTCCGTGACCTCCGGTCCAGCGAGCTGGCGGGTGGCTTCGATGCCGTCCATGAGCGGCATGCGGATATCGAACAGGCACACGTCCGGGTGGAGCTGGCGCGCCAGGTCAACCGCTTGTCGTCCGTTGGTGGCGGCACCCACGACCTCGATATCGGGTTGGGCGTTCAGCAGCATCGTCAGGCCGGTGCGCACGATGTCCTGATCGTCGGCAATGAGTACCTGGATGGTCATGGGGGACCTCCCCCTCGGGGCAGCGTCGCTTCGACTCGCCAGCCACCGTCCGCGCTCGGACCGGCGTGGAATGTGCCACCCAGCAGCTTCGCGCGTTCGCGCATACCGACCAGGCCGTAGCCGGACGGATTGTCGCCGGCCGTGCTTGGAGCGCCGTCGTCATCGACCGTCAGCTGCACCCGCTCAGTATCACCCACGACCCGCACGGAAACCCGCGTCGCGTAACGGGCGTGCCGTCTCGCGTTCGTGACTGACTCCTCGGTCAGGCGGTAGAGCGCGGCCCCAACCGCGGGGCTGAGATTGTCGAGATCACCGGACAGCTCGACGTCGATCTGTGGCCCTCCCTCGGTTTCACCCGCGAGCTGCGCCAGGTCAGCCACGCCCCGGCGTGGCGCCAAGTCCGCGCCCTCAGTGGTGCGCAGGACACCGACCATGCTGCGCAACTCGGTCAGCGTTCGCGAGGCCGCATCCTCGATGACGGCAAGGACCTCAAAGGCACGCTCGGGGTGGGACGTGGCGACGGCCCGGCCGGCCTGGGCTTGGATGACGATCCCGGAGACGTGGTGGGCGACCGTGTCGTGGAGATCCCGCGCCAGCTGTTCGCGCTCCCGAGCTTTGGCCTGGTCGATGTCGCGGGCACGCGTATACGCGTAGTAGCGAATGGCCGCGCCCAGGGCGGCGGCGAACAGGAAGAAGGCGAAGGCAGCCACCGCATCTGGCGTGCTGGTCGCGTCAGCGACCCTGGTGATGCACAACCAGACCAAGATGATTCCCAGTCCGATGGTCGCCTCGCGGCCCGATCCCCAGCGGAACAGTGCGTAGGCCAAGACCAGCACGCCCGAGATGCTCCCCGGCAGATAGGCCGCCTCGCCCGTCAGGATCCTCGCGACGTCGAAGGCGATCAGCGTTCCGAAAGAAAAAGCAACTGCCGCCAGGGGGTGAGTGCGGCGCCACCACAGGGGCGTGAGGATCACGAGCATGGCGGGGAGCACCAGTGCAAGCGGGAGAAGATCCTGGCGGAGAACCACCTCCAGCACCGTCCACGCCACGAACACCGCGAAGAGTGCCCAGTCCCGCCACACCCTC
>JAFAAV010000104.1 GCA_023426375.1 Actinomycetes bacterium | reverse complement strand
GCACGACCCGTCACGATCCACGAATTCACGGTGCACGATATCTCGCGCGACGAGACCGGCATCGATGTGACGGCCACGGTCTCGTGTTCCTCCGGGACCTACATTCGCGCACTCGCACGAGATATAGGCCGCGCACTGGGCGTGGGTGGGCACCTGACGGCGCTGCGCCGCACGCGAGTCGGATCCTTCACGCTGGACCATGCCCACACTCTGGAGGACCTCACTCAGACTGTGAGCGAGGGTGGCACCGTGGACACTCTGGAGATCAATCGTGCCGCGGCACTGCTTTTTCCCGTGCGTCGGTTGGATGCGGGGGAGGCCACCGATCTGTCGCACGGTCGCCGCATCTCCGCACACCCCGCCGAGCTGGTGGCTGACACCGAGCTTCCCGTGGCGTGCTTCGCCCCGAACGGGACCCTGGTGGCACTGGCCGAGAACCGCGGTTCCGCTGCCAAGCGTTACGCTGCGTCCGTTCTGGGAATCACCGCCGGTGAAACCTTCACCTCCGGTGATGCCGCAGGCGGGTCCACATCGTCCGCGCCGTCCGAACAGGAGAATCACTGATGCTATGGGGGTACGACGGCTGGTTCTGGGCCTCCGTGGTCATCGGGACACTCTCGTGTCTGATCTGCCTGGTGCAAGCGCTGCGCGGACGAGAACCGGACGATTTTTCCCAGGGATCCGTGCTGATTCTGGAACTCTTCCTGCTCGTCTACATGGTGGGTTCTATTTTCCTTCCTATGTATGGCAGTGAGGCCTCAGGAAGTGTCCTGGAGTACTGGGGCTATCTGTTGACCGCCCTTTTGATCCCCGCGGGAACATTCATTTGGTCTCTCGTGGAGCGGTCACGGTGGTCAACGCTCATCCTGGCCGCGGCCGGGCCCGTGGTGATCATCATGGTCTACCGCATGAACTACATCTGGTACTACCAGAACCTCTGAAGCCACTCATCGCGGCCAGATCACGGAAAGGAACAGGATCACGGTGACCAAATCGACCGAGCACAATGCGCTGCAGCAGCGTTTCGGCAACCGCGTGCGGAAACAACGTACGGATGCCAAGTCCAGCGGGTTCGGGCGCCTCATCATCGTGATCTACGGGGTGTTCTCGCTGTCCGCGGGCGTGCGTTCCCTCTACCAACTGGGCACGGAATTCTCCGAGGCTCCGCTGGCGATCATCCTGTCCACCCTTTCTGCCGTAATCTACGTGGTCGCTACGGTTGCACTGACCAAGACCGGCCCCGGTTGGCACCGGATAGCGTGGATCGCAGTGTGGATCGAGATGATCGGCGTGCTGGCCGTGGGGCTGCTCAGCCTGGTTTCACCGGAACTTTTCCCCAAGGCCAGTGTCTGGTCCCACTTCGGCGCGGGCTACGGGTACGTGCCCCTTGTGCTGCCCATCATCGGCTTGATCTGGCTGTGGCGGACCCGCCCCACCCGCGTCAACGGGTAGGCTCGTTTCGTCCCGCCCGCACACTCGACATCGAGGAGAACAGTGATTCGCTGGAGATCCCGCGACGACATCACCCCGGGTTTTGGACCGTCCGTTGTGACGATTGGAAACTTCGACGGCGTCCACCGCGGCCACCAACACGTCTTCGACACGTTGTTGGAGGTGGCCACGGAACGTGACGCGCACTCCGTGGTGGTCACTTTTGATCCACACCCCGCTCTGGTGCACCGTCCGGAATCCCACCCCGGCCTGATCATGGGGCTTGAGGACAAACTGGATGCGCTGGAGCATACCGAGATCGACGCCGTTTTGGTTCAGCCGTACTCACTCGACTTCGCGCAACTGACCCCTGAAGAGTTCGTGGTCGACTACCTGGTCAATCCGCTACAGGCCGTGTGCTTGGTCATCGGCGCCGACGTCCGGCTGGGCAAAGACAACACGGGGGACCTGAACGCGATTCGAGCCCTCGGCGAGAAGCACGGTTTCGACGTGGTGGTCGTAGACGACGTAGTGGGAACGGACCCGTCGACCCCCCTCAAGAACGGTACGCCCGCGGCCGCTGCCAGCGAACGCCGTTGTTCCTCCACCTGGATCCGATCGTGCCTAGAAGCAGGTGACATGCGTGGGGCCACCGGCCTACTGACGCGCAATCACCGGATGCGCGGAGAAGTGGTGCACGGCGCGGCCCGCGGTCGAGAGTTGGGTTTCCCCACGGCCAATTTGTCCCCGGACGCCACCGGATTCATCCCGGCAGACGGAGTGTATGCGGGCTGGCTCGTGGACCAACAAGGCAAACGCTGGCCCACCGCCATTTCCGTGGGATCGAATCCCACCTTCGAAGGAGTCTCGCGGCAGGTCGAAGCACACGTGATCGACCGCCCGGACGAGGACATCGAGGACTTCAACCTCTACGGCCAGCAGGTCGTGGTGGAGTTCGTGGAACGGCTGCGGGGCATGGTGGCCTACCGCGGGATCGATGCCCTGGTCGCGCAGATGAACGACGACGTGAAACGGTCCCGCGAGATCCTGGCCAGGGAACCTCGCGAGACCGTCTGAGTGATCGAACCGCGTAGTGGCTACATTTCTTCGTGCTCGCGCGGATCGAATCCTGAACCGCTCAAACCGGTGTGCAACATCTTGATGCGTCGCATCTGATCATCCGTGAGATCCCAGTCGAACACGTCGATGTTCTCAGCCATGCGGGTGACGTCCGAGGTCTTGGGAATGGGCAGGATGTTGGACTGAATGTGCCAGCGCAGCATGACCTGAGCGGGTGTACGGCCCACCTTTCGGGCGATCTCCGCGATCCAGTCGTGCTGCAGGATGTCCGTCTTACGGCCCAGCGGGGACCATGCCTCGGTCACGATTTTGTGCTCTGCATGGAACTCGCGCAGCAATTCCTGCTGGTACTGGGGATGCAGCTCCACCTGATTGATCACCGGCATCTCACCGGTTTCCTTCTCCAAGCGCAGCAGGTGTTCCGGGAGGAAGTTTGACACGCCGATCGATTTGACCAGGCCCTTGTCCCGCAGCTCGATCATGGTCTGCCAGCTCTCGACATAGCGGTCCACGGACGGGTTGGGCCAGTGGATCAGGTACAGATCCACATAGTCGGTACCCAGCCGCTCCAAGGATCCCTCGAGCGAGCGACGCACGGAATCCGTGCCGTGATCTCGCCCGGGGAGCTTGGTGGTCAGGAAGATGTCCTCGCGTTTGATGCCCGAAGCCTGTACGCCACGGCCCACACCCAGTTCGTTGCCGTAGTTCACAGCGGTGTCGATCAGCCGGTACCCGCGCCACAGGGCTTCAGGGATCAGCGCCTCGGCCTCGGCATCGTCCATGGGGTAGGTGCCCAGACCCAGTTGGGGAATCTTGTTGCCGTCGCGCAACACGTGGCGCGGGGCATCTGGGACTGCATCCTCAAGTTTCTTGTCGCTCATGCGTTCCTCAATTCACTCGGAAGTACTTTGGCGAAGGGCGTTCAGCACCTGGCATGTGGCACTCGCGCTGATCTCCGCCACCAGGTCGATTTCCAGATGGAACTGCTGTCCGGCGGCCGGGCCACACAGGTCAGAGACACTGCGCACCGCCACGAACGGGTACTCGCGCGTGGCGCACACCTGCGCGAGCGCCACCGTTTCCATGTCAGTGCTCAGGGCCTCGGGAAAAACTCCTCGGGTGGCCCCAACATTGGCTTCCGTCACGAACGAGCCACCCGACAGCATGGTGCCACGAAGCACCGTTTGCTCATCGCTGCCGACCAAGGTTTCCGTAGCACCCAGCAAAGTCTCAGCGGGGGAGTAGCTCTCCGGCATCCCGGGAACCTGACCGGGCACGTAGCCGAACGCTGTGGCATCGGCATCCGTGTAGCGATAGTCGGTACCGACCACCAGGTCACCCACGTTCACGTCCGCGCGCAGGCCACCGGCCGAACCGGCCGAGATCACGGCGGACGGTTCGAAACGCTCGATCACCGCGGTCATCGCCGACGCCGCATTGACCAGCCCGATCCCCGTGCGCACGATCAGTACGGGGCCGCCTTCGAGGACGGTCGCGTACACGAGGGCCGGGCCCACGGTCAGCGGTTGCGCCGCTTGTTCCTCAGCGCGTGCCAAGAAAGGCTTGGCCTCCTCGTCCATGGCGACCACCACGGCGGGTGCCCCCACGCAACGACCGAACAGGTCGGCGTCGTGATTCAACGTCTCCTGGGAGGGGCCTGCGCTCACTTGGTGACCACGTCCCATGCGGCGCGTTCGTTCAGGAAGTCCCGCACCGCGGCCTGTGCGGCCTCGAGGCTGTGGTTGGCACCCCAACCGCACTGCACCTCGTTGGCGGCAGGAACCTCGTCAGCGGCGAGGATGTCCTTGAAGGTGGCCTCGAGAAGGTCCTTGAACTCGCCGTCCTCGGTGCCCAGCATGAGGGCGTAGAACCCGGTCTGGCAGCCCATGGGGGAGAAGTCGATGAGCGCCTCGGTGTGGTTGCGCATGTGCTCCGCGGTGAGGTGCTCGATCGAGTGGATCGCGGGCATCTCAAGGTGGGATTCGTTGGGCTGGGTGAACCGCACGTCGTACTTGATGAGAGTGTCTCCGCCGGGCAACTCCTTGCGATCGGCAATCCGAACGTAGGGGGCCGCGACCGAACGGTGGTCCAGGTTGAAAGACTCCACATTCATTTTCTTCATGGTCGCTATTGTCCCAGTTGACGGGGACATCCATAACGGTGACCCGCCTAATACGACGTATTGAGCGCTGTCCGTTAGACTGTTCAACGGCCTGACTGCAGTCCGTGGCGGTCAGATCTCGGGTGAAACACCCGAAACCCGGGCGCGAACCCTGTGCACCGGGCGGTCACGGTACTAACTCAAGGAGTTACTTATGGCACTGGATGCCGCTATCAAGCAGGAAATCATCAAGGAGTACGCAACTCACGAGGGCGACACCGGTTCCCCCGAGGTGCAGATTGCCGTGCTGTCCCGTCGTATTTCCGACTTGACCGAGCACCTGAAGCAGCACAAGCACGACCACCACACCCGTCGTGGCCTCATGGCACTGGTGGGTCGCCGTCGTCGCATGCTTGACTACCTGCGTCGCACTGACATCGCCCGCTACCGTGCGCTCATCGAGCGCCTCGGCCTGCGTAAGTGATCTAAGTTCTCGGTGTTCCCCGTGCTTTCACCCGTGAAGGCGCGGGGAACCGCCGTAACCGGCGCTGTTCGTGACGAACACCGCCAGGTTCCACCAGGAACCACCGGCCCACCGGGCCAACACATGTTAAAGAAAAGCTAGTAGCGGATTCGCGCACCATATCGCGGTCCTCGACAGTGGCCTTCGCAATGCCTCGGGCAGTGCGAGCGCCTCGATCGAAGACCGGTATGTCGCGCTTTTCGCCACAGGAGAAACGGAGGTGACCCTTGGAGGGTCCCGAAATTCAAAGTGCAGAAGCAATCATCGACAACGGTTCGTACGGCAAGCGCGTAGTGCGCTTCGAAACCGGCCGGTTGGCCAAGCAGGCCGCCGGTTCCGCACTGGTCTCTATTGACGAGGAAACGTCGATGCTGTCGGCCACCGCAGTGGGCAAGAACCCGCGCGAAGGCTTCGACTTCTTCCCGCTGACCGTGGACGTCGAAGAGCGTATGTACGCCGCCGGCCGTATCCCGGGCTCGTTCTTCCGCCGTGAAGGCCGTCCGTCCACGGACGCGATCCTGACCTGCCGCTTGATCGACCGTCCGTTGCGCCCTGCCTTCGGCAAGGGCATCCGCAACGAGGTCCAGGTCGTCGTGACCGTGCTGTCCATCGCGCCGGACGAGATCTACAACACCGTGGCCATCAACGCCGCGTCCATGTCCACCTCGCTGTCCGGCATGCCTTTCCAGGGGCCCGTGGGTGGCGTGCGCATGGCCCTCATGCCCGGGGAGAACGGCAACCACCAGTGGATCGCCTTCCCCAAGCACTCCCAGATCGAGAACGCGGTGTTCGACATGGCCGTGGCCGGCCGCGTGGTCACCACCGCTGACGGTTCCGAGGACGTCGCGATCATGATGGTCGAGGCCGAGGCCACCGACAACTCGTGGGAGCTCGTCAAGGGCCAGGGCGCCGTCGCCCCGACCGAGGAGCTCGTGTCCGAGGGCATCGAGGCGTCCAAGACCTACATCAAGGCACTGTGCGAGGCTCAGGCCGATCTGGTGTCCCGTGCCGGCAAGCCCGCCATGGACCTGCCTCGCTTCGGTGGCTACGGCGACGACGCCACCCAGGCCGTCGAGGACTTCGTGGGTAACCGTCTGGCCGATGTGTACTCCATCGCGGGTAAGCAGGAGCGCGAAGCCGCCACCGACGAGCTGCACCAGAGTGTTCTGGCCGAGCTCACCGGTGAGGGCAAGCCCTTCGCCGACCGCAAGGACGAGATCAACGGTGCCTACCAGGCACTGACCAAGCAGACCGTGCGTCAGCGCATCCTCAAGGACCAGGTCCGCATCGACGGCCGCGGTCTCACGGACATCCGTGAGCTGACCGCCGAGGTCGAGGTGCTGCCCCGCGTGCACGGTTCGGCGATCTTCGAGCGTGGGGAGACCCAGATCATGGGTGTCACCACCTTGAACATGCTCAAGCTGGAACAGCAGATCGATTCGCTGTCCCCGGTCAAGCACAAGCGCTACATCCATCACTACAACTTCCCGCCGTACTCGACCGGTGAGACCGGCCGCGTGGGTTCGCCCAAGCGCCGCGAAATCGGTCACGGTGCGCTGGCAGAGCGTGCGATCACGCCCGTGCTGCCCTCGCGTGAGGAATTCCCGTACGCGATCCGTCAGGTCTCCGAGGCTCTCGGTTCCAACGGCTCCACCTCCATGGGCTCCGTGTGCGCCGCGACCCTGTCGCTGCTCAACGCAGGTGTGCCGCTGCGCGCACCCGTTGCAGGTATCGCCATGGGCCTCGTCTCGGACACCGTGGACGGCGAGACCCGCTACGCGGCGCTGACCGACATCCTGGGCGCCGAAGACGCCCTGGGTGACATGGACTTCAAGGTGGCAGGCACCTCCGAGTTCGTGACCGCTATCCAGCTGGACACCAAGCTCGACGGCATCCCGGCTTCCGTGCTGACCGCCGCCCTGAGCCAGGCTCGCGAGGCCCGTCTGTACATCCTGGATGTGCTGACCTCCGCGATCGATGCTCCGGACGAGATGAGCGAATTCGCTCCTCGCGTGATCAGCGTGAACGTTCCCGTCTCCAAGATCGGTGAGGTCATCGGCCCCAAGGGCAAGATGATCAACCAGATCCAGGAAGACACCGGAACCGACATCTCCATCGAGGACGACGGCACCGTGTACATCGGTGCCGTGGACGGACCGTCCGCAGACGCTGCTCGTTCGGCGATCAACGCGATCGCCAACCCGCAGGTTCCCGAGGTGGGCGAGCGTTACCTGGGTACCGTGGTCAAGACCACCACCTTTGGCGCGTTCGTCTCCCTGACCCCGGGCAAGGACGGCCTGCTGCACATCTCCGAGATGCGTAAGCTCAACGACAACAAGCGCGTCAACGAAGTGGACGACGTGGTGAGCGTGGGCCAGAAGGTCCAGGTCGAGATCACTAAGGTCGACGACCGCGGCAAGCTGTCGCTCGCGCCGGTCGTCGCTGACGAGGACAAGGCCGAAGAGCTCGAGTCCGAACCCGTCAACGAGAGCTGATCGAGGGGTAACTCGAAGTTCATGACGGTAGTTCACCTTCCGCTGGAGGCGGGCGATCCCGGGGAGAACATCTCCACCGCGGACGCCCGCCTTCGGGCGTACTCAGCTTCTTTGCCGGCCACCACCGGTTTCACCCACGTGGTCCACGACGACGCCGACGGCGCCGTGATCACCCGCAGCGTACTGCCGTGCGGTACGCGCGTGCTGACGGAAAAAATGCCCGGTCAGCGTTCGGCCTCCGTGGGTTTCTGGGTCAGCCTGGGTTCTCGTGACGAGGCACCCGGGATGCTCGGTTCCACTCATTTCCTGGAGCACTTGCTCTTCAAGGGCACGGCGCGGCGGACCTCCCTGGACATCGCCGAGGCTTTCGACGCCGTGGGCGGGGAGTCCAACGCGTTCACCGCGAAGGAGAACACGTGCTACTACGCGCGGGTGCTCTCCGACGATTTGCCCATGGCCATTGACGTGCTCGCGGACATGTTCTCGAGCGCGGTCCTGGACCCGGACGAGTTCGACCGCGAGCGCGGAGTGATCCTCGAAGAGATCGCCATGGATCGTGACGATCCCACGGACTTCGCGTTCGAACAGTTCATCGCTGCGGTGTTGGACGGGTCACCCCTGGCGCGGCCCATTGCGGGCACGCCCGAGGAGATCCGCACCGTGGCTCGTGACGCCGTGTGGGAGCACTACCGCGCGGCCTATCGTCCCGAGAATCTCGTGGTCACGGCCGCGGGCGGGTTGGAACACGACCGCGTGGTCGAGTTGGTGCGGGAATCCTTGACCCGAGCGGGTTGGGACCCGGACGCACCCGGTGCCGTGGGCACCCGGCGATCCAACGAATCCGCCCTTCTCACACCGCTCACTGGAACCCAGGTGTTCCACCGTCCCGTGGAACAGGCCCACGTGGTGCTGGGCGGGCCGGCCCTACGCGTGGGGGACGAGCGACGGTTCACCATGACGGTGCTCAACGCGGCGCTGGGCGGCGGTATGTCGTCCCGGTTGTTCCATACGATCCGTGAACAAAAGGGCCTGGCGTACTCCACGTTCTCGTTCTCCGGCGCCTATTCGGATGCCGGGTACTTCGGCATGTACGCCGGGTGCACCATGGACCGTGTGGACCAGGTGGCGCAACTCATGCGTGACGAACTGGACCGTTTGGCCCACGACGGCATGACCACCAAGGAACTGAAGAAGATCGAAGGTCAACTCAGCGGCGCCACCGTTCTGGCCCTTGAGGACACCGGTTCGAGGATGTCCCGCTTGGGATCGGCGGAATTGAAGACCGGCGTGTACATGGACGTGGACGAGTCCCTGGACCGGATTCGTGCCGTGACATCCCAGGACGTGCAGACGTTGGCTGCGGAACTTTCGGCGGCGTCCTCCGTGCAGACCGTGGTGGGACCGCAGGTGTCGGCCGAGAACCTGCCGACCCAGAACTAAGGAGTGGTTGAGATGACTGAATCGAACAACACCATCAAGGTGGCCGTGCTCGGCCACCGCGGGCGCATGGGTTCCGAGGCGGTGGCCGCGGTCGAGCGTGCTCCCGGTTTGGAACTGGTCGCCGCGCTGGGTCGTGGCGATGATTTCCAAACCCTCATCGACTCGGGTGCTCAGGTCATGATCGACCTGACCGTTCCGGAGTCCACGCGGGACAACGTGCGTTTCGCGATCGACCACGGTATTCATTCGGTCGTGGGCACCACTGGCTGGGACGATCAGGCACTCTCGGATCTGGAAGCACAGCTGGCCAAGCACCCCGAGGTAGGTGTGCTGATCGCCCCCAACTTCGCAGTGGGTGCGGTCCTGGCCATGAAGTTCTCGGAGGCCGCAGCTGCATTCTTCGAATCCGTGGAGGTCGTGGAACTGCACCACCCCGACAAGCTGGACGCGCCGTCGGGAACCGCGGCCCGCACGGCGTCGTTGATCGGCAAGGCCCGCCGAGAGGCTGGCGTGGCCGACTCGCCGGACGCGACCCAGACGGATCCGGACGGCGCCCGCGGTGCCGTGGTCGACGGCGTGCACGTGCACTCCGTGCGACTGCGCGGCCTGGTGGCGCACCAGGAAACTCTGCTGGGCAACACGGGGGAGCAGCTGACCATCCGCCACGACTCGTTCGACCGGATCTCGTTCATGACCGGTGTGGTGCTGGGCGTGCGCGAAGTGGCCAAGCATCCGGGGCTGACCCACGGCCTGGACGGTTACATGGACCTGGGCCTGTGAACGCGGAGAAACCCAGTTCACTGCGCTGGTGGGTGGCCGCGGTCATCGTCCTGGCGCTGCTGACCGTGATGATCCTGCCGATCTCCACGGGTTCCAAGATCTGGATCATCGCCATGTTGGCGTTCGCGGCCGTCTTCACGGTCCTGGAGATCGGTTCCAAGGGGCGGATTCTGGCGGCACTCATGATCGCCCTCCTGGCCCTCTACCTGGGACTGTCGTTCCAGCGTGCGGTGCTCCTGCTGAACACCGATGGCTGGATCGTCAAGGGATTCGGGATTGCGATGCTCGTGATCCCCGCAGTGGGTACCTGGGCCATGGTGCGTGAAATCATCTTCGGCGCACGCACCGAGAAGCTCGGACGCACCCTTGCGGCTGAGGGCGGGCTACCCAAGGATGACCTGCCCAAGACGCCGTCGGGCCGTTACGTACGTGAAGCCGCGGACGAGCACTTCCACACCGTGCGTGAAGAAGTCGAGGCGAATCCGGAGGACTGGCGCGGCTGGTACCGGTTGAGCCTGGCCTACTCGGCCAGTTCCGACGGCCGGCGCGCCCGCGGAGCCATGCGCACAGCCATCGCCCTGTACCGCGGCGCGGACCCGGGGGCGACGCTGGCGCGATGATCGCGGTAACCTGGGGCGTATGACCGATCGCAGCGTAGCCACTCAGCCCGACCGCCCCGCTCCCATGTTCGGAACTCTGCTCACCGCCATGGTGACCGCGTTCAAGGATGACGGGTCCGTGGACCTCGAAACCACGGGGCATCTGGCGGAAGAACTGGTCAACGATGGTTGTGACGGACTGGTGGTGTGTGGCACCACCGGCGAGTACTCGACCATGACCGACGAAGAGAACCTAGCGGTCTTTCGTGCCGTCAAGGATGCAGTGGGTGGCCGTGTGCCCCTGCTCGCGGGTACCGGGTCCAACGACACCGAGCACTCGCGGTACCTGTCCCTCGAAGCGCAGAAAATCGGTATGGACGGTCTGTTGATCGTCACTCCGTACTACAGCAAGCCCACACAGGCCGGTATCGAGGCCCACTTCCGCTCCTTGGCGGACTCCGTGGACACGCCCATCATGATGTACGACATTCCCGGCCGTTCGGGCGTGCCCATCGCACCGGAAACGTTGATCTCGTTGGCCTCCCACGAGAACCTCGTGGCCGTCAAGGACGCCAAGGCTGACTTCAACGCGGCGGCTCATGTCATGGCCGAAACCGATCTCGTGTACTACTCCGGTGATGACGGTCTGACCCTGCCCTGGATCGCTCTGGGCGCAGCAGGGCTCGTGGGTGTCACATCGCACTTGGACACACCGCGCTTCCGCACGCTCGTGGACGCCGCCCTGAGCGGGGACCTCGAGACCGCCCGCAAGGTCAACAACGAACTGATCCCGGTGGTTCGCGCCGCCATGACTCGCGTACCCGGTGCCGTGGCCGCGAAGACCATTCTGAATTGGCAGGGGCGCCTGCCGAACAACACCGTGCGCTTGCCGCACGTGGCGCCCACCCAGGCCGAAATCGAACAGATCCGCGCGGATCTGAGTGCCTCGGTCCTGGCAGACACTTTGAACAATTAAAGACGAAAGAGGTCTCATGACCCGATGGACCAACACTGACCTGTCCGAACCCCCGGCGTTGGCCGCAGACACCATGCGCGTCATCCCGCTGGGCGGTTTGGGCGAGGTCGGTCGGAACATGACCGTGTTCGAGATCAACGGGCAGTTGCTCGTGGTCGACTGCGGTGTACTGTTCCCCGAAGAAACGCAACCCGGTGTGGATCTCATCCTGCCGGACATCAACAACATCAAGGATCGCCTGGACGACATCGTGGCGGTCGTGCTCACGCACGGTCACGAGGACCACATCGGTGCCGTTCCGTACCTGCTCAAGCGCCGACCGGACATTCCCATCATCGGCTCCCAGCTCACCCTCGCGCTGATCGAGGCCAAGCTGAAGGAACACCGCATTAAGCCCTTCACCCTGGCCGTGCGCGAGGGCCAGGTGGAGAAACTCGGCGAATTCGAGTGCGAGTTCGTGGCCGTCAACCACTCCATCCCGGATGCGCTGGCCGTGTTCCTGCGAACCAAGGCCGGCACCGTGCTGCACACCGGTGACTTCAAGATGGACCAGTTGCCCATGGACGGTCGCATCACCGACTTGCGCCACTTCGCTCGCCTGGGCGAAGAAGGTGTGGACCTGTTCCTCACCGACTCCACCAACGCCGAGGTCCCCGGCTTCGTCCCGACCGAGAAGGCCATCGGTCCCGTGCTCGCGGACGTGATCGCCAAAGCACGGCAGCGCGTGATCGTCGCTTCCTTCTCCTCGCACGTCCACCGCGTGCAGCAGGTGCTCGACGCCGCTGTGGCCAGCGGTCGCAAGGTCGCCCTGATGGGTCGTTCGATGATCCGCAACATGGAGATCGCAGACAAGCTCGGCTACCTGGACGTGCCGCCCAACGTGCTGATCGACCAGAAGAAGGCGGCGGACTACCCGGACGACAAGCTCGTGATCATGTGCACCGGTTCCCAGGGCGAGCCCATGGCCGCGCTGTCCCGCATGGCCAACGGCGACCACAAGGTCCAGGTGAACGCCGGCGATACGGTGATCCTGGCGTCGTCGTTGATCCCGGGTAACGAGAACTCCGTGTTCCGCGTGATCAACGGTCTGATGCGCTTGGGCGCTGATGTCGTTCACAAGGGCAACGCCAAGGTGCACGTGTCCGGTCACGCTGCCGCCGGCGAACTGCTGTACTGCTACAACATCGTGGAGCCCGAGTACGTCATGCCGGTCCACGGCGAGGTGCGTCACCTGATCGCCAACGGTGCCCTGGCCCAGGAGACCGGTGTTCCCAGCGATCACGTGTTGCTGGCTGAGAACGGCACCGTGGTGGACATGCACGGCGGTAAGTCCAAGATCACCGGGCAGGTCGAATGCGGGTTCATCTACGTGGACGGCTCATCCGTGGGCGAGATTACGGACGCTGACCTCAAGGACCGCATGACCCTCGGTGAGGAGGGTTTCATTTCCGTGGTCACCGTGGTCAACCGCGACACCGGCAAGATCGTCTCCGGCCCGGACATCCACGCCCGCGGCGTGGCGGAGGAGGACACGGTCTTCAACGAGATCCGCCCCAAGATCATTGCCGCCCTCGAGGATGCCATGAGCGAGTCCGGCAAGAACCACTCTGCACACCAGCTGCAGCAGGTTGTTCGCCGCACCATCGGCTCGTGGGTTTCGCGCAAGCTGCGCCGCAAGCCCATGATCGTCCCCGTGGTGGTCGAGGCGTAAGCCACGCTCGCCCGGTAGCGCTCAAGCCCGCCCCGACTCGATGTCGGGGCGGGCTTTGCATTGGCCGGGTATTCTGGAACATATGGCGTCACGAACTTCCCCTCCGCGATCGTCGAAGTCAACATCTCGAACCTCGACCGCATCCCGCTCTTCCAAGGGCACTACCAAGAGCTCGTCCAAGGCCCCGGCCAAGTCCGCACCACAGGGACCGTCCGCCGGTAGCCGTCTTCTGCATGCCGTGGTCAACGCGTGGTCAGGTCTGGGACACGTGGTGGGTGCGGGCGTGCGACGAATCGGTACTGTGCGCACGGACATGGCTCCCGGGGAGCGCCGCGACGGCGGTGCACTCGTGTGGCTCGTCCTGGCCGTGCTGATCGCCGCGGTCGAATGGTGGAACCTGCGCGGAGTGGACGCCACGTTCATTTCCATGCCCGCCTCGTGGATCCACGCGGTGGTGGGCGGCACCTTCGGTTTCATGGCGCTGGTGCTTCCGGTGTTCTGCCTGTTCTTCGCGTGGCGGGCCTTCCGACACCCCACCGAGACCCAGGCCAATAATCGCATCGCGATCGGGTTGATGGCGCTGACCGTGGCAGGTTCGGGTATCGCTCACATCGCCGGGGGACAGCCTCAGCTCAATCAAGGGTTTGAGGCAATCTGGCAGGCCGGCGGTTTCGTCGGTTTCTTGGCGGCCGATCCGCTGTCCGCGCTCGTCACTCACTGGGGTGCGCTGGTGGTCCTTGCCCTCCTCGCCTTCTTGTCCTTGCTCGTGATGACAGCCACCCCCATCGGCCAGATCGGGCCGCGCCTGCGCGGGGGATACAACAAGCTCATGGGCCAGGGGGAGGCCCGATCCACCGATATCTCGAACCCCGAGCACGACCGTTCCTATCTGGACCCGGCCCGACCGGAGAAGAAGCGCGGCAAGCGCCAGAGCCGCGCCGAGCGACGTCGTGAAAAAGCCCAACTGGATGCTTACAACGGTGACGAGGCCTTCGAACGCGCCGTGGTCGACGAGGCCAAACGACGCGAAGCCGCCGAAGGTTCCTCGAGCACCCGCGTCTTCGATCTTTCCGACGGTGACGACGCCGCCGTGTCCGGCTCCACATCGGCCGCAGCCTCGGGCGCCGCGAACGCACAGGTCCAGGACACCGAGGACATCCCCAAGGTGCGCCCGGGCGTCAAACGGCCGACCAAGTCCCAGATCGCCGCGGACAAGCTGCGTCGGGAGCAGGGTCTGGAACCGGCCGCCGATACCGCCGAAGCTTCCGAGGCACCGGCACTCGCAGAAGTAGACGGGCCCGAGACCACACGGACCCACACGCCGTCGGCCCCGATCCCGGCACGTTCCGAACAGCTTCAGCTTGCGGGCGACATGGCCTACAACCTGCCCGACCCCGGCAGCCTGGTGCAGGGCCCGCCCGCCAAGGAACGTTCCGAAGCCAACGATCGCGTGGTCACTGCGCTGACCAACGTGCTCGACCAGTTCAACGTGGACGCGGAAGTCACCGGATTCTCCCGTGGCCCCACGGTGACCCGGTACGAGATCGAACTCGGCTCGGGTACCAAGGTGGAACGCGTCACCGCGCTGTCCAAGAACATCGCGTACGCGGTGGCCTCCGCGGACGTGCGCATTCTGTCTCCCATCCCGGGCAAGTCCGCGATCGGCATCGAGATCCCCAACACCGATCGTGAGACCGTGGCCCTCGGTGACGTGTTGCGTTCCCAGCGTGCCCGGACGTCCGAGCACCCCATGGTCATGGGCGTGGGCAAGGACGTCGAGGGTGGTTTCGTGGTGGCCAACCTGGCCAAGATGCCGCACATGCTCGTAGCCGGCGCAACCGGTGCCGGTAAGTCCTCGTTCGTGAACTCGATGATCGTGTCCATCCTGATGCGCTCCACCCCGGACGAGGTGCGCCTGGTCATGGTGGACCCCAAGCGCGTGGAACTCACCGCATACGAGGGCGTTCCCCACCTGATCACTCCCATCATCACCAACCCCAAGAAGGCCGCCGAGGCCCTGCAGTGGGTGGTGCGCGAGATGGACGCCCGTTACGACGATCTGTCGCACTACGGCTACAAGCACATCGACGACTTCAACAAGGCCGTGCGCAACGGCAAGGTGCAACCGGAGCCCGGTTCCAAGCGGGTCATTCGCCCGTACCCGTACCTGCTGGTGATCGTGGACGAGCTCGCGGACCTCATGATGGTTGCCCCGCGTGACGTGGAGGACGCGATCGTGCGTATCACCCAGCTCGCCCGTGCCGCCGGTATCCACCTGGTGCTGGCCACCCAGCGCCCGTCCGTGGACGTGGTCACGGGTCTGATCAAGGCCAACGTGCCCTCGCGTATGGCCTTCGCGACGTCCTCCGTGACCGATTCGCGCGTGGTCCTGGACCAACCCGGTGCCGAGAAGCTCATCGGCCAGGGCGACGCCTTGTTCCTGCCCATGGGCGCGTCCAAGCCCATGCGTGTGCAGGGCGCGTGGGTCTCGGAGTCCGAGATCCACAAGGTCGTGGAACACGTCAAAACGCAAATGCAGACCAACTACCGCGAAGACGTGATCCAGGAAGCCCCCAAGAAGCAGATCGACGAGGACATCGGGGACGATCTGGACGTTCTGCTGCAGGCAGCCGAACTCATCATCACCACCCAGTTCGGTTCCACGTCCATGCTGCAGCGCAAGCTCCGCGTGGGCTTCGCCAAGGCGGGACGCCTCATGGACCTGCTGGAGTCCCGCGGCGTGGTGGGAGCCTCGGAAGGCTCCAAGGCACGCGACGTTCTGGTCAAGCCCGACGACCTCGCGGCCACCCTCGCGCTCATTCGCGGCGAGGAACCGCCCTCGACCCCGGGTGACGACGCCGCCGCGGCAGGTTCCCCAGCGGCGTCGGCGGGGAGCGGTGGTTCCGTCGATTACGGCGAGGACCCCGTGGAAGCCAGCTTGTCCGACGTGGCCAAGGACTACCACGACGGTGACGACGACGATTCGAACGATGCTTGGGAGTTGACCGGACGATGATGGCCCGAAATGGCGGAACACCCGCACCCCGAGCGGTGGCCGACCCGCCACCCAACGCGTCCAACTGGAATCTGCCCAACGCGCTGACGGCACTGCGGATCGTCATGGTGCCGTTCTTCGTGTGGTTCCTGTGGGCCGGCGGTACCCACGGCGAGGACTCCATGCCCATGCGCTGGGCTGCGGTGGTGGTCTTCGGTCTGGCCATGTACACCGACAAACTTGACGGCGATATCGCCCGTGCGCGCAATCTGATCACCAGTTTCGGAAAGATCGCCGATCCCATCGCGGACAAACTCCTGACCGGTGCGGCCTTCGTAGTGCTCTCCATGCTGGGGGAGCTGTGGTGGTGGGTGACCATCGTGATCCTGGTGCGCGAGTGGGGCATCACGATCATGCGTTTCGTGGTGATCCGCTACGGCGTCATGGCCGCTTCCAAGGGTGGCAAGACCAAGACCGTGCTGCAGACCGCGGCTTTGATCGCCCTGCTGCTGCCGCTGGCGCCATTCGTGGGTGTCTGGTGGCTGTGGTTCGCATGGGTGTTGACCGCACTGGCGTTGATCGTCACGGTGGTCACCGGTATTGACTATGTGATCAAGGCCGTGCAACTGCGTAACGCTGCCGTGAACAAGGCCGCCGAGAACGAGGACGAATAGTGGCAGATTCTCAACTTCATACCGCTGTGGATCTGATTCAGGTGGCCGTGACGCACGGGGTGACCATCGGAACCGCGGAATCGTTGACCGGCGGAGCGGTGGCAGCGGCCATTGTGGATGTTCCGGGCGCCTCCGACTGTCTGGAGGGCGGTGTGGTGAGTTACTCGCATGCCGTGAAGGAAAAGACTCTGGGCGTCTCCCATGAGTTATTGGAGCGTCAGGGCGCCGTCGATCCCGAAGTGGCGGAGGCCATGGCACGCGGTGCCCGTGCCGCTCTGGGTGTCGACTGGACCGTGTCCACGACCGGTGTGGCCGGCCCCGAACCGCACGATGGTCAGGAGGTCGGCACCGTGTACCTCGGTGTCAGTGGCCCCAGGGGAGAGGACCACCTCGAGTTGCACCTGGACGGTGGGCGGGCGGCGATCCGCCGGGAGTCGGTTTCCCGGGCGGTGGACTTCCTCGCGTCACAAATCGAGCTCACAGACAACTTCCAGTGAAATTCTTTCGCCAACAAGGAACAATTGAACGAGCAAGCAGGTTACTACTACCAGAGGCTCAACTTGAGCCGCCCAGGGTCAAGGTTATGGCTAGCGCCAGACTGAAAGCACCTGGTTTAACGGTTTGACCGTTCGTACGAGGAGTAGGCAATTCACATGACGAAGCAACCCGTGTCTGTCAATGGTGTCGTCCGTTGGAAGGACGTGGGACTGTCCGACGAAGAACATGCCGAGACGAAGGACGTCAAAGTGGGCGTTTTGCGACAAGAAATTGGCGAAGTGCTCCGTAGCGTCCGCCAGCGTCAGGGCCGCACTCTGCGAGAAGTTTCGCACAGTGCTCGCGTGTCGCTGGGCTACCTGAGCGAGGTGGAACGCGGCCAGAAGGAAGCATCTTCCGAGCTGCTGGCCTCCATCTGCACCGCTCTCGAAATCCCCCTGTCCCAGATGCTGCGTGAAGTTGCAGATCGCCTCGCATACGCCGAGGGCAACTACATTCCGGATACCGTGCCTTCCGAGATGACCGAAGAGTTCACTCGTGAGGTTCGTCAACTGCGCGGGGGCGCAGCCACTTCGGCTCACTAATCCCAACCGCTCACCAGCGTGAGATTTTCAGGGCCCGTCGGCATTGTCGGCGGGCCCTTGCTATGTCAGTTCATCAGTGAAAGCCGCTAGGAAAGGTCGCATGCGCATCAGTACGTTCTGGGAGTTCATGGCCCACGAGTTCGGGGCCGGGTACTCCAGGGTTCTCGCCCGGGATCTGGTGATGGCAGAAGTGGGGGACCGCACCGCCGTCGAAGCCCTCGATGCCGGCATCGACCCTAAGCAGGTCTGGTTCGCGATCTGCAAGGCGCAGGAGATTCCCCAGGACCGGTGGTGGGGGCCGGACAAGGACCCCAAGCCCTAGTCGACGCAATGGCGCCGAGCGCCAATCGAATGTATATTCGAATCAGATCATCCGGGCTGCACATCCTTCGTGAGCCCTTATGCGTGTCAGACCCTCTCAGTAGGTTGAGACACGAACCAAACAACAGGGCCACGAAATCCAGGCCCCTAAGAACCGAGGTGAATCATGGCAGCCAAGTCAAAGGGAAACAGTTCCGTTCCCTCTCAGGTGGTCGGCTCCGACCGCGAGAAGGCTCTGGATACTGTCCTGGCACAGATCGACAAGAACTACGGCAAGGGATCGGTCATGCGTCTGGGCGATCGCCCGGCCACTCGCATCGAGACCATTCCCACCGGCTCCATCGCTTTGGACGTGGCCCTGGGCATTGGAGGTTTCCCGCGCGGTCGCGTGGTCGAGATCTACGGTCCTGAATCCTCCGGTAAGACCACCGTGGCACTGCACGCCGTGGCAAGTGTCCAGCGAGCTGGCGGCATTGCCGCGTTCATCGACGCCGAGCACGCATTGGACCCCGTTTACGCGGAGAAGCTGGGCGTGGACACGGACAACCTGCTCGTGTCGCAGCCGGACACCGGTGAGCAGGCCCTGGAGATCATGGACATGCTGGTGGGCTCCGGCTCCATCGACATCGTCGTGATCGACTCCGTGGCAGCGTTGGTCCCCAAGGCCGAAATCGAAGGCGAAATGGGTGACAGCCACGTGGGTCTGCAAGCGCGTCTGATGTCTCAGGCGCTGCGTAAGATCACAGGTCGTCTGTCTCATACGAACACCACCGCCATCTTCATCAACCAGCTGCGCGAAAAGATCGGTGTGTTCTTCGGGTCTCCGGAAACCACCACCGGTGGTAAGGCTCTGAAGTTCTACGCCTCGGTGCGTGTGGACGTCCGCCGTATTGAGACTCTCAAGGACGGCGCGAACCCCGTGGGTAACCGCACCCGCGCCAAGATCGTCAAGAACAAGATGGCTCCGCCCTTCAAGCAGGCCGAGTTCGACATCCTCTATGGCCAGGGCATCTCCATCGAGGGCGGCCTGATTGACATGGGTGTGGAGCACGGCATCGTCAAGAAGTCCGGTGCCTGGTTCACTTACGAGGGCGATCAGTTGGGGCAGGGCAAGGAAAATTCGCGTCGCTTCCTCAAAGACAACCCCGAGCTGGCCGCGGAGATCGAGCGAAAGATTTTGGTCAAGCTCGGTATCACGGAGGGCACCGAGGAGTCCGATGAGGACACTGCGGTGGAAGCCTCTGCGGATGACATTCTCGAGGCTCCGGATTCGACCAAGCCGGAACTTCCCGCGTTCTGATCGAGGTGACTGAGCGATGAGCCAGTCGTCCAGCTACAACTCCCGGCGACGCAGGGCCTCGGCACGATACCGAGGTCCTGCGGAGCCACCCGCGGAAGGCTCCGCTGGCCAGGACGCTGAGCCCGATCAGCATGAAGTTGCTCGGGCCATCGTGTTACGCCAGCTCACCGCTTCCGCCAAGTCTCGGAAACAGCTCGAAGACAAACTCGCGGACCGTGATGTTCCTGAAGAGGTGGCTCAGGAAGTTCTGGACCGCTTCGAAGAGGTCAACCTGGTGGACGACCGCGCTTTCGCCGCCATGTTCGTCCGGTCCCGGGCGGAGACGCGTAAACTCTCTCGCAGTGCACTGCGCCGCGAGCTCCAGCAACGAGGCATCACCGGCGAGTTCGCTGACGAAGCTCTTGAGCAACGCACCGATGAGGACGAGACCGAGGACGCCCACGAACTCGTACGGAAGAAGATGCCCAAGAGCATCGATTTCTCGGACCGTAAAGAAGTCGACAAAGTCACCCGACGTCTCGTCAGCATGCTTGGCCGCAAGGGGTACCCACCCGGACTCGCCTTCGGCGTGGTGAAAGA
>JAFAAV010000106.1 GCA_023426375.1 Actinomycetes bacterium | reverse complement strand
GGTGGCTCGCTCACCATTCTGGCGACCGCTCTCGTGGAGACCGGTTCCAAGATGGACGAGGTCATCTTCGAGGAGTTCAAGGGCACCGGCAACATGGAACTGCGCCTGTCCCGCCAGCTCGCGGACCGTCGTATCTTCCCCGCCGTGGACGTCAACTCTTCCGGCACCCGCCGCGAGGAGAACTTGCTCTCCGCGGACGAGATCAAGATCATGTGGAAGCTGCGTCGCGTGCTGTCCGGTCTGGAACAGCAGCAGGCTCTGGAACTGCTCACCAACAAGTTGCGTGACACGCAGTCCAACACCGAGTTCCTGCTGCAGGTCCAGAAGACCACGCTGGCCAACGGCAAGGACTAGCGAGAACTCTTCGCTGTCCCGTTCCACCCGTCGATAGGAGACCCCTCAATGTCCGATCCCGTTCAGCCGCTGTTGGATGAGCACGCTCAGCTGCAGCGCGAACTGGCGGATCCCGCCGTGCACGCAGACGCGGGCAAGGCCCGCAAACTGGGTCGGCGGTACTCCGAACTCAACGGCATTGTCGAAGCCCATCGACGGGTGGAACAGCTTTCCGAGGACCTCGAGGCCACGCGCGAGCTCGGCGACATGGACCCGGAACTCGCTGCGGAGATCGCCCCGCTCGAGGCCGAGCTGGAAACCGCCCAGGAAGTCCTGCGCCGCAAACTGATCCCCAGGGATCCGGATGACGGGCGCAACGTGATCCTCGAAATCAAGGCCGGTGAAGGCGGCGATGAGTCCGCACTGTTCGCCGGTGACCTGCTGCGCATGTACATGCGTTACGCGGAGTCACTCAAGTTCAAGACCGAGGTGCTCTCGTCCACCCCCACCGAGTTGGGCGGTTACAAGGACGTGCAGCTCGCGGTGAAGTCGAGCTCCAACGACCCCGAGCACGGTGCGTGGGCCCGTTTGAAGTACGAGGGTGGCGTGCACCGCGTGCAGCGCGTGCCCGCCACGGAGTCCCAGGGCCGAGTGCACACATCCGCTGCCGGCGTCCTGGTGTTCCCTGAGGTCGATGAGCCGGACGAGATCGACATCAGTCAGAACGATCTGAAGATCGATGTCTACCGTTCCTCCGGTCCCGGGGGTCAGTCCGTGAACACCACCGACTCCGCCGTGCGTATTACCCACCTGCCCACGGGCATCGTGGTGGCCATGCAGAACGAGAAATCTCAGCTGCAGAACCGCGAGGCAGCCATGCGCGTGCTGCGGGCCCGCATCCTGGCACACCAGCAGGAGCAGATTGACGCTGAGAACGCGGCCGTGCGCAAGTCACAGGTGCGCACCGTGGACCGTTCCGAACGCATCCGCACTTACAACTACCCCGAGAACCGCATTGCGGATCACCGCACGGGGTACAAGTCCTACAACTTGGATCAGGTGCTCGACGGGGCGTTGGAACCCGTGGTGAACTCCGCGATCGAGTTGGACGAGAAGACCCGTTTGGAGCACCTCGGTCAAGACCAGGCTGGAAAGCAGGACTGACCCACGGTGGAAGCGACCCTTGCCCAGGCTCTGCGATGGGCGCACGGCGAGCTCGCGGGTGCCGGCGTACCGTCACCCGATACGGACGCAGTGCTCCTCGCGGCTCACCTCATGGGACTGAGCAGGGGAGAGGTCGAGGCCAAGGCCATTTTGGGTGCCCCGGAACCCGCGGGCTTCCGCGAGCTGGTGGCCCGTCGAGTCCAACGCATTCCGCTGCAGCACCTGACCGGGAAAGCGCCGTTCCGGCAGCTCGAACTGTCGGTGGGCCCGGGGGTGTTCGTACCCCGTCCGGAGACAGAACTTTTGGTCCAGCTGAGTCTCGATGAAGCTCGGCTGTGGCGAGAAGCGGGAGTGTCCCATCCCCGCGTGGTGGATCTGGGAACAGGATCGGGAGCTATCGCCCTGGCCATTGCCACGGAAGACCCCACCACTCGCGTGTTCGCGGTGGAAAAAGAGGACTCCGCCTTCGACTGGGCGCAGCAGAACCTGCGCGGCTCCAAGGTCACGCTCACCCAGGCCGACTACCGGGAGTACGACCCCGAGTACGCCGGGACCTTCTGCGTGGTAGTGAGTAATCCCCCTTACGTTCCGCCCGAGGACATCCCCGCCGAGCCGGAGGTCAGGGATTTCGATCCACCCACGGCCCTGTACGGGGGAGCGGAGCACGGCATGGCCCTGCCGTGCGCGGCCATGGACACCGCTGTACGGTTATTGCGACCCGGTGGGGCATTGTTCATGGAACACGCCGAATCTCAGGTGGAGGCCATGGAACGTGAACTCACCGCCCGTGGTTTCGTGGAGATCCGATTACATTACGACCTCGCCGGAAAACCCCGCGCTACCGGCGCGCGTCGACCGGGGCCGGGACCCGATACGACCTCCGACCAGCACCAGACGTTGAGCTAAGGAGACGCTCGTGAGTGCCACGTACAAGTGCGCAGACCAGGAATCCATGGTCGCCGCGATCGACCACGCGGCCCGTGTGATGGCGGACGGTGAATGCATCGTCATGCCCACGGACACGGTGTACGGCATCGGTTGCGACGCGTTTTCGCCCATGGGCGTCCAAACGCTGCTCGGCGCCAAGGGACGGACCCGTCAGATGCCCCCTCCCGTACTGATCGCCGATCCCGGAGTCCTGGACGGTCTGGCCGATCAGGTTTCGGACGATGCCCGCGCACTGGCCGAGGCCTTCTGGCCAGGTGCCCTCACCCTCGTGTGCTGGGCCCAGCCGACACTGGGCTGGGATCTCGGCGAAACGCACGGCACCGTGGCCTTGCGCGTTCCGGACGACGGCGTTGCCCGGCAAGTTCTCGAGCGGGTCGGCCCCATGGCGGTCTCGTCTGCCAACCTCACGGGCATGCCGGCGGCACTCACGGCCGACGATGCCCAGGAAATGCTCCAGGATCGGGTGGCCCTCTACCTCGACGACGGCGCTCGACCCACCGCAGATCACCACGCGGAGAATCCCAGCGGTCTACCGTCGACGATCGTCGACTGCACCGGTGAGGTTCCCGTGGTGCTGCGCCACGGTGCCATTGGTCTGGACGAACTGCGTTCCGTGGTTGCCCACGTCGACGGTGGGGAGAACACGGGTGACGATGCGACCGGAGGAGCAGGCGGGGCAGACGGGGCGGACGAACCCGGGGAATCTGGTGGACACGGTGACCACGACGGACATCAAGGCGTGCACAGCGCCACGGAGGAGTCCGCGCTCGAGGTGACCGACGCGGCGTCGTCGCAACCCGATACCGAACGCACGATCGACCGCTGGCGCCACCGGAGCGACGTCGGTGAACGAAGTACACGCGGTACGAGAGCTGAGCCGTTGGTCGAACCGGGAGCCCCCGAGGCCGAGGTCGCCCGGGCGTTGGTGCAGAACGCG
Organism: Actinomycetes bacterium; assembly: GCA_023426375.1. Taxonomy (GTDB): domain Bacteria; phylum Actinomycetota; class Actinomycetes; order Actinomycetales; family Micrococcaceae; genus Kocuria. The sequence continues at coordinate 8,553 of JAFAAV010000106.1, read as the reverse complement.
CCCGCGAAGCCCGGCGCGCGTGTGGATCAGAACCGCAACCGAGCGGACGCGACGCAGCCTCGCTGGGGCGGCACTTCAGCGCTGAGCGTGGACGAGGCCAACCGCTTGGTCAACGGAGCCTGAGAGACCACCCAGCCGAACAAGACATGGCGAGGGCCGCAACCGTTCGGTTGTGGCCCTCGCCGTGTGTGCCGTCGAACTTACTTACCCAGTGACAAGTGCGCCTGACGCAATACCTCTTGCACGTTGGGTTCGGGAATCACGCCGTTCTCATGGGCCCATCCCGGTACCTGTCGCTGGCCGAACCAGGTGACCTCCAGGCGGCGGATCGCCCCGTTGAATCGATTGTTGGCCAGACCGGACACCCAGTTGCCGGCGTCGATCACGGCCCGGCACAGGAACGGCGGCAACTGCAGTGGATGACGATGGCCGGCGTCGCGAAGAACTGAACCGGTCGTGGCGCCCTCCCACGGCTGCAGGATGACGGCCGGTAGAGGTTCGGGGAACTCGCCCACGGCCACCGCGAATTGGGCGAGTGCCTTGACCGAGGTGACCGGTGTGGGGGCGGTGCCGTCACCGGCGACCGAGGAGAACACCGAGGACGCGAATTTGGCGAGCAACCGGGTGGTGCGTCGGCCGCTGCCCATGACCGAGGTGGCACGCAGGACCGTGATCTGCGGGGCGTTCGGCTCGCCTTCCCATTCAGCACGCAACCTGTACAGGGCGGATTCACCGAGGGCCTTGGACAAGGAGTAGGCGGAGAACGGTGCCGTGCGGATCGATTCGTCCAGCACGGGGGCATCTGCCTGAACGGACGCCGAGCTGATGTGGATGACCCGGCGGACACCGGTGCGGTGCGCGGCCAGGGCCACGAGCACGGGGAGCAAGGCATTCGCGCCCGTCAGGGACTGCTGATGAGTCTGGTCGGGTGCGGCAAGCCCGGCGGCGTTGACCACGATGTCCGCGCCGGCGAACGAATCGGCCAGGTAATCAATGACCGACTCCAACCGATGGGCGTGCTCGATCACATGGTGCACGGTGGTGGCCGGAGAGGCCAACCGGGGCGTGGACACCGGGGTCACGGCAATGTTCTTGGTCTGCAGAGCAGTGGTGATGGCCGACCCCACAAAGCCCGTGGCTCCGAGTACTCGCCAGCTACTAGCTGTCACGGTGAATCTCCTCCCGACATTGGTTTCTTCATCGTACGGCAGCAACCCCGCGGTGACCGCGTCCGGGAGATTGTCAGCCGCACGTTGATAGAATCCGTGAGTCCATCGGGGCCCGAGTTTGTAGGTCCCTCACAGTACTTTCCGCGGGAGCAACCATGACTCGAGCCAGCTCACATTCGGCGCAGAGCCAACGCGTCAGCGTCGCGTGCGTGACGCAGGACCGTCCCCGCGACGTCGATCAGTTGATCGCGGGCCTTCGGAGCCAGACCGATCCGATCGACAGTCTGTGCCTGGTCGATGCGGGCAAAACACCCCTTGATGAAGCCCACCTTCGTGGACTGATCGACGGTGCCTTCGAACTGCGGTACCTGCGGTCGGTGGCGAACCTGGGTGGTGCCGGAGGGTTCTCCCTCGCGATCCTCACCGCGTTGTCCACCGGCGCGGATCAGGTGTGGCTCATGGACGACGACGCCCATCCCGAGGACGAGCACTGCTTGCGAACCCTGCGGCAGGCCGCGGCCGAACGCAACCTGGCCGTGGTGTCCCCGCTGATCGTGGCACCCCAGGATCACGGGACGCTGTCCTTCCCGTTCCGACTCGAGGGGACTATTACGCACTCTCGAGCTGACATCGAATCTTTAAGGTTTATCCCCTCCTACGCAGCCTTTTTCAACGGCGCGCTCATGGACGAGTCCGTGTTCTTCACAGTGGGGCTCCCCGATCTGAAGTTGTTCCTGCGCGGGGACGAGGTGGACTTCCTGGTGCGCCTGCGGAAGTCGGGTCTTCCCTTCGGAACCGTGACCACCACCGCCGTGGCACACCCGCCGGGCTGGGAAGAAGAGCAAGTGGTCATTCCCGGAAAACTCCAGGTGCTCATCCCCCCGGGGCAGTTCAAACAACAGCATTTCTTCCGTAACCGCGGCTACGTGTCGTGGCGCTACAAGCGCGTGGTCCAGCTGACCGCGGACGCCATCGGATATCCGGCGTACTACCTGCAACGTGGAGATCTCAAGGGTCTGCGCACGTGGGCCGGTCGGTATGTCAACGGAATGCGGGGACGTGGTTTCGGTGGCCCTCGCTGAGCCCCTGAACCTCACCGAGTCTCCCGCGCCCTTTTCGCTCCTGGTGCCCGTCTACCGGGGGGATTCCGCCCACCGAGTGCGCCGGGCCATCGACTCCAACACTCACGAACAGACTCGCCCACCGGCACAAGTGGTGATCGTGCGTGACGGCCCCGTGCCGCAAGAGATCACGGACGAGCTGGACCGGATCAGTGCGGCGTCGGCGGTGCCCGTGGTGCGTGTGGAACTCGAACACAACGCGGGGCTGACCAACGCGCTGAACACCGGCCTGCTGTGGTGCTCCCACGACGTGGTGGCCCGGGCTGATGCCGATGACATTTCCTACCCGGACCGGTTCGAACGACAACTGCCGTTGATCGAGGACGGCGCGGACCTGGTGGGCTCATCGATGCACGAGATCGGCGACGATGAGTCCTCGCCGGTCGCGTTGCGGCAGGCCCCGGTGGGACGTTCAGAAATCGAGAGTGTGGGTAAACGCCGCAACCCGATTTCGCACCCCTCCGTGGTCTTCCGCCGCAGCGCGGTGGAAGCGGTGGGCGGTTACGAACACGTTCCCATGGCCGAGGACTATTGGTTGTGGGCCCGCATGCTCCACGCAGGAGCTGACGTTCGCAATGTGCCCGAACCCCTGGTCGGGTACCGCGTCTCGGCAGGTTCCTACGAAAGGCGCGGGGGAGTCCGTGTATTTCTCGCCGAATTGGCGTTGCAAAGGAAATTGCGCCGTTTAGGGTACGTGGGGTTCATACAATGGGCCACTAACGTGATTGTGCGAGGCGGCTACAGATTCGTGCCGTTGAAAGTGCGGGAAACGGCCTACCGATTCATGGTGGGTCACCGCAACAGCTAGTTCGCGTGCTCGAAAGGACGTCAACGCGCATGGGGAACCCCCACATCAACACCCCCTCGGCGGAGAAGCCGGTCGCGTGGCTGTGGATCCAGATGATTTTGGATTCCGCCGCGTGGATCGTGGCCATGTGCGTGGCGGTGCTCCTGCGCTACGAGATGAACGTGCAGTTCGTCTCCGTGGGTGGCCTGGTGATCACGTGTGCCGTGGCGGTCGCGTGTCAGATGGTGGTGGGATTCTCCTTCGCCCTGTACAAGGGGCGCTACTCGTTCGGTAGCTTCGAGGAGGCCAAACTGCTGGTCGTGGTGACCGTGATCGTCACCGCCATCCTCGAGGTCGTGTTGTTGGTCTTCGGCGTGGCCATGGGGATTCCGCGATCCATCGGTTTCATCGCGTTCCCGTTCGCGTGTTTGTTCATGGCGGCCTTCCGCTACCTCAAGCGCATGTACCAGGAGTCCACCGCCAAGCCCGGGGCCGAGGCCCAGCACGTGGTGGTGTTCGGTGCGGGTTATCTGGGTACGTTCCTGGTGCACCGCATGATGCAGGACCCCTCGTCCGAGTTCCTACCGGTCGCACTCATCGATGACGACCCCGCCAAGAAGCACCTGCGCATTTCATCCGTTCCGGTGATGGGCACCCTGCACGACGTCGCTCACGTCCTGGAAGCCACGCGGTCGGCCGTTCTCATCGTGGCGATTTCCGACGTCGAGCCGCGCCTGATGCGCCGCGTCTCCGACGCCGTAGCGGGCACCAACACGCGCGTGATGACCGTGCCTCCGATCACCGACATGTTGACCGCGAACAAGCAGAGCGTGGACCTGCGGGACATCGCCATGGAGGATCTGATCGGGCGTCGCCCGGTGGACATCCACGTGGATGCCATCGCGGGCTACGTCACCGGCAAGCGAGTCCTGGTGACTGGCGCGGGCGGTTCCATCGGTTCCGAGCTGTGCCGTCAACTCGTGGGATTCGAACCCGCCGAGTTGATCATGTTGGACCGCGATGAAACCGGCCTGCAGTCCACCCAGATCTCGATCACCGGGCGCGGCTTGCTGGATGGCAATGACACCGTGCTCGCGGACATCCGTGACACGGAGTCGCTCGAGCACATTTTCGAACGGCGGCAACCGGAGGTCGTCTTCCACGCCGCCGCGCTCAAACACGTGTCGTTGTTGGAACAGTTCCCGGACGAAGCGTGGAAGACCAATGTGATGGGCACGCTCAACGTGCTCAACGCCGCAGCCAAAGTGGACGTGGACGTGTTCGTGAACGTCTCCACGGACAAGGCAGCAAATCCCACCACCGCGCTCGGACACTCCAAACGCGTAGCCGAGAAACTCACCGCGTGGATGGCGGGTCAGACGGGTAAGCGGTACGCATCGGTACGCTTCGGCAACGTGTTCGGTTCGCGCGGTTCCATGCTTCCTTTGTTCGCGGAGCAGATCCGCCAGGGAGGTCCCATCACGGTCACCCACCCGGAGGCCACCCGCTACTTCATGACCATTCCGGAAGCATGCCAGCTGGTGATTCAGGCCGGTGCCATCGCCAGCGGGGGAGAGGTCCTCATCCTGGACATGGGCGAACCCGTCAGGATCTTGGACATCGCCGAACGTTTGCGTGCGATGTCAGGTCGCGAGGACGTCGAGATCGTGATCACCGGATTGCGTCACGGCGAGAAGCTCCATGAAGATTTGATCGGCGCGGGCGAGAGCGACGAACGCCCGCTGCACCCCAAGATTTCCCACGCCAGGGCCGAACGTTTGGACCCCGCGCATCTGGACCGGCACGTCTGGAAGGTGCGCGGCGGCATGCTGTTCACCGGTTCCATCCCGGTGATCAAGGACAGCACCCAGCCCCGCATCACGGATTTTTCCGTCCCTCGCGCCAGAGAACACCAGAAGCCGCCCCCCCACGCAGACCGCAACGGGGGAGAGCGCTCATGACAGGACCCATCATCACCGCAACACCGTTCATTTCATCCCGTGTCGAAGGCCCGGGTGCCATTCCACAGGCCGAGACGCTGGAACATCTGTTGACCCTCGCGCTCTGGTTGGGCGGCGGGGCATTCTTGATCTCCGTCCTCCTGCCGTTCGTGATCAAGCCACTGCTGGCACGGTGGGGAGTCATCGACATCCCCTCGGACAGGTCGTCTCACGACCGCCCGGTCATCCGCGGAATGGGCCTGGCCGTAGCCGTTGCCATCGTGGTGATGTACGTGCTGGCCCTGGCGCTCGGAGTGGTTGAGGTGGACCGTTCCGTGTCACTGATCGTGCTGGCCATGATCGTAGCCAGCGCCGGCCTGGGGTGGCTCGAGGACTACCGCGGGGCTTCCGTGGGCACACGCCTCGGAGTGCAGTTGTTGATCGGGGCACTGGGCACGGGCGCCCTGATCGTGTCTCTGGGGATCGCCGTGTGGTGGTGGCCGGTGGGGGTCATCGCCACGGTGGCCTACATCAACATCGCGAACTTCATGGACGGCATCAACGGAATCTCCGGAATGCACGGCACGGTAGTCGGCTTGCTCTACGCCTGGGCCGGCGCCGCGAACGACATGACATGGATGATGTGCGCAGGTCTGATCGTTGCCGGTGCCTTCGCTGGGTTCCTGCCGTGGAACCTGAGTCGAGGCACGGTGTTCCTGGGCGACGTCGGTTCCTATGTCCTCGGCGGCAGTCTGGTCGCGATCGCGATCGGTGCCTTCTTGTCCGGGGTGTACGTGGAGTACTTGCTACCCCCGCTGGTGATCTATTTGGCGGACACCACCGTGACCCTGATCAAACGCGTGCAACGCGGTGAAATTTGGTACAAACCCCACCGCGAGCACGTCTACCAGCGCCTCACGGACGTGGGGCTGTCCCACGTCCTGTCTTCATTGGTCGTCACGGTGGCCACGGTTCTGGTCAGTGTGATCGCCCTGTGGGGTGTGCGCGCCGACGGCGCCGGGTCGGTTCTCGCGGGACTGGCCACAGCCGCCGTGGTCATCGTGTATCTGTTCCTGCCCCGCATTCTGGCACCGCTCGCACGCCGTCGTAGAGGTGTGGCCTCGTGAGCGAGGTGGTTCCCGTCTCTCCGTCAGCACCTGATTCCACCCCGCCGGGCGCATCTCGTGATGCTTACGGTCGGCCGGTGCTGGTTCTGAGCGTCACATCCTTATTTCTTGCTGTGATTCTCATCACCTGTGCTGCGGTGATCGACTTCGATTCGCTGTGGCGATCCATCGCCGTGGGTGCCGGGTTGGTGATGTTGAGTACCGGCCTCACGGTGTTCGTGTCCGCATTCATGTACCGGTTGGCACCGGCTGCAACCGCCCCGGCGCTCGCCCTTCTGTATCTTCTGAAGGTCGTGGTCATGGGCTGGTACTTGCTCTCGGTAGGCGCCCCCGAGTGGCTGCATTCCTTGGGTTTCGCCATCGCCGTGGCCGCGGGTCTCGTCCTGTCGTGGCTGATGCTGGCGCCCGTTGCCATGCGGGCCAGTACGGTCCTGGCCCGTGATTACGCGGCAGTGGTGCGGGCCAGGGAAGCTCAAGCGGCGGCTGAGGCGGAGGCCGAGGCGGCCACTACCCTTGAAGAAAACCCGTCAGAACTGACCGAAAGGGGGAGCAGATGGCCGAGCGTGAACGCATTTTCCCCAACTCACCGCAACATGACGGACGGCGTGTCGGACCAGTCGAAACCGGCTCGAATTCCGATGAAGCGCTCAGCACCGCGGGAGAGCTCGTTCAGCGAGGTGGATTGGCCGGAGGCCTGACCATGTTGCTGTACATCGTGGTCGGTGGAGGGTTCTGGAGTTTGGTAGGCTGGGGCGCGGATCACCTGCTGGGAACAGGGTGGTTGGTGATCGTGGGAGCCGTCTTAGGTGCGGCTGCCGGGATCTATCTTGGTTACCTCCACATGCGGGAGGGCCTGAACTCCAGTTCGACCCAGATGGAGTACCCGACAAAGACATCGTCGTCTGATCAGGGCCCCTCGCCCCGAGTGTGACCGGTCTGGATACCGCAGAAAGGACCCGTATTGAACCCCGCCTTGAGGATTCCGGCCGAATTCGTGGCCCCGTCAGTTGAGGACGCACACCTGCCTCCCTTCTTCTCCGTGGGCACCTTTGAAGTCGGCAAGCATTCTTTGTTGATCCTGTTGTCGGTGGTTCTCATCGCTGGGTTCTTCATGTACGTCGTCCGCCGCCGCGCCCTGGTCCCCTCCAAGGGGCAGTACCTCGGTGAAATGGGCTACGGCTTTGTCCGTAACCACCTCGGCCGCGACATCATTGGCGAGAAGGAATTCCGCCCGTACATCCCGCTGCTGTTCACCTTCTTCTTCTTCATTCTGGTGAACAACCTGTTCGGCTCCATCCCGGTCCTGCAGCTGCCGACCTTCTCCCACCCGGGCACCGCGTACGTCTTCGCGGCCATCGCCTACATCGTGTGGGTCTTCGTGGGTATCAAGCGCCACGGCTTCGGCGGCTTCTTCGTCAAGATGACCATGCCGCCGGACGTCCCCAAGGTCCTTTACATCGTGCTGATCCCGCTCGAGTTCCTCTCGAACATGATCATTCGCCCCGTCACTCACGCACTTCGTGTGTTCGCCACGATGTTCGCCGGCCACATGGCCATCATGGTTGCCGCAGGCTTCACCGCGTACCTCGCCACCGGCGTGGGCGGTGCCCTCGGTATCGGCGGATCCGTCTTCGGTGTGATCCTGGGCCTCTTCATCTACTTCCTGGAGGTTCTGATTCAGATCCTGCAGGCCTACATCTTCACCCTGCTGTTTGCCGTGTATGTACAGGGCTCTCTGCAGGAGGGGCACTGACCCCACGAAGCAGCGGTCCGCTCGGACTGCTGATGTGACCATCGTCCATTTACGATTCCAGTAATGGCATCACTGCCCAACACGGGCACCCAGAAAGGAAATATCCATAATGGAAGGTTCGCTTAGCGTCATTGGCTACGGTCTCGCTGCCATCGGTGGTGGCATCGGTGTGGGTTTGATCTTCGCTGCTTACATGCAGGCAGTTGCTCGCCAGCCCGAGTCCCAGCGCGTGATTCAGCCGATGCTGTTCATGGGCTTCGCCGTGGTCGAGGCTCTGGCCATCCTGGGCTTCGTGCTCGCACTCCTCTAAGAGCGGCTCGTCCGCACTTAGTCCTTAACTAGAGAACAGGAATCGCGCACATGACCGCAATGTTGTTGGCAGCAGAAGAAGGGGCTAGCCCCCTGTTCCCCAATGTCTGGGAAATGCTGATCACCGCCATTGGGTTCCTGATTCTGCTTTTCATCGCGATCAAGTTCATCGTTCCGGCGTTCGAGAAGGTCTACCGTGACCGCACCGAAGCCATCGAAGGTGGACTTGCCAAGGCCAAGGCCGCTCAGGCAGAGGCCAAGGCCGCTCGCGACGAGTACAACCAGCAGCTTGAGAGCGCCCGCCTCGAAGCCCAGAAGATTCGTGAGGAAGCCCGCACCGAGGGCGA
>JAFAAV010000082.1 GCA_023426375.1 Actinomycetes bacterium | reverse complement strand
GGCATCCTCACGGCCATCAGTGGCATCGCCATCCTGTTGACCAAGGAATCCAAGAACATCGATCTGCACACCTACGAGCACTGATCACATCAGCTCAACGAAACGCCCCGCGAATCTCAGGTTCGCGGGGCGTTTCACGTGGGCACTACGGATGGGCACCGTCAGGCAGTCACCACGCCTGTTTCATACGCGATCACCACGGCCTGCACCCGGTCACGGGCAGCCAGCTTGGCCAGGATGTGGGACACGTGCGTCTTGACGGTCGGTTCGGACAGGAACAGTTCGGACATGATCTCCGCGTTCGACAGCCCTCTGCCCACGAGCTCGAAGACCTCACGTTCACGCGCCGTGAGTGAGGCCAATCGCGGGTGCTCCCACGGGTTCGACGCCGCCGCGGGCACCTGTCCGGATCCCGTTGCGTTCCTGGCCGCCCGAGTGGGCGACGTCTGCTCGCCACCGGACCGAGCGGCGTCGTCGTCAGAGGAATCGGCGATCAAATGGTCGAGTAAGCGGCGCGTGGTGGAAGGCGCGATCACGGCGTCACCGCGGGCGACCGTGCGGATGGCTTCGAGGAGTTCCTCTGGACGGGCGTCTTTGAGCAGGAACCCGCTGGCGCCGGCACGTATCCCGTCCAGGGCATATTCATCAAGGTCGAAGGTCGTGAGCACAATGACCTTCGTGCGCGGGTGTGCCGCCAGGATGGCCTGAGTCGCTTCGATGCCGTTGAGTCTGGGCATGCGCACATCCATGAGCACCACGTCCGGAACGCGCTCCGTGCCCAGCGCCTCCGATACGAAATCGACGGCCTCCTGGCCATTGCCCGCCTCGCCGATGACCGTGAGATCCGGCTGGGAATCCACCAGCATGCGGAATCCACCGCGCACGAGTGGCTGGTCATCGACGATGAGCACACGCGATGCGTTATCGGGCTCTGGGGGAATGGAACTCACGCGTCCTCCGAGGGGATGTCCGTGGGAATGGTGGCCTGAACAACAAAAACGTCCGAGCGAGTGGCATGGGGGCCCGCCGTCATGTCCCCACCGTACAGAGCCACGCGCTCGCGCAACCCCTGCAACCCGTGGCCGCAGCCGGGAGCGCGGGGAGAATCGTCCGCCCCGGCGCCATCGTTAACCACTTCCACCCACGAAAAATCCGGCCGGTGTTCGATGGTCACGCGTACAGAACTCGCCTGCCACGCGTGCTTCAACACATTGGTGAGGCCCTCCTGCACCACGCGGTAGAGGCTCAGTTGTGCACCGGTACTCAAGGCCGGAGTGCCCGTCTCACTGAACTGCACGGGCAGGCCCGCGGCCTTCACAGAGTTCACGAGCTCTGGGATGTCTCGCAGTTGCGGCACCGGTTTGGTCTCGGTCTCGTCATCGGTGCGCAACACTCCCAAGAGCTTGCGCATCTCGGTCAGCGATCCGCGTGCGGTTTCCGAAATCGTCTCCAAGGTTTGAACGGCCACATCCGGGTTCGACGACGCCGCGTACCGAGCACCGTCCGCCTGCGCGATCACCACGGACAGCGAATGCGCGACCACGTCGTGCATTTCCCGAGCAATGCGCGTGCGCTCGTCCTGGGCAGCGATACGCACCTCTTGCTCGCGCTCCACTTCAAGGCGGCGGGCCCGATCCTCGAGCTGTTCACGACGGCGCCAGCGGTTGCGCGCCAGGTCTCCCGCGAGGAAGGCGACGATCACGAACAGTGCGCTGACCACAAAGAACATCAGGGAGACCAGGATCCATTCCATGATCGCTGCGTCTTCATAGAACACGAAGAACCACCGGCGGCAGGTGAGCGCGAAGATCAAGCACCCCAGCAGGGCGGCGGTCAGCACGGCACGTCGCTTCTTCTTGGACGCACGCACCGCGACCGTGTACATCAAGCATGGAACAGCCCACATGCAGAGCCCGATAGCTGCGACGTTGAACACCAGCAGGACGACAATGGCCAGAGCCCCCGCCGCGAACGCCGCTGCCACGGGAGCCGCCCGCCGGAAGAACAACGGAACGGCAACCGCCATGGCGCACCAGAAGCTCTTGCCTCCGTCCATCGCCCCGGCAGTGAGGAAGACCAGCGAGAAGAAAATGCCCCCGCTCATGAGCAGGGCGTTACTGATGTTGGGGTGACCTTCTGCCCAACGCGCGAACCGTACATGGAGTGCCATCGTCACGAGGGTAGCGAGCTTTTACGCCGGGGGGCGTCGTGCCCGGGTATGAAGCGCCGCTCACGTCGCTCATTGAGCTTTCATCCGGCTGCGTACCAAAGAGACAACTGAAACATACCCGCTGGTCACAACGGATTCGTTACTGTTTCGTTACATTTTTGGACATGCGTTCCAGATCCCAACATTCGCGTACTTCGCGCCGATCCCTGTCCATTGCCGGAACCATGACCGCGCTGCTCGCGCTGGTGGCTACTGCCATGCCCGCTCAGGCCGCGCCGGTTCCGACCACACCCACCGCGCCCACGCCGCCCGCCGGCAGCGCCCCGGCCTACCTGCACGGATTCCAACAGCCGCAACAGCTGTGCCCCGGTGGCCAGCTGGTCGGCAAAGTCTCCGACGCCATCGTGGATCCCACCGTTGCCGTTGCCGGTGGCCGTGGCGAGTGCACGCTGGCTGATATGAAGGCCGCCAACCCCGGCACCACGTTCTACGCGTACATGAACCTGGGTGCCATGTCCGAGCGCAGCACGGAGAATGGCGCCTTCCAGCGCACGTGTGCCGATCCCAAGTCGGACGGTCGTCAGTTCGGCGTCCGCCCGGGTAACTCCCGCGTGGCCACGAACTCCATGGGTCTGGCTACCTATCCGGGCTGGAACTACTCGACCATTTCCAACCTCTCGAACGCGTACGCGGACGCCTGCGCGACCGCCGCGGCCAAGCTGCTCGAAGCGCCGTCGTTGCCCGGTCGCGTCACCAAGGCGCGCCCGGCCAAGTTCGACGGCGTGTTCTTCGACGACGTCGCGATGACCGCCGGCCACGGCCAGGACATGGATTACGTGGGTAAGTGGGGCCCGTGGGCCGATGACAACGCCTACGCACGCCGCGCAACCGCCGTGATCGACAGCATCAACCGTCAGGTGGACAACCGCCTCAAGCGGGACGTGCCGCTGGCCGTGAACCTCGGTATCTACCCCGAGAAGCCCGCCAATGTGGCACGCGCCAACGAACTGGCGCGCACCGGTGCCGTGGACTTCGCAATGCGAGAGTTCTCCACGCAAGACCGCAACGGCAAGCCGCTGTCAACCGCGTACCTGCAGAAGTCTGCGGACGTGAATCGTCAGCTCACCGCAGCAGGCATGCCGATCCTGCACCATGACTACGCGGTGTCCAAGAGGTCCGTGGGGGTTGCAGGTTACGACCAGGGCAAGGCCATCAACGGCGGAGCTCAGTGCTTGAAGGCCGGCAATGCCTCTGTCTCCAGGGCTGCCGATACCCGCCGCGAACGCGACTACCGGATGCTGCTGGGCCAGACCCTGCTGACCCGTGACTCCGGCGCGCGCGGCGTGAAGTCTGTGATCCCGCAGGTCGAGAACTGCCAGGACCAGATCGCCCGCAACACCGGTCTGGCCGAAAAGGTCACGGATCGTTCCGTGAACCCCAACGCCGCCGGTGTCCGTGAACTCCGTGACGCCGTGAACAACGGGGTCTACGGAACGGGTGCGCGCTCCACCTCGAATCAGGTACTCGTGCGCAAATTGTCCAACAACCGTTACGTCCTGGTGAACCCCACCAACACCCACCGCAGCGTGTCGCTCAACGGCAAGTCGTGGGGCGTGCCGGGCCGCTCAGCGGCTCTGGCGGGCTAACCCCTAGTTGAACCACTCGGTGGGCGGGCCCGCGTTCAACAAAACAGTGAACAACAGGGCCACGAACACCACCAACACCAGTGCCGAGAGGATCGGCCAGCGCAGAATCACGGCCAGGAGCCGTTCGGCAGCAGTCCGGGCAGGCTCCTGGCCGTTCTGCGGTGCGGTACCGGCCGGAGCCACACGCCACTGCGAGGCCAGCAGACCCTTGCGGTCCACGTGTCGCTCGAACGGCACCGTGGCGAACGGAACAGCTGCCAACAGCAGGCCCAGAATGCCCTTGGACGCGGGCCAGCGCTGATCGGTCCACACGACCACGGTGGACACGCAGTAGGACAAGAACACGAAACCGTGCAGGCTGCCGGCGATCCGCATGGTCCAGTCCGGCGCTCCCAGGGCGTACTTGCCGATCATCGCCGCGATCAGCAGCGCCCACGTGACCATTTCCGCCGTGGCCACCACGCGGTAAAGAGCTCGCGGGCTCACGCGCGGTGCCTTGGCCGGGGATGAGCTGGGATTCGGATGGGAAGCGCCGTTCACGCGCTCCCCCGATGCTGCTGACGCTGACTGGCTGGGCATGTTTCTCCCTGGGATCGCAGAACTGGTTTCACACCATTATGGAAGTGCGGTTGCGCGCGGGTCATCCACCGATCGATTGATTCGGTTGTTCCGCGGCGGCAGGTCAGTCCGCGACCGGCTTGCTGGTCGCGTCCCGGACCTCACCCACGAGCTCCTCCAACACGTCCTCGAGGGCCACGATGTAGACCGACTCGTCCGTGGTTCGCGAGTCCCGGGCCACCTGGCCCAGCAGCGCGAAGTGCGCACCGTCGGCCTGCATGGTGCGGGTGACCTTTCGGAGCTTGTCCTCCGGTGCCACACGGGCGAATCGACGGATCGACGCCGCCGGGATCGGCACGTGCCGCATGGTCTCCGGCAGACCCAGCACGTCCTTGGTGTGGATGTAACCCATCAGGCGTTCGTTCTGATCCTGAACGGGGAAGCGCGAGAAACCAGTCTCCGCGCACATCATTTCGATGCCCGCGGCGGTGATGTCGCTGGTCACTGTGCGCATGCCCGTCAGGGGCAGAGCGACGTCGTTGGCGGTTTTGTTCTCGAAGTTCAGGGCGCCGGTGAGCAACCGGATCTCGTCGTTGTCGAGCAGACCTTCGCGGCCGGACTCGGCCACGAAACCGCGGACGTCCTCGGAGGTGAACGAGGAGGCAACCTCGTCCTTGGGTTCCACGCGGAAGACCCAGCGGACAATGTGGTTGGCGGTCTCGTTCATGATCCAGATGAACGGGCGGAACACCATGACGAAGCCGTGCAGGATGGGCCCGAGCACCATGGCTGAACGGCCCGGCACAGCGATCGCGATGTTCTTGGGCACCATCTCGCCCAGCACCATGTGCAGGAACGTCACGATCAACAGGGCGATGACCAGGGCAATAGGATGCAGCAGTGCGGACGGCACACCGAAGTATTCGAGCGGTTGCTCGATCAGGTGCGCGATCGCCGGTTCACCCACTGCACCGATCAGCAGCGAACACGCGGTGATGCCGAGCTGGGTGGCGGCCAGCGCCGTCGACACGTTTTCAATGCCCTTGAGAGCATATTTAGCGGTCTTGGAGCCTTCTGCGGCCTTGGGTTCCAACTGGTCGCGGCGGGCCGAGACCATGGCGAACTCACTGGCCACGAAGAACGCGTTGCCCGCGAGCAACAGGACGAGAACGATAATTGCAGTGCTGGTGGTCATCGCTGCTGCTCCTCTCGGGGGTCCTCGATCGAGACGTCGTCATCGCGACGGAACGAGGGGTTGCCTTGATGACCGGCCTGAGCGGCCTGGAACTCTTCAGCCGTTTCCGGCTGGCGGGGTTCTCCACCCAACGGATCGTTCCTGTGGGCCGGCGGTTTCCACTCGGTTGAGGTGGTGGAACCGCCCCCAGCATCCGGGTCTCCGCCTTCGCGGCGCACCAGGATCCGATCCACACGGTGCTGATCCATACGGACCACTTCCATGTGAATGTTGGCCTTGGTGGGCAAATCGTCCTCGTCGCGGTGCGTGTGGTCCGTGGCCTCAACCGTGAGGTTGTCACCAACCCGGGGCAACCGGTCCAACTCTTCCGCAATGAGACCGCCCAGGGTGTCTGACTCCTCGCCCTCGGGCATGTCCAAGCGGAGCACGTCACCGAGCTCATCGGGGCGCAGCAGACCGGAGATCACCAGACCCCCGTCCCGGGTGCGGCGGAAGCGCTGCACCCGGGTGTCCTGCTCGTCATCGATCTCACCCACGATTTCCTCGATGAGGTCCTCCAGGGTCACGATGCCGGCGGTACCGCCGTATTCGTCCACCACAATGGCCATTTGCAGGCCCTTGCCGCGCAGCTTGCGCATCAGAGGGTCAAGAGTCATCGACTCGGAAACGACATCCGCCGGGGCTGCAATATCGGCCACGCGTTTGATGGAGCGTTCCTCGAACGGCACGGCCAGTGCGTGGGTGTAGTGCACGATGCCCACGATGTCGTCCACGGATTCACCCATCACGGGGAACCGGGAGTGACCGGTCTCCGCGGCCGTGAGCAGCATGTGCTCCACGGTGTCGTCGGATTCCAAGAAGTTCACGCGCGGACGCGGACGCATCACATCTGCGGCGGTGCGCTCACCGAACTCGATGGAACGGGCCACCAATTCCGCGGTGCCCGCTTCCAACGTGCCTTCACGGCCGGAGCGGTTGACCACGGCCGCCAGTTCGGCTGCCGTACGGGCATTGGCGACTTCCTCGGTGGGCGTGAAGCCCAGGAAACGCAACACGGCGTTGGCCGATCCGTTGAGGACCTTGACCAACCAACCGAACAAGAACATGAAGATCTTCTGCGGGTACACCACCACGTGGGTCACACGCATCGGGTCGGCGATGGCCCAGTTCTTGGGGACCAGCTCGCCGAACACCATTTGCGTGAAGGTCGCCACGATGAACGCGGCCGTCGTGGAAATACCGGTGGCTACGGCGTCGGGCATTCCCGCCCACCCGAGGCCGCCGCGCAAGAGTTCGCCGATACCGGGGCCGGTGATGAAACCGGCCATCAAACTGGTCACGGTAATACCCAACTGGGCACCGGAGAGGTTGGTGGACGTCTTCTTGAGGCTGCCTTCGATGACGACGGCGCGCTTGTCACCTTCCGCCTCGGCGCGCTGAATTGCTTGCCGGTCAACGGTGAGGAACGAGAACTCCACCGCCACGAACAGGGCGTTGGCCAGAACCAGAAGAAGGAAAACGAGAAGGAGGAACCAGGCGGTTAGCACCGGCCCACCTCGATCACCGTGGGAGCTGCCGTGCAGCGCGGACTAAGGGCTGTGCCGGATACGGGAAGAGGACTGAGCCTCTTCGGACTGTCCGACTCCTTGTCATCGGCGGAGGCGGGTACACCGAAGTACACCGCGTGCCGGGAGAGTTGAGATGTCACGGAGAAAAGAATACAGAAACACGCCGAGCCGTGCCGAGTGACGTTGCTCAAGTGAGTGGGGGCGGGCCCTGGGGCCACGGACAGAACATCTGAGGCAGCGGTTTACGCCTCTTTCGGTGCTCTGGACATTTCTGGCAGAGGTACGCGGATTTAGCCGGGGTTTCGACGCGAACCTCTTCCCCAGATGTACAGCCCCTGCTAACCCCTGCCCCAAATGTCACGAGGCCCCGCGGTCACGGACAGAACATCCGTGACCGCGGGGCCTCACTCGATACAACTGCCGAATTACAGCTGCACGGTGTCGTTCTTGCCGGCATCCGGGCGGTCGCCGGTGACGCGAGCCTTGATGATTTCAAGCACGGTCTTGGCGCCCTCGGAGCTCCAGTACTCACCGGCCTCGGTGTTGACGCGGATCAGAGCGGCCTCCGGGGACTTGGGGTCCGCCTGCAGGAACGCGCCGGTCAGGGCACTGGCGAGCTCTTCCTTGCGCTGCGGATCCTCGACCAGCTCGGCACGTCCACGCAGGGAAACCCAGGTGCCCTTGCCCACGAACGTCACGTTGACCTGGTCGTTGGCGGTGATCTGCTCCACCAGGTCCGAATCGCGGGAAGTCATGAACCACAGGTCGCCATCGAAATCCTTGTCCTGCACGCCCATCGGACGGGTCACGATGCCGCCGTCCGCCGTGTGGGTGGCGATCACGCACGTGCCGATTCCGTCGATCAGTTCCTTGATGGTCTCCACTGCCTGGGTCTTGCCTTCGGTGTTTCCCATGTATTCCTCCATTGCGTTTCAGATGGTGCTGACCCGATCTCATGTATCCGGTCAGCCGTACAAAATCGTGCGTCATTAGTCGGCGAGCACTGCCTGGCCAATGAAGCTCAGCTCACCCGCCCCAAAATGTGCTCCGCGCAGTCCCGCAAGTTCTCGTGGCGGAAGCGGTATCCGGTGCCCAGGAGCTTGGTCACGTCCACCCGATGGCTTGCGGCCACGAGTTCCTCAGTGGCTTCCTTGCCGAGTAGTGCACGGGGGCCGGCCAGCGGCGTGGGCACCATTGCGGGGCGGTGCAGAACTCCCGCGACGATGCGCGCGAAGTCCTTCTGCCGCACCGGATTGGGTGCGGCCAGGTGGTACGGACCAGACGCGTCCTCGGACAGCACCAGGTGCGCGACTGCACCGGCCATGTCGTCGATCCCGATCCAGCTCTGCCACTGCTTACCGCCACCCAACGGCCCGGACAGCCCTGCGGTCATGAGGGGTAGTTGGGGCCGAAGCAGACCGCCGCTGGGCGTGAGCACCAGGCCGGTGCGCACATTGACCACGCGCACACCGAACACCTCCGCGCCGTGTGCGGCCTTTTCCCACTCGTCACACACATGCGCCAGGAACCCCTCACCGGGAGGTAGTTCCTCGGTCAGGATCTCGTCGCCGCGATCGGTCCCGTGATAGCCCACGGCCGATCCGACCACCAGGGCCCGCGGCCGCCGGTCGGCCGGAACCTGCCCGATCGCCCGCACCAACAGCTGAGTGCTCTCCACGCGCGAGCGCAGGATCTCATCCTTGTTCTTGTCCGTGAAGCGCGTGGCGATACTCGACCCGCCCAGGTGAAGTACGACGTCGATCCCCGCCAGATCGTGCGGGTTCAGTCGTCCCTTGGCCGGGTCCCAGCCAATAACACCGGGACCGGTGGAACCGCCGCGTTTGAGCCGCTGCACCTCGTGGCCGCCAGTTTCCAGGAGCGCGCACACCTGCGATCCGATCAACCCGGAGGCCCCACCCACGGCAATGCGCAGCCGAGGACCGCGGTGTTCAGCGTGGAAGTCCAGGTCCCCCCGCAGCTGCCGCTCTCGGTAGGCGAAGATACGTTCCAACTGGCCTCGCATGAGCTTGTCACTCGGACCGCTGGCGTTCTCCAGCGATTGGGGCAAGGTCCGAACCGTCACTTGATCGCGGACGACCGTGCCGCCTCCGGGGGTCTCCTCGAAGTTGTGCCGGTGCTCCCACTCCCCCAGCGGCCCGCGTTCCATGCGGTCCGTGAAGTAGCGCGGTGGGTCCCAGTCGCCGTGGCGAGCGGTCCACGGCACGTGCACGGTGCCGAAGGTCCCCGGAACGGACACCCCGAGCTTCACACGCGAACCGGGCTCGATCCCATCAGTGGGTGCCTCCGTGACCTTGTCCGGCCCACCGCCGAACGGCGGGGTCAGCCGGGTCAGGGCGCCAGGGCGCTGATGCCATGCGAAGACCTCATCACGGGGCTGGGTCAGACGGGTTTCGTACTCGAACTGCTGTGCCATGGTAGGGCGTCCGTTCTGTCGGGCTGATCAGCCGTTTTGGGGAACCTGGTCCACGAGCTCGTCATCCTCGGGTTCCTCGGCCGGGGTCACCCTGCGGACCTGTTCCGAGGTGACGCGGCGGTCACGCTCGTACGGATCCAGACTCACGACCTCACCGGTTTCCAGCGAGCGCAGCACGGCCTCGTGAACGCGGGTGTCCAGCAGACCCTCTTCACCGGAGGGCTCGGGCTGCACACCGTCGCGAATGCAGTCCACGAAGTACTGGATCTGACCGCCGAACTGCTCCACGGGATCGTGGGCGAAGCTCTCCGAGGTGCCGTCCTTGGTGAGGGTGTAGCTGATGCCCACCTCCGGACCGAATCCGAAGCACGGCTCAGACGAGATCTCACCCTCGGTCCCCGCAATCGTGAACCGGTCCACGGCTTCCGCGGCGTACGAGATGGTGAACTGGGCAACCCGATCCTCCGGGAAGCGCAGGGTCACGGCCACGGTGTCGTCGAAGTTGAATTCGCGGCCCGGGGTGCGCACGCCCACGGCGTGGACGGAAATGGGCTCGGCGTCGAACAGGTGGCGCACCTCGTTGAGCGGGTAGGTGCCCATGTCGGGAATCGGCCCGCCCCAGTAACCGGAGTGCCCGCGGTGATTCTCTTCCGTGATGTCCTGCGAGAAGACGGAGGAGAAGTAGCGAGGATTGCCGATCACCTTCTGGTCACGGACCTTCTCGATCATCTCCACGGTGCCCGGTTCTTGATGCAACCGGTAGGCCACCATGAGCGTGGCGCCGGACTTCTCTGCGGCATCGATGATGGCCTGGCAGTCCTCGACCGAGGTCTCCATGGGCTTCTCGAGGAGCACGTGCAGACCGGCTTCGAGGGCTGGTTCGGCGAACTCTCGGTGCCGGAACACCGGGGTGGCCACGTACACGGCGTCGACATCCCCGGAGGAAAGTAGCGCCGGGTATTCCTCGTAGGAATAGGTAGCAACGCCGTATTCCTGACCGAGATCTTCCGCCTTCTCCGCGCTGGACGTGACCAGGGCCGCGAGCTCGGCATCCTTGATCCGGGAAATCCCGGGGATGAATGCCTGCTGGGAAATTTGGCCTACGCCCACCACTGCAAACCGCAGGGGGCCGTCGTTCTTCTGGGACATGTGAACCTCCAAGAGTGGTGTTGCTCCCACGCCGAATCACTCAGCGTGCTTATCAGGACAACTGTTTCCACCCTACGTGCGGCTCTGATCCTTGTCAGGGGTCGTTCACCCAGCGCGCACATCACCCGCGAGTTGTGGTTCCCTATTCCACTTTTCCGTACCAATTTCGGGGATAGGGAACCTTGAACCGGTCAGGAGAAGTCGCGAGCGTTCTCCAGCACCGGAATGGCCTTGCGGGTCTTCTCCACCAGGCTCAGGTCCAGGTACACCACGCGGTAATCGGGCGCATCCTCCAGGGACTCCACCACGGACCCGTTCGGCGCGGCCACCAGACTGTGCCCCACCCCCAGCGGTGCGTTGCCCTCGACCTCGCGCCCCACCGATGCCGGGTTCGCCTGCCCCACGGCCACGACGTACGACGTCGCATCCAGGGCTCGCGCTCGCGCCAACAGTTCCCACTGTTCGACCTTGCCGGGTCCGTCGCCCCAGGAGGCACCGAGCAGGACGACCTGAGCGCCGTCGGCGGCCATGCGGGTGAAAAGGGCCGGGAAGCGGATGTCGTAACAGGTGGCCACGCCCACGGTGACACCGTCGAGATCGAAGGTGACCGGCGCGGCACCCGCCTGAACGGTGTCCGATTCCTTGAAGCCGAACGCGTCGTAGAGGTGGGTCTTGTCGTAGCTGAGCACTCGGCCGTCCGCGAGCGCGATGATCGCGGTGTTTCGCACGCGCCCCTCGTCACCTGGGCTGAACATGCCCGCCACGATCGCCACGCCATACTCTTGAGCGGCAGCTGACACCGCCTGCCCCCAGGGCCCGTCGACGGGCTCGGCAACGTTCTTGAGGCTGCGACCGAAGGCGAACATCGTGGCCTCCGGAAGCACCAGCACGTTGGCCTCGTCTTGCCCGGCGCGAGCGGCGAGCTCTTGGACCTGCGCGAGGTTTTCCTGCGGATCGTGCGAGCTGAGGATCTGTCCGATGGCAATGCGCATGTTTTCCAGCGTATCCGGGTCGGGGTGCAGGATGGAGAGCATGAATTCACCCGCGAGCGCTGGCAAACCCGCACAGGTCCCCACGTGGACGCTGGGCGCCGTGGGTTTCGTGTCCTTCTTCGACCGTTTCGGCACCCCTCCCATGTTGCTGATCATGTCCAGCGACACCGGTCTGGACGTGCGCCAAGTGGTGCAGTTGTTCACCGTGTACTCGCTGCTCTACGCCCTGGGCCAGCCGTTGTGGGGTGTGCTCAGTGACCGCTGGGGGCGGCACATCGTGCTGCGGGTTGCGCTGATCGGGGTGGTGCTCGGCTCGATAGCCAGCGTCCTGGCCAGCGGTTACGTGGCACTGTTGATCGCCCGCGGCTTCACGGGACTCACGGTGGGCGCGTTGTATCCCACGCTGCTCACCCTCATCGGGGACACACGCATCGGCCCCGCCAAGGTGCACGCGCTCTCGGATCTGCTCGCGTATTCCTCGGTGGGCAATGCCGTGGCCACGCTGACGACCGGCGCGATCGCGGCGTGGCTCAGTTGGCGCGTGGTCTTCGGCATCGTGGCCGTGGGCTGCCTGGCGCTGCTGATCCTGCTGCGTCACGTCCGCGCGCCCAGACCAGAACGGACCTCCGCGGCCAAGGGCAGCGCATTCACTCGGTGGCCGCTCATCGTCTACGCGGTGGCCTTCACGGAGGGCATCGTGCTCGTGGGCATCCTGACCTACGTGGTTCCCGCCCTCCAAAGCGTGGGCGTGAGCGTGGCCCTGGCCGGGGTGCTCGGCGCGACCTACGGCCTGGGCGTCGTGGTGGGCGCACCCATCATGCGAGTACTGTCCCGCCGTTTCACGCGCACCCAGTGCATGGTGTGGGGAGGCGTGATCATGGTGCTCGGCATGGGTGCCTCCGCGATGTCAGCCACTCCGGTACCGCTGACGATCACGGCCGTGTGCATCGGGCTCGCCAACGCGGTCCTGCACTCGTCCGTGCAGGGCTGGGCCACCGAAGTCTCGCCGAACGCCCGCGCCACGACCGTCTCGTTCTTCGTCACGTCACTGTTCCTGGGGGCCGCAGCCGGCACGTTCGTCACCGCCGGTCTCGCCGACGCCGCTCAGTTCGACACCATATTCAGCATCGGGGCGGTCGCGGGGCTGGGAATTACGGCCTTCGCCAGTGTTGCCCACGCACGGTGGGCGCGCTCCACAGAGGCACCCTGATCGTCAGGCGTACTTGGCGATCTTCACCGCGCTCGCGATCATGGGGATCTGCAAGGGCAGGCGGCCCAGGGAAATCAGCTGCTTCTCGATCGGTCGATGGCGCCAGTCCCACGCCATTTTCATGTTGCCCGGCCACACCCCGATGAACAGCGCGGTGGCAGCGACGCCTCCCAGCTTGCGGGTGGCGGGGACCAACAACAGTCCGGCGGTCGCCAACTCCGCATACCCCGATCCGATCGCCCACTGCCGCGCCGTTCCGGGCAACTGCTCGGGAATCAAACGCTCGAACGGCTGTGGTCTCACCAGATGCAGTGCACCCATGCCCGTGAGCGCCAGACCGGTGAACAGCGCGGACTGGTGTGCGCTTGTGCGCTTCTGGATCAAAGTCTTGGTCATACGAGAACGGTAACGTGCGTGCATTCCGGCGAGCTGAGCGGCGTCGTAGAGTGGCGATACACGCTCGAAGGGAGACCCTCATGGAACCGTTCGTCACCGCCGACTGGCTGCAGGAAAACCGGGACTCCGTGGTCCTCGCGGATGCCCGCATGTACTTGGACGGCCGCAGCGCCCGCGCCGCCTACCTACAGGGACACTTGCCCGGCGCGGTGTTCGTGGATGTCTCCGAAACTCTAGCCGCCCCTGCTTCCCCGGAGGGCGGCCGGCACCCACTCCCCACGCCCGAGGATTTCGCGGCGGCCATGTCCGCCGCGGGCATCGGTGACGACACCACGGTGGTCGCCTACGACGACGCCGGCGGCGTGATGGCCGCCCGTCTCGTCTGGATGCTGCGCACCACGGGTCACGACGCCGCGCTCCTGGACGGCGGTATCGATGCCTTCCCCGCCGACTCACTGGAAACCCGTTGTGTCACCGCCGACCCCACCCATTTCACACCCGTTCCGTGGCCCCGAGAGGCACTGGCCACCATCGATGAAGCGGCCGGCGGCGGCACCGTGATCGACGCTCGTGACCGCACCCGTTTCGACGGCCATGGCCCCGATCCCGTGGACCCGCGTTCGGGCCATATCCCCGGTGCGCGGAACGTGCCCGCCCGTGAGCACCTGGCCGAGGACAAGACGCTGCAGCCCGTCGAGCAACTGCGCAAGCACTTCCAGGACGCCGGTGTGACGGACGCAAACACCATGATTTCCTACTGCGGCTCCGGCGTGACGGCATGCCACAACCTCCTGGTGGCCGAGTACGTGGGCCTGGGGCGTGGGCGTTTGTTCCCCGGAAGCTGGTCGCAGTACTCCCACACGGACCGCCCGGCCGAGACCAGCCCGTTACCGAACTAAGCCCCAGGTCACAGCTTGATAACTTAAGCAAATTCCCTATTGCAAAGCACTACTGGGTGATCGAAGCTATGTGACATGACCCACATGAAAGCCCGGTTCTGGGCTACCTCCCTCGGCCTCACCGCTGCTATCGGTCTCACCGGATGCGGAGCACTGACCGCCGCTCCGCCATCGAATCAGGGGAACGGCACATCAGTCGCCGTACCTGCCGACTCCACCCCGAATGCCGCCACCGAGACCACCACTACCCGCATCACCGAAAACCCCGCCCCCGCGGCAGCGCCTTCCACCGGCGCGACCGATACC
>JAFAAV010000076.1 GCA_023426375.1 Actinomycetes bacterium | reverse complement strand
TTGGCATTGGGCCCTCGGCGCTGACGGAGGCCATGGGCATGCTCAACCACCATTTCGCAGCAGCCGCCTGATCGGCGCAGAGCGACAGCCTACCTCTGACTGCCGCCAATCTTTGCAACAGAGCCCGATTGAGAGAGCTGCGGAGCGCCTCGGCACTAGATATGGCACGCGTCATCGCGATACCGCTCTGTTCACCTAGACGGAGCTTTACCCTCCGTGCGACCCCACGCCTCTGGCAGATCGAGGTTTGACACCTTCCGACCACCTCCTTCGTAACGAAGGAAAGGTGCTCAGTCGTGACGGTGTCAATGAGGGTGATGTCCGCTGGGGACGGGTACAAGTATCTTCTGCGAACGGTCGCAGCTGGTGACGGTGACCGGTCGCTCACGACGCCCTTGACCCGTTACTACTCAGCTGAAGGGACGCCGCCAGGAAGGTGGATGGGGGCCGGGCTCTCGGCGCTCGGTAACGGTCAGCTCATTCCTGGCGATGAAGTCAGCGAAGCACAGCTCCAGCTCCTCGTTGGCATGGGGCGCGACCCCATCACGCGCGATCCGCTTGGTCGCGCGTACCCCGTCTATAAGTCCCTCGAAGAGCGAGTGCAAACCCGAGTTGAAGCTGTTGATTCGTCGCTCAACGCGGTCGATCGTGGTCGAGCAGTCGCGGCAATTGAGGCTGACGAAGCTGAGCGTGGTGGTCGAAAAGCAGTCGCAGGTTTTGACTTCACATTTTCCATCCCGAAATCTGCAAGCGTGCTCTGGGCGGTTGCCGATGCTGGAACGCAGGCGTTGATCGCGGAGGCGCATCACGCGGCGGTTGCGCAGATGATTGCGTACATGGAGCGGGAGGTTGCATTCACCCGCGCCGGTGCAAGCGGAGGCAACGGTGCGGTTGCGCAAGTGGATGTGCGCGGCGTGATCGCAACTGCCTACGATCACTACGACTCGCGCGCGGGCGATCCGCACTTGCACACGCACGTTGTCATCAGCAACAAAGTGCAGACCGTGCTCGACAACAAGTGGAGGTCACTCGACAGTCGCCCAATGCACGCCGCCACTGTTGCGATCTCAGAGCTGCATGAGGCGGTTTTCGCGGATCATTTGACCCGAGTGCTCGGTGTTGAGTGGGAGCTTCGAGCGATGGGACGCAATCGCAACCCTGGCTGGGCTATCAGCTCGGTGCCGGAAGCCCTGGCCGCAGAGTTCTCGACTCGTTCGCGTCACATTGACGTCGAAACCGACAGGCTCATTGACGACTATGTGGAACGGCATGGCCACAGGCCGAGTGCCGCGGTGATCATGAAGTTACGTGCCCAGGCAACGCTCTCGACGAGGCCCGAGAAGACGCTGCATTCACTGTCCGACCTCACTGCTGGGTGGCGTGATCGCGCGGGAGCGATTTTGGGTGAGGACGCAACCAAGTGGGCGCAGCAGGTCGCGTCCAATGAACGGCCGCTGCTTTTTCGTGCGGACGATCTCCCGCTTGATGTGATTCGCTCGATCGGTGAGAGCGTCGTCGCCGCGGTTGGCGAGAAGCGTTCAACATGGCGGCGGTGGAACCTCACCGCAGAAGCGGCACGGCAAACCATGGGTTACCGGTTCGCTTCGATGGAGGATCGCGAAGCAGTCGTCGGTCTCGTAGTTGATGCCGCCGAACAAGTGTCTCTGCGATTGACGCCGTTCGAGCTGGCTTCAAGCCCGCTGGAATTTCGGCGCAGCGATCAGTCGTCAGTGTTCAGGCCGAAGAACTCGACCGTGTTCTCGTCCAACTTGCTGCTCGACGCCGAAGATCGTCTGCTCGATCTCAGCCGCGACCTCACCGCCCCAACGGTGCCCCTGGAAACGATCGAGAAGATCGCGCGTAAACCTGATCGCGATAAGCGCGTGCTCGGAGAGGACCAGGCCGAGGCACTTACACGGATCGCTGTTTCGGGTCGAGTCGTCGACCTGCTGGTCGGGCCTGCTGGCGCAGGAAAAACGACTGCGATGCGTGCGCTTCGTACGGCGTGGGAGTCGGCGCACGGCGCGGGCTCGGTTGTCGGGCTTGCGCCTTCAGCCGGGGCTGCGGAGGTGCTTGCCGAGGACCTTGGGATCGCAACCGAAAACACCGCGAAGTGGTGGCAGAACCACCTGGTCACTGGTGGAGGATTCTCTGCCGGACAGCTGGTGATCCTCGACGAAGCCTCACTTGCAGGCACCCTGTCGCTCGACCGCATTACAGCACTCGCCGCGTCAGCCGGGGCGAAGGTGCTGCTAGTTGGTGACTACGCGCAGCTCCAGTCCGTCGATGCTGGCGGAGCCTTCGGGCTACTCGCGCACAGCCGGGACGATGTGCCCGAACTCGTCGATGTGCACCGCTTCATTAACGTGTGGGAGAAGACCACCTCCCTCGATCTACGCCATGGCCGTACCGAAGCTATCGATGCTTATGACGAGCACGCGCGCATCGTCGATGGTGAGACGGAGACAATGGTCGACGCAGCTTACGAGGCGTGGCGTGCAGACCGGGCCGCGGGGCGATCCTCGATCTTGATCTCCGATTCCAACGAATCAGTGGTTGCTCTCAACACCCGGGCGCGCACCGACCTGATCCTCGACGGGACCGTGCATGGGCCGCGCGAAGCTGCGCTGCACGATGACAGCCGTGCAGCGATCGGCGACACGGTGATCACACGCAAGAATGACCGCAGACTGATTGCAGGGCACGGCTGGGTACGGAACGGCGACCGCTGGACTGTGCTCGACGTGCGCACCGATGGAGCCGTCGTTGCTCGACGGCTCGGCGCCACACGGGGTAGCTCCGTCGTTCTGCCTGCGGCATACGTAGCCGAGAACCTGGAGCTGGGCTACGCGGTCACCTCATACCGTGCCCAGGGCGTCACAACCGATACCGCGCATGTTCTCGTCGATTCGTCGATGACCCGCGAGAACCTCTACGTTGCGATGACCCGTGGACGCGAATCGAACCAGGCGTATGTGGCGGTGGATCGACCGGACTCTCTGCACAGCGGACCACACCCTGCTGATGACGACGGAGCAACGGCACGGAGCGTTCTTCATGGGGTGCTGCAAAACGTTGGAGCGGAACTCTCGGCTCACGAGTCTCTCGTTGCGGAGCAAGAAACGTGGGGAACGATCGCGCAGCTTGCCGCGGAGTACGAGACCATCGCCGCCGCCGCGCAACGTGACCGGTGGGCGACGCTGCTTCATGCATCGGGCCTCCCTGAGTCGGATGCGATCGCCGCGATCGAGTCTGACGCCTTCGGCCCGCTGGCCGCCGAGTTGCGTCGAGCTGAAGCCAACCATCATGATGTCGATGCACTGCTGCCGCGTCTCGTACGCGCACGAGGATTCGACGATGCTGATGACATCGCCGCCGTGCTGCGACACCGGCTTGCTTCGGTGACTGCTCGTGCAGCCGGATCGGGGCGCTCTCGCAAGGCTCCTCGCCTCATCGCGGGCCTGATCCCCGAGGCGACCGGAACGATGAGCGACGAGATGAAAAAGGCGCTTGAGGAGCGTCAAACCTCGATGGAGGAGCGCGCCGATGCTGTGCTTGATCGGGATCTTGTCGCGGCTGCGCCGTGGGTCGCTGCACTTGGCGCGGAACCGGCTGATGCGCGTGCACGCGCATCATGGCGCCGATCGGCTCGCGTAGTTGCTGCCTATCGTGACCGGTATTCTGTCTCGACAGCAAACGCGCTTGGACTTCAATCGGAGACGACGACCCGGCGAATTGATCGCGCGCGGGCCGAAGTGGCACTCAATGAAATTCATCGCGGGAACTCGACCAGCACTCACGTGCGATCCAAGCATGAGATTTCGCAGCAGATCTGGGTGGGACGGGCGCTCTGAGGTTAGGGCCCAATCAGCCTCACGATGCATAAGTCGTCTTGCTGGGTTATCTCACCCGGGCCCGATAGAATTACAAGCATGTGATGCTCGACGGGGAGGTGCCGAGGTGTCAGCAGCTCACTCGGGCTTTGAAGAGGTCGTTGAAAGGCGGACGACGAGCGTCTATCAGGATGCAGTCCGACTCTTGCTTCTCATCGATGCGGCAGCTGAACCGATTGCCGAATCGGAAATCGCGGCAGCCCCAACAGGCGCAGTGGCGGTTCTTCACTCTCAGGTTTTACTCCAGAAGCTCGATTTCTGGCTTCGTAATCCGGACTACCTCGCTGATGAGTTACTGTCACGTTACGAACGAGAGAGTAATCCGGATGATCTCGACTTGGCTCGTCACATATTGGAGAGCGACGAACCCGAGGTTCGCTCGTATCCGATGCTTCGATACCTGTTTGGAGCGTACGAGCCTCTTGACGAAGCGCTTTCAGTGTTGCGGACGCCGGGTCTCATAATTCGTCGAAAGCGAGGCATGCCTGGGCACACAACGCAACATGATTACTACCTCACTGATTCCGGTCGAACCACCGCTCAGACAATTATCGAGCAGGCCCCTGACCTTGCTTACTACACAGAGCGGGCAACGTTGGTGGCTGATCTGGCCGCTGGTAGACGTGGCAGTGCTCTGCGCGATATCCAGTATCTTCAACCTGAGTATGCGGATGCTGAACTTGGTACGCACATCGCCGGTATCGCAGATCGAGCGAGACGCCGGTTGAAGGCCGCACTTGATGCCAACGATAAGGACCAGCTGTGAGCGATACTGACGCCAACCTCATAGATCGAATTGCTGCAAAAGCTGAGTGTTCCAATGATGTTGTCGAGCAGGTTCTGGGCGACTATGGCATAAATCTGATGGGCGCTAACCGGCATCACCGAAGTATCCGGCTTGATCGACTGAGAGTTCGTGGCGACAAAGCAGGAGGCATCGAGCCCGGGGCCTTCGATGAAACCTTTGAGTTCAATCTTGGTGTCACAGTGGTTGCAGCCGGTAACTTCCGCGGCAAGACCAGCATTCTTGAGATAGTCACGCTTGTGCTCAGGGGCGAGCCTCGCAATCTGCAGGCGGACGTCTTGTCCTGGATTCAAGAAGTCTCCCTCGATGTGCACATCAATGGTCGCCCGATCGGTTTCCGAGTCACAATCGGCGATTCCAAGATCGAAGTCGGAAGGATTTTAGCCGGAACTACCGCTGATCTAGAAGCCAGTGATGATGTAGATTCTGCGGGCGTGACAGAACTAGGCCGAGTCCAAGGAAACGAGAATTGGGCTCAGTACGTCGGTTCGTTCATGATGAGCGAGTTCGGACTGGAAGAGATGCAAGTATTCAACAGGGGTCGCAATGATGATGAAACAGGCATTATCAAGTCGCATGGCTGGCACTCCTACTTTGGAGTGTTGTACCCGCCATCCGGTGCTGACAAAGTTCTACTTGGAAGCACGCCAGGGGATAGTCTTCCGGTCAAATTGATGCAGGTGTTTCTTGATATGCCAGAGGCAACGCGTTCAATGCGAGTAAATGCACTTGCTCAGCGCCTCAACAGCGAATTTGCGGCTGAACAACGCCGCGGTCGTGACGCGAATGCTGCCATCGCGAGTCAGCTTCAAGCAGCACAAGACCGACTCGCTGAGGCTGAATCTTCCCTTCAGATGCTTCACAAGCAGGCTCCTGCGGAGAACCTAGAGGAATTGAGTCAACTTGCGGTTGAAGCAGGCGGTCTAGCAGTCACGGCTAGACAAGCGGTTGAAGCTGCACAGCTTGCACTCAGTGCCGCCCAGGCGGACCGGATCGCCGACACAAAGGCACTCAATAGTCTTCGGGAGTCGAAGGTTGCGAGCGCGCTTTTCCACGGTCTAGACCCCAAGTACTGCCCACGTTGCGAGACTTCGATTAGCGCTGAGCGGCGCTCCCGAGAGCATGACGATCACCAATGCGCAGTCTGCGACAGGACTATCCATATTGATGATGAAGACGATTACGAAGAGAGAGAGTTACAAGCTTCCGAGGCACTGGCCGCATCCACTGCTGCTGAGAAATCTCTCGTTGCGGCGAGAGACGAATCGCAAACGGCATTCATCGAGGCACAGAACGCTCTTAGGGCGATCGATGAAAGGATTGCCGAGGCTCGCGGCGCGCATCAAGCAACAGAGCTGCTCCAAGCTGAAAACGAACTTGCCGCAGCGTCAGCTGTCGTTGAGACGCTACTAGCAATGTCGCCGGAAGAGCCGGAGATACCCTTGCCGGTTACGGTGTTAGATGCCGCAAGGGAGGTTCTCCAAAGCGACATCAAGCAAGTGAGTGCAGAGCTGTATTCCGAGCTGAGTGAAGCAACTTGTGAACTTGCCCGCACCTTTGGGATTGCTGAGTTGGAGAGCATCAATATCAAGGGCAATGGCACGATGGATGTCACCAAAGGCGGAGGGTCAAAATCGAGCTTTAGTTCACAGAGCCCTGGAGAACGTCTCCGTCTACGTTACGCACTGGTGATTGCCCTGCTGCGCACGGCTCGTGAGCGCAACATTGCTGGACACCCCGGGATGCTCCTTCTCGACAGTTTGAAAGCTGAAGAAGTACAAGATGATCACGCGCAGACCCTGCTCCAGGGCCTAGTCGATGTTGCCAACGAGGAACCTGGCCTGCAGATCTTGGTCACTACGGCGGATACAGGGCTTGCCGACGCAGTGTCGGGGGTCTCTGGGAGCATTGTCCCGAAACAAGACCGGACTTCGCTCTTCTAGAGCGTTGGCTCATCGAAGGGGTACTAGGAGGTGAAATCGTCGATCATCGAGCGCCTTATCCAGGCGGTGACAGACACCAGCAGCGTCACTCTACAATCGCTCGGGAGTGTTGAAGATGTATCGGCAAGTGCACAAGAGCTGGCTGCCGACAAATTCGCCCCTTACGTGGCAGCCGCTTTTTGTTCACAGTTGCAACTCGGGCAGTGGACAGAGCAACATTCTGTAGCGCTGCAAAACTTTGCCTCAGGCTTAGGGAATCAAAGGAGCTATCTTGCTTTGAGGGAAACAGCAGATGTCCTGCTTGGTGACGAAAATGCGCTCAAATTGGTTGCGACTACTCTTCACGACGCTCTGCTGCCAAGTGAAGATTCGATTGTTTCAAGACCAGTCCTTGCGGGGCTTCAACTCGAAATCACCATTGAAGTTGTAGCGAAGACGACGGTTGCTCCCTATAGGCTCCTGGCTCTCCTTACAGGACCAGTCCATAACTATCCGGAGGAATTTGAGGATCCATTAGCACGTGCGCTCCGTGTCGCGGCGGACATTTGGACCAGTACAGAGGACCGTGAACGCTTCACAACTACGTTGAACGCGTTAGCCCAACGGGGAAACTATGAAGCTACGTATGAGAGTGCTGTTGGAGTTCTGCGCGATGCTCTCATGCAGACGAACAAACAAGACCTTATAAAGAGAGTCAGGAAGGTTCGAGACAGATTCGTCGGAATTGCAGAACAAGGTGAGGGACGAGAGGACGCGGATGCGTTCGCGCACACTTGCACCGCACTGATTGCTTTTCATGAGGCCGATAGGAAGACCCTGTCTGCGACAGCACAAGCAGCCAGGAACATTGCCGAGAGGCGCGCGTTACTAAACTTTCGCACGCATAGCCGGAACCAAACAATTGCCCGACAGGGAGCGCAGCTGGCTTGGATCACTCTGGCCTGGCAACTCGACACGGCTGCTGAGGAAATCGAAGACGAAGCCTTCTTAGACACATGGGTTGCGGTCGACGCGATCACCAAGGTATACGAGGCAGATCGTCAATTCACGAATCTCCAAGTCGTGACTTCGGTCATTCGGCCAAGAATCGTAAACGAAATTGCGCAGCGTCAGGCAATGGCACATCAACTTGAGCGTGCCGTCGCCGTAGATAAGCAACGCGACGATCCCGTGTTGTCACGCGATATTTATGAACTCCTGGACCTCGTTCATCGCAGTCGAGCGGCCCCGCGGGAGCCAGCAGATCCCACTGAGGAGTCGTCTCATAGCACCCCTTTTCTAAAGGCTTTGCTTGGGGCGGAGGCTGTTGTGATTGATGACCTGCCGTTATCGCGCCGACGTCGTCTCGAAGCTGCTGCACGACAGACGTTTGTAGGAATCTTCGCGGGAGATCAGCCGAAGAACGACGTGATCGATCAGATTTGTGCGGACATCATGTCAGATTTAAGCGAGAATCCGAGCTTTACCGGCGCAGCGAAGTCGGATTTCTCTATGTTGATCCGCCACACGGTTCGTTTCCTCGTTTACGTTGGAGACAATTCTCAGTCCTATACGGCGCTTATTCGACCCGGCGACCCGATTCCACCTGAGTCCACAATCCAGAATCATTTCCACGAGTTCCTTAGCGCAACCACCTTCGCAGGTCGCGTTGGTAAGGAGCATGCGAATATCGCCACTGGTCGCGCGGACGTTATTTTAACGCTCGACGAGGGCCGCCGGTACGTGACCGAAGTTAAGAGGGAGCGCGGTAGTGCGTCGAGGGAGGACTTGGACTCCTCTTATCTGGCTCAAGCCACTGAGTACCAGTCCACGAATCTTCCCCTCGGGCAGCTTCTGGTCCTGGATCTTACCGAGCACCCGAGTGGCACACCTCACATCAACGACTCAATTTGGGTGACGCACAGACGAGATGCAGCCGGTCAAGTTACCAACAGTACGGTAGTAGCCGTAGTGCGGGGGAACAGGCCAACACCAAGCTCAATGGTGCTTTAGCGCTCCGGGCGCACGCTATACGTGAACCCGGAGCGCGGGGATAAAATAGGGAAGCGTGCGATGTCGTTTGTGAGCACAGGCACCTCTGACTCTGACTCTGGCTCTTGATTGAAGGCTGCATCGTGCGCGGCTAATCTATTAAGAGTGAAGCCCAGCGCATGACAACGATGGACACAAGGCCCATTTCAATGTGGCACGCTGGGGGCACGAAAAATGTACAACTACCGAAAGCACGCAGAATCATGCGGTCGCGACGAGAATTGGGACTTCTAAAGTTTCCACCGAGGCACACCCCGCACCCACTTGGGCTCCCAGGGCAGGGTGCGGGGTTTGTCAGTTAACCCTCAGGTCTTCTCAACCGTTTATCAGCGTTGGCACTGCATGATCGTTCGACACCGGAGGCGCCGTACGGCGTCCACTGATCCACCGGTTATCGAGAGGATGACATGTCGACGTTCACTTCCCCGCGGACCCGTTCCGCTCTCACGTCCCATGAACTGTCCGCACTGGGTTCACTGATGCACGGCGGCGGCACCGTCGCTGAGTTCCACGTATCGCTGCTGACCCGTGTTCTGCGAGGGGCGCAGGCCTGGCATCGCGCCCATCCGGACACCAACTCGCTGTCTCGCCGTGACAAGAAGCGGTTGGCCCGTGCCCAGCACCGGATTCACCGCTTCGTTCCGGTCACTCAGATTTCCGAGCCGGGGGAGAAGATCCTGGCCATGAAGGACTCACGCAACCTTCTGGATGACTATGGGGTACTCGCGGCTGCGACCGCGGCCGCTCAGGCCTACGGGCCTTTGAAACCGGGAATCGCCATTCGCTCCATTCGTGACGGGATTCGGCCCCGCGAGCACCGGGTATCGCCGCAGTGGCGCAGCGGATCCTCGGTGGCCTTGGCCGCGTGAGGTGACCGGGCGGCGTCGTCGCCCGCAAGCGCCCGGCCGAGGAACTACAGTAGGGCGCAGCATGAAACTCATACGTCAGCGCGAGTCCCTTGGTGCCGAGCAGGACTATCGCCGTTCCTTGTCGATTCTCGACGCCGCTCGGTCGTCGAACACCGGACCCGTCCTGCGGATCTACCAACCCCGCCCCACGGTCGCCTTCGGTCGCCGCGACGAGCTCAACCCGGGCTTCACACGCGCTCGAAAGGCCGCGCTCGACGCCGGGTTCGCACCCTTGGTGCGCCGGGTCGGAGGGCGCGCGGCCGCCTATCACGGCGGGTGCCTGATCGTGGATCACGTCGAATCCGATTCTGACCCCAAGACGGGCATCCAGGACCGATACCGGCTGTTCGGCGACATGATCGTGGCCGCCCTCGAACACCTGGACATTCCCGCGGACGTTGGCGAGATCCCCGGTGAATACTGCGCGGGGGAGTACAGCGTCCACGCGCCGCGCACCGCCCAGGATCCCAATCGGCCGGTCAAGCTGGCGGGCACCGCGCAACGAGTCGTGGCGGGCGCTTGGTATTTCTCGAGCGTGATCGTGGTGGAGCATTCCGATCCGCTCCGCTCGGTCCTCACCGATGTCTACTCCGCTCTGGGCATGGAGTGGGATCCCGGAACCGCTGGTGCTGTCGATGACGTGCGCCCCGGAACCACGGTGTCCCAGGTCGAAGAGGCACTCATGCAGGTGTACGCCATGTACTCCCAGTACATGGGATACGGATCCATCCAGAACAGTTAGGGGCACCCCATGTGCGGCCGTTACGTCATTGCCAAGACTCCGGGTCAACTGGCGTTGGAATTCGACGCGAACGTGGACGAAACCCTGGCCGGGGACGACGTGCGGGCCAACTGGAACACCGCGCCCACCCAGACCGTGCCCATCTTGCTGGAGCGACTGGATGATCAAGGGACTCTGCACCGCGAGCTTCATGCGGCACGCTGGGGCCTGGTTCCCTCATGGTCCAAGGACATCGCCATGGGTTCCAAAATGTTCAACGCACGCTCCGAAACTGTCCTGGAGAAGCCCTCGTTCCGATCCGCGATCAAGTCCCGGCGCTGCGCGATTCCCGCGGACGGCTACTTCGAGTGGTTGGCTCCGGCCGATGGCAGCAAGGGTAAGGGGAAGAAGCAGCCGTACTTCGTGCACCCGCCGGAGGGCCAGATGATCTGGTTCGCGGGCATCTACGAGTGGTGGAAGGTGCCGGCGGAACAATTGGAGGGAGCCCGTGAAGGCCAGACCCGCTCCGGTAAAGAGGGAGAGCCCCAATGGTTGTTGTCGTGTTCGATCCTGACCTGCGAAGCACCGGACGCCGACTCCGAGATCGAACACCTGGCTGCCCTGGGTAACCTCCACAATCGGCTACCCATCGGCATGAGCTCTGACCTGGTGCAGGACTGGATTTCCCCGGACAAGGACCGCACGCGTGACCTGGTGGCCCGGGCGGTCTCCGAGGCCTACGACGTAGCCGCCCAATGGCGGATGCACCCGGTCACCAAGGACGTCGGTTCCGTTGCCGTCCAGGGCCCCCACTTGGTGGAGCCGCTTAACACTCTGCTCTAAAGGCTTCCGCTGGAGCGCCACCCCGGTTTCCACCGTGGCCGAAGCCTACAGTGGACAGTGTCAGGTACAGGCACAATCCGGTAGGAGACGTCATGGTGGAACTGGGCAAGAACATTTCGGAAGACAGCCGCTGGCTGATCGACTTCGTGCGCCGCGCCGGCGCCGGTGTGATCGCGAGCAACAGCGGGACGGGTTACCCCGAGTCCGCGTACGTTCACGTGGCCGCCAACGACGCCGGTCGCATCATCTTCGGAACGAACGCACTGTCCCGCAAGTTCACCAACATCACCTCGGACCCGCGTGTGTCCCTGGTGATCGTCAACGACGGCACTGAGGAAGTCCAGCTCGAGGGCGAAGCAGCCGTATTGGATGAAACTCAGGTGGCAGGTGCGGCTGAAGTTCTTTCCGCTCAGCACCCGGGCTCCGCAGAGACCAGTGACCCCGAGAACATGCGTCTTCTCGAGGTCACCGTCCGCTGGGCCAGCTACACGGATGCGCGCGAGGTTCCGCCCGCTCAGCGTGAACTGGAGCTCTAGTTCAGCGGCTCAGACATCGTCGTTGTACGGAACCCAACGGTTGAAGTCCAACGTCAGATAGAGCGCCAGGGCTGCGGAGTTGTCTTCTGCGATGCGCAGGCTGACTTCTTCGTAGCCCTGGTTGTACAACTTGGTCATGGCCTCGCGAACCAGTTGCTCCGCCAGACCGCGGCGGCGGTGCGTGGAGGCCGTGAACAATTCGAACAGGTACGGCACCTTGGGCAGGTCGTCGCCCTTGCGCTGCTCCAGCACGATGGCCGCGGCAATGACCTGGCCGTTCTCGTCTTCGATCACGGGGGAGGCGTCCGGCAAGAACGGTCCGAACTCGCCGTCGAACACGCCCCGGATGATCTGCTGTGCATCTTCTTTGGACGTTGCGGCGGAGGATGCATCGTAGGCCTGGTAGAACAGTTCCGACAGCGCTGGGATGTCCTCGGCAGTCACCTGTCGACTGGGCACCGGGTTCGTGCTGCTGGTCTCCGACGTTTGGGCGATCAGGGTGATGGTTCCACTCATCTTGGCCTCCATATGGGTCAAGGGCCGGTGCGGCCTGGCATTCGTCTCACCAGAGTAACGGAGAACACGAATGCGCAGATCCCTCTCGCTATGTCGTCACTGAATTGTTGACGAATCTTTATCTACGCGAGGGTGGTCTTCGAAGATCGGGTGGGAGTCAGCGAGTAGCTCACTGATTCCGTAGTGCTTGGCCCAGTAGGCCAGGGACCAGGTCTTGGCCAGCTGGAGGGCGGCATCGAACGTGCGGGCATAACCCGTGCGGGGATGGGGGCACGTGGAATCGACGTAGGAGACGATCCACTTCAGGGTGCGCCAGCGATGAAAAGCAACGGCTCGGATATCAACCTGGGGTAGTTCGTCATGCGGGAAGTTGGGGGATGAATTGGGGGGCAGGGATTTCATGAGGCGTGAGACCTTGGGGGGATTTAGGGGGGAAATCTCAAAGCAACCTTCGCTGATACTACTGCGAGGTAGCGTTGAAGGGAAATGAGTCTCCCATTTGTCAAATTGGTGTCCACAATATGAACGGAAGCGGCGTGAGATCGCCTCGGTTCTACGCCAGGTGGTGTATCGGGGACTACCGTTGAAGGCAGAAGAACGACACCGAGTGGAATCCACTCGTGTGACCCCAGGAGAAGGAGACCCCATGTCGACACCGGAATCCACAGCCTCGGGACAATCGGGTCCGGAACTCGAGACGGCTGACATCTGTCAGAAGCTCATTCGCTTCGACACCACCAACTACTCGAGGGGCAACGCCAAGGGCGAACGTGCCGCCGGTGAGTACGTGGCCGAGTTGATCACCGACGTGGGGTTGGAGCCGCAGTACTTCGAGTCCGCGCCCGGTCGCGCCAACGTGTTCACTCGAATCGAGGGCACGGACCCTTCCGCAGACGCGTTGCTCGTCCACGGTCACCTGGACGTGGTCCCCGCACTGGCCGAAGACTGGTCCGTGGATCCGTTCGCGGGCGAAGTCAAGGACGGCATGATCTGGGGCCGCGGCGCCGTGGACATGAAAGACATGGACGCCATGATGCTCTCCGTCATGCGGCACATGGCGCGGACGGGTGAACGACCCAAACGGGACATCGTGTTCGGATTCTTCGCGGACGAGGAAGCCGGTATGAGCTACGGCTCCAAATGGGTCACGCAGAACCACCCGGAACTTTTCGACGGTGTGACCGATGCGCTCAGTGAAGTGGGCGGTTATTCGGCCAACATCGGCGGTCAGCGCGCCTACCTCCTGCAGACAGCGGAAAAGGGCTTGATGTGGCTCAACCTGATCGCCAAGGGCGAGGCCGGCCACGGCTCCGGGCTGCACGAGAATAATGCCGTGACCCGGTTGTCCCGCGCGATGGCCAACATCGGTGAATACACGTGGCCCATTGAACTGACCAAGACTACCCGAGCCTTCCTGGACGAGGTGACCGAACTGACCGGGGTCGAGTTCGATCCCGACAATCCCAAGCGACTGCTCGACGAACTCGGGCACGTGGCGCGCTTCGTCGGTTCCACACTTCAGACCACCGCCAACCCCACCATGTTGGACGCCGGCTACAAGACCAACGTGATCCCCGGCTCGGCACAGGGCACCATCGACGTGCGCTACCTTCCGGAGCAGCGCGACATCGTCATGGAGAAGCTGAAGGAACTGGCGGGTGAAGGCATCACCTTCGAGGCCGAGTTCGAGGACATCGGACTGGAAGTCCCCTTCTCGGGCAACGTGGTGGACGCCATGGTGGATTCCCTCAAGGCCGAGGACCCGGACGCCGTGGTGCTGCCCTACATGTTGGGCGGCGGTACGGACAACAAGTCGCTCTCGCAGCTCGGGATCACCGGGTACGGCTTCGTGCCGCTGCAGCTGCCGGACGAGCTGGACTTCACGGGCATGTTCCACGGTGTGGACGAACGTGTGCCGGTGGCGTCCTTGGAGTTCGGTTCGCGTGTCCTGCACCGCCTGCTGACCAATTACTAGGAGCACCACGTGGGGGAGAGTCCCGGAAGTACCGATCCCGAATCCGGTGAAGACCGGCGCGGTGGCCTGACGCGTCGTCGGGTGATCATCACCGCGGCCGGGGTGGTTGCTGCCGCCACGGCGGTTGGAATCGCCACCCAGATTCCT
Source organism: Actinomycetes bacterium (assembly GCA_023426375.1). Taxonomy (GTDB): domain Bacteria; phylum Actinomycetota; class Actinomycetes; order Actinomycetales; family Micrococcaceae; genus Kocuria. The sequence continues at coordinate 4,690 of JAFAAV010000076.1, read as the reverse complement.
GACTGGCTCGAGGACGAACCGACCGAGGAGGAACTTGCGACGGATCGGATCTTCGACGCCGATATCAACGGGCGGGGCCTGAGCGGTTACGCCAAATTGATTCCGGACGACAATCGTCAGGGGCTGGGCTATCACCTGGTGCCGGATCCGGTGGGTGGCGGGCGCCAGGTCGCGCGTTTCACGTCCAGGCCGGGATTGACCCTGGGCAACGAGTTCCCGCGCTCGATGGTCGAAACGGAACCGATCATCAAGGCGGCCGCGCACGGTAACGACAACGACGTGTACTTCAACGGGTTCTCCGTCTACGTGCTGGACGGCGATTTCGATCGAGACACCTGGATCACTCTGTTCACCGGCGGCTACGGCCCACCGGCCAACGGCGCCTCACTGCTGGGCCTCATGCTCGTGCGACACCCGGAGGGCGGCCTGATGCTCCGCATGGGTGATGACCCACAACTGCTCGGCAACGATGTGCGGGTACCCACCGGTCGCTGGGTGGGCGTGATCCAGGCCTACAAGTACGCGTACGCGAGCAACGGCGGCTGGGTCGAGATGTGGATCAATACAGACGGGCAATGGCACCAAGTGCAGATCAACGGCGAGAACCAGCCCACTCTGGACATCATGCGTCCCAATGTCACGGACGGTTGGTACCGGGATGCGTCCGTACCGGCCTCATTCTCGCGCATCGGCGTGTACGGCAACCGGCCCTATGAGGCCTTCTTCGCAACCCACCGCATTGCGCGCAGCTTCGATGCCGCCGACCCCCTGCGCTGATCTACGACCACCGACTACCGACCACAGACGATTTCGATCCCCAGGAGATCCCCGTGACCACGATCCAGGACATCCTTCCCGACGGTATGCTCGACACCTTCCGCGCCCGCGCGGCCGGTTACGACGAGCGCAACGAATTCTTCACCGAGGATCTTGAGGACCTGTGCTCCGCGGGGTACCTACGGTTTCTTGTTCCCAAGGAATTCGGCGGCCTGGGTTTCACCCTCGCCGACGCCGCCATGGCCCAGCGCCGCTTGGCCGCCGCAGCGCCGTCGACCGCCCTGGGCATCAACATGCACCACGTGATCGTGGGAATCGCCCGTACCCTGTGGCAGCGTGGGGACGATCGTGCCCGTGAAATTTTCGAGCAGGTCGTGGCCGGTGAGGTCTTCGCTTTCGGGATTTCGGAGGCGGGTAATGATTCCGTTCTCTTCGACGCAACCACCACGGCGGAGCCCGTGGATGGCGGCTTGAGCGTGCGGGGCACCAAGATCTTCACATCGCTCTCACCTGCGTGGACCCGACTGCTCGTCCACGCCCGCCGCACGGACCGCGACGACGACGCCCCGGACGCTCTGGTGTTCGGCATTCTCGAACGCGGGAGCGATGGCATCGAGATCAAGCAGGATTGGGACGCGCTGGGCATGCGCGCCTCGCAATCATGCACCACGGTGCTCGACGGCGCCGTGCTGGCACCCCAGCGCGTTCTCACCCAAATTCCCGTGGGACCTTCACCCGACCCGGTGGTGTGGGGCATTTTCGGGTGCTTCGAGTTGTTGCTGGCGTCCGTGTACACGGGGATCGCTGATCGGGCCATCGAGGTGGCCGTGGGGATCGTGAACAAAAGGATGTCGCACGCCCGAGGTGCCAGCTACGCGACAGACCCGGATATCCGCTGGCACATTGCGGAGGCCGGGATCTTGCGCGACGGCGTGGAACTGCAACTGCGCCAGCTCAGCTCCGACATGGATTCCGTGGGCACCGATCATGAGGTGCAGCACGGTGCCCGCTGGTTCATCCTGTTCTCCGGCCTCAAACACCGGGCCACGGAAACCGCGCGTCAGGTCGTGGATCTCGCGTTGCGCTCCACCGGCGGGTCGCAGTTCCGCCGGGGGAGCGAACTGGAACGGCTGTACCGTGATGTTCTCGCCGGCATGTACCACCCCTCCGACAACGAGTCCGTGCACGCGGCCACGGCCAAGTCGCTTCTCGGGCCGATCCCGACCGACTGAACGCGCGCCCCCGGTGGGCGGTAGCGCGAGGACTGTACCGAGCGGCGTCGTCGGGGCGGACGAGATCAGAAGGTGCGTTCCACCCGAATGATGCGCCGCCGCATCACATAGCGACGGGCACCGCCGTACAGGACCGCGGAACGCATGAGTTCCCATTTGCCGTACTCGGCGTGCTCGCGGACCCTGGCCCGCGCGTCGGCGACATGTTCGCGGGGAGCCACGGTCAGCGTGAGGTATTCGTACCTGTCGTCCCTGCGGGCCACGGGGAGATGGCGCGCGGACGTGATCTCGGACAAACGTTGTTCTTTCATTGCTCCCATTCTGCCTCGATAACGACTAACGTCTACCCCATGAGCAATGATCCTCGCGCCGCCCTGCAAACACTGGTCAACGCGTTCGAAGAACACTTGGCCGCCGCCGCAAATCGACGTTCGGACAACGACCCCGCCGTGGACGGGGCATACCTGTCGATTGCCGATGCCTTCGACGCCTACGAAGAGGCTCTGTACGAGGCCTACGACGAAGTCACCCCCCTCACCGTGTTCGCCGAGGATGAGGACGACTCGGATGACGATGATGACGACGACGACGATGACGATTACGACGAGGACCTGCTCGAAGACAACGAGATGATGGACGAGGACCTCGTGAACGAGGACGACTACGACGATGACGACGATTCATCGGATTCGTCCCGCCGCTAGGGCATAGCCATAGGTCGCGACCCACGCTGTGGGCGGAAGTGGGCTCACGTGTTCTAAAACACGTGAGCCCTTTCTTCACCCGTTTTTCAGGCCCGGGTGCCGTACACTTGTCGCGTGAACTGGATCGAAGCAATCATTCTGGGAATTGTCCAGGGCCTGACTGAATTCTTGCCCGTATCCTCATCGGCGCATCTGCGGATCGTGGGCGAGTTCTTGCCCAACAGCGCGGATCCCGGTGCCGCCTTCACCGCGATCACCCAGCTGGGTACGGAAACCGCGGTGGTGATCTTCTTCTGGCGAGACATCGTGCGGATCATCAAGCACTGGTCGTTGTCGCTGGTCGGCAAGGTCTCCCGCAAGGACCCCGACGCCCGCATGGGGTGGTTCATCATCCTGGGCTCGGTCCCGATTGCGATCCTGGGTCTTCTGCTCGAGGACTACATCGACAGCCAGTTCCGGTCCTTGTGGATCACCGCGTCCATGCTCGTGATTTTCGGTCTCTTCCTGGCCATTGCCGATCACGTGGGCAAACAGGAACGCGTGCTGCAGGACCTGACCGTCAAGCACGCCATCGGCTACGGCCTGGCACAGGCGCTGGCCTTGATCCCCGGTGTGTCCCGTTCCGGTGGCACCATCACCGCTGGTTTGCTCATGGGCTACACCCGCGCTGCCGCGGCTCGTTATGCGTTCCTGCTGGCCATTCCCGCGGTCTTCGCCTCCGGTCTGTACAAGCTGTACAAGGCCATGACGGGTCAGGAACCCGAAGGCATCTACACCATGGGCCAGACGCTCGTGGCCACGGGTATCGCGTTCGTGATCGCCTACGTGATCATCGGCTGGTTCATGCGCTACATCTCCGAACGTAGCTACAACCTGTTCGTCTGGTACCGGATCCTGCTGGGTGCGGGCATCTTCGTGCTCCTGGGAACCGGTGTGATCAACGCCTGATCGCCTTTGCGCACTGTTGGGGGAATAGGGTGCCGGGGGCGCCCGTTGAAATCATGAGTGACCGATGTCCGTGAACAAAAGGTGAGTATGAAGTCCTGGTCTGCCCGTCCCGTTCCTGAATTGCCCGGAACAGCCCCCACGCCCTCGGTCTACGACTCGCGGCAGCAGCGGATGGTTCAGCTGCCCTCGGGTCCCGAGGCGAGCTTGTACGTCTGCGGCATCACTCCCTACGACGCGACTCACATGGGTCATGCTGCTACGTATGTAGCCTTCGATCTTCTGCACCGCGCCTGGAACGACGCCGCTCAGCACGTCACGTACGTCCAGAACGTCACGGACGTGGACGACCCCCTGCTGGAACGCGCCGACGCCACGGGTGTGGACTGGCGCGATCTGGCCGAGGAACAGACCGAACTGTTCCGCACGGACATGAGTGCGCTGAACGCGATTCCGCCGGCGCACTACGTAGGTGCCACCGAATCGGTCGAGTGGATCGTGCCCGCCGTGGAGCGGCTCATCGATCGGGGTCTGGCCTACCGCGTACCGGGTGGCACGGACGAGAACGGTGAGGCGCAGCCGGACGGCGACGTCTACTTCGACATCAACGCCGCCGCAGAGCTGAAGGAAACCGACCCGGATGCTTGGGTGGTCGGTGATGTGTGCGGCCTGTCCCGTGAAGAAATGCTCCCGCTGTTCGCTGAGCGCGGGGGAGACCCGGAGCGCGAAGGCAAGCACGATGTTCTCGACCCGCTGCTGTGGCGGGTCAATCGGCCGGGAGAACCCGAGTGGGACGGTGCCTCGCTGGGGTCCGGGCGCCCCGGGTGGCACATCGAGTGCTCGCTGATCTCGCTCAAATTCTTGCCCACTCCGTTCACGGTGCAGGGCGGTGGCTCCGACCTCGCGTTCCCGCACCACGACATGGGCGCCGGTCACTCCTATGCGCTGTCCGGAAAGCCCATGGCCGAGCACTTCGTGCACACGTCCATGGTGGGCCTCGAGGGCGAGAAGATGTCCAAGTCCAAGGGCAAC
>JAFAAV010000055.1 GCA_023426375.1 Actinomycetes bacterium | reverse complement strand
TCCAAAGGCAAAGTTCTGGTCGAGATTTCGGCGTAGTTCGCATCAGAACGACGACGCCGCGTGGGGCACCCACCGCTGGGTGCCCCACGTAGCTACTTGCCCGGATTCAATGCGGCGATCGCCCCGCTGAGGGCCGTGGCGCCGCTGGTCCACACGGCGTACGGGGACAGGAGCAGGCCGAGGCCCGGGTGGGATTTACCCGCGCGGCGAACCAGGTCAATGGAGCTCATGGCCAGGGCGCCGGCCTCGACGGTCGATACGACCGGGCGCTCCCCGCGGAAGAACAATCCGCACCACGCTGCGTTGAGGGCCAGGTTGGTGCCGAGTGCACGCGAGTAGCTCTTGAACTCAGCGGTGTCCTTGCGGGCGTGTGCATCGGTCAGCACTTTGTAGGAGACGTAGGCGATATCCGCGTACAGGGCGGTCCACACGATGGGGAAAGCCGCGGCGGGCGGTTGCCAGTCCGGCTTGCGGAGGGACTTGTACCAGCTGTTCTCGGGGTCGGTGAGTAGCGTACCCACCGCGGCACATGCGCCCACTATGGCGGCGGTGCCGAGAGCGATTTTGCGACGATCCTGTCGACTCTGGCGCGTGTGCTCCCGCCGAGTGGGAGAAGTTTTGCTACGGCTGGCTTGGCTTTTCACGGAGACCTCTTCCTTGGGGTACCTAGTGGACAGTATGCTTCTCACTACTTTTTATCGGGATTTCTTGTGAAGTGCCACCAGACCCGCCCCCAGAACTCCCACTGCCACATCGCTGAGGGTGTCGAGCGGCGGAATGTGGATGTCCGGGGTGACCAAGAGGAACCCGAGCAGCTCCATGACTTCCCACACGACGGCCAGGACGAGTCCCGTCATTGCGCACATCACTAGCCGCTGCGGACGGGGACGATGCCCGAGCTCCGGAGATTTCCGCAGCGCATAGTTCCAGGCGATCCACACCAGCACATAGGTGCACAAGAAGTGGATCACCAGATCCCACCACCAAATGCTGCTGTACACCTGCTCCGCAGCACTGACGCCGGCAATCAGCATGATCAGGCTGGTCGCCGCGCGAGCGTATCCGTTGCGAAAACACAGGAACGCTACGACTTGTCCGAGTCCCACCAGAAGCAGGACAGCAACGTCGATCCAGCGTCCTAGGAGCCCGTAGATCAGGGCGAACAAGAGCGCGGAGAAACACATGCTTGACGCAACATATTCACCCGCGGGGCGGCGACTAGCCACGCGGTGCCGTCCAGCGGGCCCTCATGCGCTCCCACGGTTTCTGCTCGGCCCAGTTGGTCTGCATGGTGATGCCAGCCATGCGTAGTTGCCGCACAATCCGGGGTGTTGAGGCTGCAGCTCGCCAAGACACGAGCATCACATTCCGGTGGTCCAGGAGCACCTTCTGATTCGGCTCGAGCTGGAAGCTGAGGTCGTAGTCATCATGGACGTCCGGGGACAAGTGCACACGGTCCCGGACCGAATGCCACCACTCCGAAGACATGGCCATGTTGGAACCCCATAGCGCCACATGTCCCAGCGCGAATCCGCCCACCAGTCGATAAGTGTAGGAGTACAAGGCCCCAGAGATTCTGCCCAGCGGTTGGTAGCGGGGTCCGAAGCGGGCGATTCCGGTCACGGCCACTACGTGAGTTCTACCAGCTCGAGCGGCGTGCCGTTCCATGGCGGTCACCATGCGTTCGACCCACCTCGTGGACGGGATGCTGTCCGCGTCGCAACGGAGGATCACGGGGTGCTGAGCTGCGTCATACCCCGAGCGAACGGCATATGCCACGCCGGGGATGTCTTCCCGGAAGCAGATGACATCCGGGAATTCGCGCAAAACCGCAGCAATATCATCGGTGGAACCGTTGTCCACCACGATGATCTCGTCGGGTTGGCGTGTCTGGCGACTCAGGGCCCGCAAGCAGCGGTGCAAATACGCGGAGTCATTGCGTGTGGGTATGACCACGCTGCACTTCATGGGTCTCCAAACCGGTGAGAAAGGGGATACATGAAACTTTACGTGGGTATCTACCCTGGTGCCCACGTGATGACCATGACATTTACCCGGCCAGGGTTATCGGTCGAGTGGTTTGATGCGTTCCCAGGACTCGATGGGACCATCGATCACGGCGAACAGTGGGTGTGGGGTGGGTGCGTCCACATTCTCCAAGTGCGAGCGGCCCCACTCCGGATCACGCGCTTCAACTTTTTGGCGGAGGAACGCGAACTCGTAATCGAGCTGGCCCGCGGTCACGGGGATGGTGCCGGGGGTCGTGGAGCGCTCGAGGGAGATCCGCCCCCGATCAAAGTTGTAACCGCGCCGATCAGCCTCGTCCGCAATGGCGTGCAAGTAGTCCGCGATCGCTTGAAGGGGATCCGGGCGCTCCCTGAAACGTTCGAGTTGAGGGTGTCGGGTGTATCCCTTGGTTTCACCGCGCAGGACCTTCTGGGCCAGGAGCGTCTCGCGCCATCCGGCAACGAGCGCCCGTCGGTCCAACAGTGCTGGGTCCAGCGACCAAATCCTCATGGGGCCATTGTGCCCTTTGTCGCTCCAGGCCCTGGGCGTGATTGCGTTAGGGAATCTCCAAGCGGGGTCACGTATCATGACCGCGTTCCTGAACCCCACACAAAGCGAATGCGTGATGTCCTTAGCCTCTGTCCTCCTGCCCGCCCAAGCAGCCGGTAGCGCTGAACTCGATGGCCTTGCAGGGTGGGTGGTCGACGTCATGGAAGCGATTGGTGCCCCGGGTGCCGGTCTGCTGGTCGCATTGGAAAACCTGTTCCCTCCGCTGCCCTCGGAAGTCATCCTTCCCCTGGCCGGATTCACGGCGAGCCAGGGCAACTTCAGCCTCTTCGGCGCGATTTTCTGGACCAC
>JAFAAV010000054.1 GCA_023426375.1 Actinomycetes bacterium | reverse complement strand
GCCAGGAACTGGTTACCCAGGCCCTCACCTTCGGACGCGCCCTTCACGATGCCCGCAATGTCCACGAAGGACACGGTGGCGGGCAGAATGCGCTCCGAGCCGAAGATCTCGGCGAGCGTGTTCAAGCGCGGGTCCGGCAGGTTCACCACACCAACGTTGGGCTCGATGGTCGCGAACGGATAGTTCGCGGCGAGCACCGTGTTCCGCGTGAGCGCGTTGAACAGCGTTGATTTACCGACGTTGGGAAGACCGACAATTCCAATAGTAAGAGCCACGGTAGGACAGTCTACCGCCGCCCACAGACACTCGCAGACCACCTCCCACGGGTGAATACTGGGTCATAACGACGCCGCTCCAAGACATGGCGGCGCCGCCCACCCATTATCTGGAGGCACCTCTTGAACTTGGCAGAACTCATCACCGGAGTGACCCGCACCGTGACCACCCAGGGGTCCCACCACACCGTGCAGTTGGAGCACATCTTCGAAGCCTCACCGGAGGACATCTGGGACGCCATCACCCAGCCGCAACGCCTTGAGAAGTGGTTCGAACCCACCGAGGGCGAACTCATCGAAGGCGGCCGATACCAACTCACCGAGAGCGGCACTGAGGGCACCATTCAGCGCTGCGACCGCCCACGATTGGTGAACATCACCTGGGAATACGACGGCGACGAGAGCGCCGTCCAGATCACCCTCCAACCTCTCGAGGGCTGCACCCACCTGACCATCCGCCACACCATGGAAGAAAACGACCACTGGCGCACCTACGGACCGGCCGCCACCGGAATCGGTTGGGAAAGCAGCCTCATGTCACTCGCGCTGCACCTGAACGCCGCATCCAGCGACATCCCTCAGGAACTTTATGATTTCGCGCGCTCGACCGAGGGCCACACCTACACGGACGACGCCGCAGGCGCCTGGAAAACCGCCTACGTCCAGTCTGGCGCGGACGAGGATCAGGCCCAGCAGCAGGCGGCCAAGACGGCCGCCTTCTACAAGGACACGGAATAAGACGAGCCTGCGAATCGGTTGCCGTCCGCATTCAAGATGCGGCACATAAGGAGCGACTAGCCCAACTGATCCAACAACCGCTCCGCCACCGGAATCCACTGGGGCCGGAACGCGTACACGCACACCAGCCTCGCCCGAGTGGCCTCGCGGTAGGCCTCCATGCGCTGCACGCCCGCCGCCACGGCACGCGCAGCCTCAGCAATTGCCACCCGCGCCACGTAGGCCATGTCCTCGCTGAGCAGCCCCTGCATCACACGCAGGTCCACGTGCACCTCGAGATTGGCCAGGTCCAGCTCACGATCGGCCAGCACTGCGGTGTCGAAATCCAGCAGCCCCATGCGCCGATTGCCGCAGTCGAACAGCATCTGCCCGTCGTGCAGATCGCGGTGCGCCGGTACCGGCTGGCCACCCGCAATCCCCCGGGCCGGATCATCCAGGGTCAGCAGTTTCTCGCGAACCCGCCCCTCGACCTCGGTCAGTCGGTCCGCATAACGATCCACCAGCTCACCCGGGTCGAACTCGCGAACGTTCCCGAACCACGTAGCTACGACGTCCGCTTCGGCCGCGGCGTCGTGCACTTGCCAAGCGCCGGGCCCGCCGACGTCGCTCTGGACCATCCGCGCCCACGCCACCGACCATTCGTCCCACGCCAGTTCCCAGCAGTCCTGTTCCAGTTCCATCATGGGCTGACCGGGCACCGTGCTCAGCGTGACCGAATATTCGGTGGTCTCCAGAACCTCTGGCACCGAGAACCCCGCTGCCCCGGCGAGCGCGCCCATCGTGGTGGTGGCCGCGGCGACGTCGGCGGATTTACCGGCACGCAAGTGCTTGACGAAACCCCGTGAAGTCCGCTCGACGGCGCGCTTACCCGCTCGATGGACGATCAGTTCGCCACCGGGCTGCAGCGACGGCAGTTTGCGGTCCTTGGCGTACGGTGCCAATTTCACACCGAACTCGGGGTCTTCCTTGACCGCACGAATCCGCTGTAGCGAATCACGACATTCGTAGATCCGCTCCCCCTGTTTCCCCGGCCAAGAACGGCGGACCACCAGTCGTTCACCATTGATGTCGAACTGCATGGGAGCCTGTGAGAGCTCCACCCCCTGCGCCCCCTGGGGTGCTATCCCCGTCATGTCATTCCACCTTGCCCCTTAGCACGGCGTGCGCGAGATCAATACGCTGCCGTGCGTGATTGACGCAATCCGGATCCAGATTGCGGAACGCCTCGGTCACTCGAAGCAGTACGTGGAACGCCGTCCACGCGCGAACGGACTTGTCCGTGACCACTCCGGCGCCGGGAACGTGTCGGTAAGCCTCGGCCAACGCAATCGCGGTCGCCGGGTTACGGCCGCTGAGCAGTTCCACCGCGGCGAAATCTCCCAGGTCGTAGCCGATCGGTGCCAGCTTCATGCGATCGAAGTCGATGAGGAGCGATGCGCCGTCCTCCCCCAGCACCACCTGGTCTGCTGAAAGATCACCGTGGGAGAGCACTCCGTGACCCGGGTTCTCCGCAATGGCCCGCAGAACGTCATCGGACACGGTCTCGAACGAACCCCGCAGGTCCGCCAGGAAACACGTGAGTCCGTTGCCTGCGCCCTGCAATGCCGCCACCGGGTTCACCCCGGGCACGGCCAGCTTCTGACCGCGAGCTCCGGGCATGCCCGAATGCAACACGTCCTGCGTCATGGAGACCAACGCAGCCGAGTCGATGCTGTGCAGTCGGGCAACCGCTTCCGCAATCGCCGGCAACAACGCGCCACCCGTGGCGGCATCCGCAGCGAGCCGCTCCGTGAAGTCTCCCCCGGTGATCCACGGCTGCTCGATGCTGTGCTGGGTCATCCCCGTCACCGGCAGCACGGGTGCCCCGAGTTGGTGCAGCGCAGGCAGGAACGGTGCCGTGACGGGCGGCTCGGCCCACACTCGCACCACGCTGGATTGACCGGCCGGATCGGTGCGCTTGAAGACCACGCGACGCCACGGGTTGTAGCTCAGCACGGTGCCGGCAATATACCCGTGCGAGTCCACGGCCTTGGCCTCGGCCAGCGCCTTGAACAACATGCGGTCCAGACCGATCGGCCCGCAGAACACGCTGGTGCGCGGGTCGTCCGGAAGCAGCGCGGTGAACAGCGGGTACCCGGTCTGGTCAGCGCGCTTGAGCAGTTTCCCGGCCTTGTTCGTCTCACTCGGTGCGTACGCGGCGAACCACCAGGGCTGGCTTGCGGCCCCGGAATGGTCGCGAGCGGCGTCGACAATCCGCGCCACGGCGGATGTCTCCGGCTTGAAGCGAAGGTGCTCGATGACCGGCTGCGTCATGCCCGTGTTGGACACCAACGTGGCGATGGAGCGAATATCCGATTCCGACCCCGGCTGCGCGTAGAGCGCGTTGAGGACCGGTGTTTTCAGTGCCTGGCTCATGAGACCTCCGTTGCGTTGCGCTGGGTCTTGACCCACGCGGCGAACCGGCCGGAGTGTTCCGTCATGAGTTCGGCGGGAGTGCCGTCCAGTTCGATATTTCCGTTCTCCACCCACAGGACGCGGTCCGCGTCCAGCGCCAGGTGCGCGTCGTGGGTGATGGCCACGGTCGTGCGATCCACCGTCAGGTGGTCGATGGCTTTGAGGACCGCCGACGTCGCCGCAGGGTCCAGTCCCGTGGTGGCCTCGTCCAGAACCACCACCGGCGAATCACGCAGCAGGGCACGCGCCACCGCAATACGCTGACGCTGGCCACCGGACAGCGTGCCGCCGCGCTCGCCCACGTAGGTGTCGTAGGCCTCGGGCATCGCACAAATGAAGTCGTGCGCGTAGGCGCGACGAGCAGCCTCTTGCACTTCTTCATCGGTGGCGTTCAAGCGGCCGTAACGGATGTTGTCGTTGATGGTGCCGGAGAACAGCACGGTCTCCTGGGGCACCAGGGCGATGTGGGAACGCAGGCTTTCCAACGTGATGTCGCGAATGTTGGTGCCGTCCAAGCAGACCTTGCCCTGATCGGGGTCGATCAAGCGGGGCAGCAGCTTGCTGATCGTGGACTTACCGGCACCCGAGGGGCCTACCACTGCCACGCGCTGACCCGCGGGAATCTCGACGTCCACACCGCGCAGAATCGGGTCACCGGGGTTGTAGCCGAACCACACGTCGCGCAGTGCCAGCTCACCACGGGCGTGAGCCAGCGGCTTGGCATTCGGATCATCGCCGATGTCCACGGGCACGTCCAGCACGTCCGCGATACGTTCGCCGGAGGCCGTGGCTCGAGCGATGCGGCCGGTGTACTTGGCCAGGTCACGCAGCGGTTTCATTGCGGTCTTGAGGTAGGTCAGGAAGATCACCAGGTCACCGGGACTCATTCCGCCCTGCACCACGCGCCAACCACCGCCGCCGAGCACGAGTGCCGTAGCGACACCCACGATCACGTCCGTGCGGCGCTCCAGTCCGGCGGCGAGCTTCTTGGCCTGCACGCCGTCCTTGAGGGTCTTCATGTTGGAACCGGAGAAGTTCTTGCTGATCTCACCGTGCAGGCTGTACGCGTGCACCACCCCGATCGCGCCCAGGGACTCCTGGGCGATGTTGGCCAGCTGGCCTTCACCCTTACGGGTCCGGCGGGACGCCTCGGTGATGCGGGTGGTCGAACCCTGCGACGTCACCCAGTAGGCGATCGCCGCGAGCACCACCACGCAGGCCAGACGAGCGTCCAGCACGAACATCACAACGGCCATGACCAGCAGTGTGATCACGTTGGCAATCAAGGGCAGGCCGGCCGTAACGGCAACGTCCTGCAGCTTGCCCACGTCACCCACCAGGCGTTGCACCAGATCACCGCGTTTACTCGTGGCGTGATAACCGTCCGAGAGTGACTGCACGTGCGAGAACACCGCGGCGCGCAGCTTGGTGGCCACGCGGGATCCAGCCAGAGCGAAGCACACGGTGGCCAGGTAGTTGGCGAGCGCACGCAGTCCCACGATCAGCACCACGGCGGAGGCACACGCCACCAGCAGGCTCGCGGTCGCCTCGGGAGCACCGGGAACGCTGGCGCCCAGCTGGGCCGTCACTGCGTCCACCACGAACTTGGTGGGCCACGGTTCGAGCACGCGGAACGCCACCTCGAACAACAGCGCGGTGATGCCTCCGGACATCAGCCACTTCTGGCCGCCCAGGTGGGGCCGCACAATTTTGAGGGTCCGGCGCAGGGCTCCGGGGTCGACCTTGCCCGCCGTCTTGGATTTTGAGCTCACGGTGCACCACCGTCCCCGGCCGCTACCGCGGCGGTTTCGGGCGCGCTGTCAGCGGCGGGTGCGGCAGAGGCGTCGTCGGCGGTCTCGGCGGGCTGGCCGACGACGCCGCTCAGGATCGTGTCCACGGCCTTGGACCAGCTGTGCCGTGAGACAGCCAGAGCACGCGCGTTGCGGGCCATGCGATCACGGCGTTCGGCGTCGACCACGAGCTCGTCGATGGCGTCCGCGAGCGCTTGCGCGTCCGACGGCGCCACGAGCACCCCGGCGTCCGTGCCGTCGAGGATCTGCGGGATCTGTCCGATGGCCGAGGCCACCACGGGGAGACCCGCGGCGAGGTATTCGTAGACCTTGAGAGGGGAGAAGTAGGAGTCCTCGGCGGCCACGGCCGGGTAGGGCGCGGTGGCGATGGAGCAGTCGGTCAACAGACCGGGAACTGCCTCGGGAGTCACGGCACCGGTGAACGTGACGCGGTGCTGCAGCCCGGCGTCCTTCACGCGAGCGCGCAGGGTTTCCCCCTGCGGTCCGTGGCCGATGATGCGCAGGTCCCAGTCCTGCCGGGCCAGTGCCACGGCCTCCACCAGGGTTTCCACGCCGTGCCACGGCTTGAGCGTGCCCACGAACGCCACGGTCGGGCGGTCATGTTCCAGGGGATCCTCACCGGGAGCGATGCGATCCGTGTTGACGCCGTTGGGCACCACGGTGACGTCCGCTCCCCCGGTGGTGCCTGCCACCCAGTCCGCAACCATGGCGGAGACGGCAATGGTGTGCGCGGCGGCCGAGGTCTGTTCCACAAGCGCACGGTGCGCCAGCTTCTCGTCCACTAGGTGACGATGCGTGCGCTGTTCGTCGATGAGCGGCGCGTTGACTTCCAGGATGCCGGGGATACCGGCGGGCGCGACCTGCGCGAGCGCCGTCGAGAACAAGGAGTACCGCTCGTACACCAGGTCGAAGCCACCGGCCGCGATCTGGAACGCGAATTCGGAGCCGACGGCGTGCTGGGCGGCCTCGCGCTCGGCAGTTTCCTTGGTCTTGATGGGGCGGTGAACGACCTCCACACCGTCCAGGTCCGCGGGCCTGTCATCGCCGGTGCGAGTCGCGAAGATCGTGACGTCCGCGCCGCGGCGGATGAATTCTCGCACCACTTCCTGCACGTGCACGGAGGCGCCCTTGGTGCCGAACACCGGGATGCCCGGATCCACGCATACGTACGCAATGCGCTTGCCCTGCAGGTCCATGACGGGCGGGGTGGTCGCGGCGTCGGCGCTTTCGCTCGTCCGGGGAACGGACGGCACGGCGGGTTCGACGACGTCCTCGAACCGGCCGTCCTCCAGGGCCACGAGCGTGCGTGCCTGGGAATGGGAGTCGAAGCGGTTGTCGATGTGGCGGCGACCCGCGGCGGCCATGGCCTGGCGGTCGAAGGACGGGTCAGCAATGGTTGCCAGCGCGGAAACGAGCTCATCCACATCGCCGGGGGTGTGCAGGAATCCGGTGACACCGTGCTCGATGGCCTCCGGAATCCCGGTGACGGTCGACGCAACGCAGGGTACGCCGCTGGCCATGGCCTCGAGCAGCACGGTGGGCAGGCCATCAGCGTTACCGTCAGCGCCCACGATGGACGGGGCCGCGAAGACATCGGCCCAGGCGAGCAGGTCACGGACCTCCTGCTGCGTGCGAGCACCCAGTAGCGTGATTACGTCATTGAGCCCGGCGATGTCGATCGCGGTCTGCACGCGGGCGAACAGCTCGCCTTCACCCGCGATGCGCACCTCGACCGGGATGCCCTTGGCCACGAGTCGACCTGCGGCGGCGACCAGGTCGAAGAACCCCTTCTTCTCCACCATGCGTCCCACTGCCGCAATCTGCAGCGGGCGGGAGCCATTCACGGCAGCGGGCGGCGCGTACGGGAAGCGTTCGAGTTCCAGGCCGTTGTACACCAGGTGCAGTTTGTCCGCATGGTCCGGGTACTGGGTGGCCAGGTGGTTCAGGTTGTACTCGGAGATGGTGATGACGTGGTGCGAACGAGCAATGGTGCGGCCCAGGCGGGCGGGCACTACGGACTCGTGGAAGATGTCCTTGGCGTGAGTCGTCACGGAGTACTGGATGCCGGCCAGCAGCGCGGCTATCTCAGCGGTCTGGCCCGCCAACGAACCGAAGTGTGCGTGCAGGTGGGTGATGCCGCGGCGTGACACCTCGCACGCGAGGTGGACGGCCTGGTGGACGTCCGCGGCGTCGTAGGTGGCCAGTTCGGGCAGCAGCTCCGCGTAGCGGCGGGCGAAACCGGGGATCGTGGCGGTAGCGTCCGCGAAGAGCGCCCAAGCGTCGGAGAGCTTGTACGGCTTGGGGAGGAACGTGACAGGAGCCTGCACGCGCGCGATCTCCGGGTGGAAACGGGTGTCCGAGGTGGGGCGCAGGGCGAAGATCTCGAGGGACTCGCCCGCAGCTTCGCGGGCGAGAATCTCGGTGACGATGAACGTTTCGGAAAACCGCGGGTACACCTTGAGCACGTAGGCCATCTTGCGGACCGGGTGTGCGGTGGCGGACTCAGACTGCTGCATGCTTGACTCCTGCTGCTTGGAGCGAGTGGGCCGGAACGGTCGCCGCGTTGCGGGGTGCCCCCGCGGGATCAACGACTGCGGCAACCTCTGACTCAGAAGAATAGTCAGCCACGATGTTCCCGTCCCGAACAGGCAAGGGTAAGACAGACTTATCGGTCAACCATGCAAGGTCCGCAGCCAGTTCCACCACGCGCTCCAGGCCGTTCAGCCCGAGCCCTTCGCGAGCGGCGACCTGCTTCTCCCGGATAACGGGGTTGGCCACGGCCTCAGCCAGCCACTGGCCGATGACCTCACTGGTGGCCTCTGAGGGGTCGACCCAGTCGAGGGCGCCGGTCTCGCCCAGCCCGCGAGCGCGAATGATCTGCTCGGTGCGCGGAGTCGTGCGGGGAACCAGCAGCGCGGGGGTGTCCGTGGACAGTGTCTCGGCCACGGTGTTGTACCCGGCCATGGACAGCACGGCTTCCGCGGAAGCAACGTAGGACATCCCGTCCGAGACCTTATTGGTGACCTTGGTGGACGGTCCCGCGGCGGCTTCCACCGCGTGACGTTCCTCGGCGGGCATCTGCGGGCCGGTCACAACCAGGTGCTGCACACCGGCCGGCACGGGAGCGGCGGCAGCGGCCTTGGCCACATTCACACCGTCGGAGCCGCCGCCGAGCATAGTGAGCACGAACGGCTTGATGGTTGCGTTGTGACGGCCACTGAACTTGCGGCCGCTGGAAAGCAATCCCGTGTAGTCGACCATGGGTGCGAACTCGGCGGGCAGTTCGCCGGTAGCCAGGGGATCGTGGATCTCGCGGTCACCGTAGACCCACACACGGTCGAACAGATCCGTCACGGAATCCACGCCCACGCGCTTCCATTCCTCGGCGGCGACCTCCGGGGCGTCAAGGACCTCGCGCAGTCCCAGCACGAACGTGGTCTCCGGCTTCACGGCCTTGAGATCCTTGAGGGGCTTGATGAGCTCTCCGTCGATGCCGAACGGGTGACGGTCCACGATCACGATGTGCGGGCGGAAGGCATCCAGCGCACCGCCGATGACGGAGGAACGGATGTCGAACAGACGCTCGCTCTTGACGCCCAGGTGACGGGCCTCGTACCTGCCGCTCTTCTTGCGGATACCGGGGACGACCAACCAGTCGAATCCCTTGGGGCAGCGGTAGGAGGTGGCGGTGCGCTCACCGGTGATGAGCAACCCGGACAGCTTGCGGCCGGTCAGCTCGGGCAGCGCGTCGGACAGTGCCTGCGCGATGGCGAGGTTACGACGGGTGTGGCCCAAACCCAACGAATCGTGTGAGTAGAGAGCGATCCGCAACTCCTGGGAGTGATCTGCAGTGTCCATCTGTTTACCTCACGTTCGAGCCGGCTGGTGGATCCGCCGACGGCTGTCCTGATGAACCAAGACTAAAAATCCGCTGTGAAACGGACGTGAGACGTTCATGAGAAATTTCTCATGTGTTACCCGTCGGTTGCTTTCGCACCCTGTGGCCGCGGCGGGCGGCCGTTTTCACCGCCCCACCCATGACGTTTGTCACCCGCGAGTCGTGACGTTCGGCAGTTCTGAGCCGGTTCGATTCCCGCGAATGTAGGGGTATGAACACATCAGCCCCTTCCTCAGCTTCACTTTCCGCTCCCCCGACGACGCCGCTCGCCCCGGCCATCGAGTGCTCTCACGTTCACCAGGTGTTCCGAACCCGCAAGGAGACGGTGCACGCGGTCAACGATGTGAGCCTGCGCATCGACCGCGGTGAGATCGTGGCCCTGCTGGGCCCCAACGGCGCCGGCAAGACCACGCTTCTGGACATGATCCTGGGCATGTCCGATCCGAAGGACGGCACGGTCTCGGTATTCGGACACAGACCCCGAGAGGCGGTGTCCCGCGGCCTGGTGGGCGCCGTTCAACAGACCGGTGGCCTGCTCGATGACCTGTCGGTGCGCGAGACGGTGGTGATGATCGCGTCGCTCTACCGCGAGCACATGCCCGTGGACGAGGCGCTGGAACGCGCCGGAGCGGCGTCGTTCTCCAAGCGCAAGATATCCAAGTGCTCGGGAGGCCAGCAGCAACGCGTGCGCTTCGCCCTGGCCCTTCTTCCAGAACCCGACCTGCTCGTGCTGGACGAGCCCACGGCGGGCATGGACGTCCAGTCCCGGCAGGAATTCTGGGACACGATGCATGCCGAGGCCCAAGAGGGGCGCACGGTAGTCTTCGCGACCCACTACCTGCAGGAAGCCGAGGACTTCGCCCAGCGCGTGGTGCTCCTGGACCGCGGCGCCGTGCATCACGACGGCACGGTGGACAGTTTCCGCGCCGCCTCGACCCACCAGACGGTCTCGTTCTCGTGGCCGGAGCCGACGCCGCTACCGGACCTGCCCGGCATCACCCACCTAGACCGCAGGGGAAATCGCGTCACCGCGAGCACAGACGAGGCAGACCAATTGGCCCGTGTCCTGCTGACCGAGACGCCCGCCACCGAGCTGGAGATCTCCCGCGGCGGCTTGGAGGACGCCTTCACCGCGCTCGTGAACCGCTCCGCGGAGCACTGACGCCGGTTGCTCCGAACCATCAACGTTCAGACCCACAGATACAGACAAGGATTCCGTCATGAATCTCACCTACACCCTCCACGACCTCTGGCGACAGGTCAGAGCCTTCGAGAACATGTTCTTCATCGCGGTACTACCCGCAGCACTGTTCATCATGTTCGGTGTCACCCAAGGGTGGTCCAATGAATCCTCCGGGCATGGCAACGTGTCCGCGTACCTCATGGTCTCCATGGCTGCATACGGTGCGGTCACCGCGACCACGTCCATTGCGGGCAGCGCCGCGGTGGAGAGGATGCAGGGTTGGGGCCGACAACTGGCCATGACCCCCATGGGTACGGGTGGGTACGCCGCTACCAAAGTGGTGGTGGCCGTCTCCGTGGCCGTGGTCCCGGTGATCATCGTGTACGTGACCGGTGTCTTTACCAATTCCACTCTGGATGATCTGTGGCGCTGGTTCGCGACCGCCGGGATCGTGGTGGCTTGCTCCGTGGTCTTCGCACTCTACGGTCTGGCGGCTGGGCTGTTGTTCCGCTCGGACGGGGCCGTCAGCGCCGCCACCGGCCTGCTGGTGGTGCTCGCCTTCCTGGGCAACGTGTTCATGCCGTTGTCGGGGTCGTTGTTGGACTTCGCCCGCTTCACGCCCTTGTATGGAATCGTTGGACTTGCCCGCTACCCCATTACCGAAGGCTGGGTGGTTTCCGTGGACGGTGCCGCAGAACAAGACAGCGTCTGGATGCTGCTGGCCAACGTGGGCGTGTGGGCCGCCATCTTCGCCGCCGTAGCCCTGTTCGCCGCGCGGAAAGCGACGGCCCGTAAATGAGCACCTCGACCCACGACAGTCAGACCGTGAAAGAGAACTCGGTTAAGAATCCCGCCGATTGGGCTTCCGGTTGGCCCGACGTCCTGTTCGCCTCCGTGTGGCTGGTGTTCCTTATCTTCCCGGTTACCAACACGTTAGCTTCGTCGGCGAGCGCCGAGCTCAAAGTCCTGGCAATGGTTGGGCTCACGTTGTTCGCCGTTCTGTACGTGGTCTCGTGGATCAAGGAATACCCGTTTCCGCGACGCACTCCGCTGTTCAACACGATGCTCTGGTGCGTCATCCTGCTACTCCCCTTGACCCTGGTCCTCCCCGCGGGAGGGATCATCGTCACCTACGTGAGCCCGTTCTTTGTGGCGGTGTGCGCATTCCGCCTGTCCATGAAGGGTGCGGTCGTCGCGGCCGTTGTCGTTGCGGTGATCGCCTTGACGCCCTGGATAATGACCGGGAACTCGGAGGATTGGTTCTGGCCCATCATCGGTATCGCTCCAGCCTGGATGCTCCTGCTGGTGTCACGCTGGGTCGTGGAACGCTCCGAGGTTCGTGAGGAACTCATCCGAGAACTCAAACTGGCCCAGCAGCGCGAGTCCGTGGGGCGCGACGTCCACGACATCCTGGGGCATTCCCTCACCGTGGTGTCCATGAAAGTTCAGCTGGCCAAGCGGCTCATGGCAACGGACCCGGAACGCGCGGCCCAGGAGCTCGACGACGTTCTGGTCCTCACCCGCGATTCCCTCACCGACGTGCGCTCCACCGTGGGCAAACTGCGCGAGCCGGAGTTGAGCGTGCAACTGGTGCAGGCCCGAGCCGCACTGCGCTCCGCCGGCATCACCCCGCATCTGCCGAGCACCGTTCCGTCCATCGAGGCTCCCTGGCGCGCAGCCTTCGCGTGGATTCTTCGCGAGGCCGTGACCAATGCGGTGCGCCATTCCTCCGCCTCTTCGTGCTGGGTCACGCTCACCACGAGCACCCTGACCATCACCGACGACGGCGCGGGCTTGGGTTGCGAGCGCGAGGGCGCGCACGCGGCGTCGTCGTCGATGCCCGGGAACGGACTGCGTGGCATGCAGGAACGGGCCGAGAAAGCAGGTCTGAAACTGACCGTGACCTCCCCCGTGGAGGGCAAGGAGCAAGGAACAAGAATCGTGGTGGAACCGGCATGAACACCATCTCGGTAGTGATTGCAGATGATCAGGCGTTGGTGCGGGCCGGGCTGGCTGCCCTGCTTGAGCTTGAACCCGATATCTCCGTGGTGGCGCAGGTGGGCAACGGTCGAGAAGCCGTGGACGCTGTCGCTGCCCAGGACGTCGATGTGGCGTTACTGGACATCGAAATGCCCGTGCTCAACGGGTTGGATGCCACGCAGGAGATCGCGCGCGGGGGCAGCGGTACTAAGTGCCTGATCGTGACCACGTTCGATCGCCCCGGCTACCTGCGCCGGGCCCTCGATGCGGGCGCGAGCGGTTTCGTGGTGAAAGATACTCCAGCGGAACAACTGGCCGAGGCCATCCGGCGCGTTCACGCGGGACTGCGCGTGATCGACCCGCAACTCGCGGAGGAATCATTGGTGGCCGGCTCGAATCCGTTGACCCAGCGCGAGCAGGACGTACTGCGGGAATCCGCGCAGGGCGGCTCCGCCAAGCAGATCGCCGCGGCCCTGCACCTCTCCCCCGGCACGGTGCGCAACCATTTGTCCTCGGCTATCGGGAAGACCGGAGTGCACAACCGTTCGGAGGCGGCCGCGGCTGCACTGCGGAACGGGTGGATCTAGCGCGATAGTGCTTCCGCGGCTCTCGTTCTGAGTGTCCTGGTGACTGCACGGTGAAGGTCCTTATGGATGTCGGAGGGGTCTGAGACAGTTCCCCCATGGACGCTTCCGTGATGTCTCAGGTGTGGTGGTTGTGGGCCTTGCTCGCCCTGGTAGTAGGTCTTGGGTTGGGGGCCGCCGTGGGGATGTCGGTGGCCGGTCGCCGGACGCGCAGGATCGAGGCCGAGATCGATGAGCTGCAGGCCGAACGTCTCAGCGCACTGCAAGAGAGCGCCGCGGCACGGGAGGCCAAGGAGCAACTCGAGAAGCATGTGGCCACGTTGGAGGCCCGTTCCTTCCAGGATCAGAACGTGCTCCAGGCGTTGGCGCCGCTCAATGATCAGCTGCGCACCGTGGGACGTCACGTCACCCAATTGGAACGTGATCGCGCGGAACAGTTCGGCGCTGTGAGTCAGGCGCTGGATGCCGCACGCAGCACGGACGCGCAATTGTTGGAGGCCACCGGATCGCTGTCTTCGTCGCTGCGCTCCACCACTGTGCGAGGTGCGTGGGGTGAAATGCAGTTACGCCGCGTGGTCGAGGCCGCCGGCATGCTGCGCCACGTCGATTTCACAGAACAGGATTCCCGCGCCACCGATCGTGGTGTGCAACGACCGGACATGATCGTGAAGCTACCGGGCGGACAAGTGATCGTGGTCGATGCCAAGGCACCCATGAACTCCTACCTGGATGCGCAAGCGGTTCCTGCGGACGGCTCACCCGAGAACGACCAGCGCCGGGCCCAGTCCTTGAAGGCGCATGCCAAGGCACTGCGAACGCACGTGGACGCCCTGACCACCAAGCAGTACTGGACGGGCAATGACGGATCTCCCGAGCTGGTGATGTGCTTCGTTCCCGTGGAATCTGCTCTGGCTGCGGCCCTGGAAACGGATGCTGCGCTGCTGGAACACGCGTCCCGGAACAACGTGGCCCTGGTGTCCCCGGTGTCGCTGATGGCCTCACTCAAGGCCGTGGCTTTCAGTTGGCGGCAGGCCACGCTCACGGACAACGCGCGCGAGCTCTACCGACTATCGCGCGAGCTCTACGACCGCATGGGGTCCGTGGGGAAGCACCTCGCAGACATGGGCGGTTCACTGCGGCGTTCGGTGGACGGATACAACAAGCTCGTGGGCTCGCTCGAAACTCGGGTGCTGCCCTCGGCACGCAAGATCGCGGCGCTGGATCCCACCGATAACGACTCCACCGGGTTGGAAACCAAGCCCGTGGAAACCATGCCCCGCGCCGTCACCGCAACCGAGTTCGTGCTGAACGGTAATGAGACCAAGCAAGACGACCCGAACAATGAGACTGGCCCGCGCGAGGACAACGCACGGGCCAGCTAATGGTGTGCCGCTCGGTCGACAGATCGGCCGGGTGAGCGGGTCGAGTGTGCGCCCGGCCAGCCGCAGCGTTGCGACCGCCAGGCGTTCGGATCAGCGGTTGGGTCGCGCTCCGCGGCCGCCAAGCTGACGGGACTTGTCGCCGCCCTCCGCGAGCTTGGCGCGCAGTTCCTTGGGCAGGGAGAACAAGATGTCTTCTTCAGCGGTGACAACTTCCTCGACCTCGCCGTAGCCGTATTCGGCCAACAGCTCCAGGACCTGCTGCACGAGCACCTCGGGAACGGAAGCACCGGAGGTCACGCCAACGGTAGCCACACCCTCGAACCAGGACTCATCGACCTGGTTGGCGAAGTCCACGCGTTCGGCGCGCTTGGCACCGTATTCCTCGGCCACTTCCTTGAGACGCACGGAGTTCGAGGAATTGGCCGAACCGACCACGATCACCAGATCAGTCTGGGGAGCAATTTCCTTGATCGCTGCCTGCCGGTTGGATGTGGCGTAGCAAATGTCGTCGCTGGGCGGGTCCTGCAGGTTGGGGAACTTCTCGCGGAGCTTGTTCACGGTCTGCATGGTCTCGTCCACGCTCAACGTGGTCTGCGAGAGCCAGACGACCTTGTCCGGGTCGTTGACCTCCAGGGTGTCCACGTCCTCCGGAGAGTTCACGATCTGAATGTGATCGGGAGCTTCACCGAACGTGCCCTCGACCTCTTCGTGGCCCACGTGACCGATCAGCAGGATCTCGTAGTCGCCGCGGGCGAAGCGCACGGCTTCGCGGTGCACCTTGGTGACCAGCGGGCAGGTGGCATCGATGGTCTGCAGGTTGCGATCCGCCGCGGACTGCACGACAGCCGGGGACACTCCGTGAGCGGAGAAAACGAGGAGGGATCCCTCGGGAACCTCGTCGGTCTCGTCCACGAAAATGGCGCCGCGCTCTTCCAGTGTGCCGACCACGTACTTGTTGTGCACGATCTCCTTGCGCACGTACACCGGGGCACCGTAGTGCTCGAGCGCCTTCTCCACCGCGATCACGGCACGGTCCACGCCGGCGCAGTATCCGCGCGGCGCGGCCAACAGGACCTTGCGAGAACCGGCGACCGGAGCGGCGTCGGCGATCTCTTGGGGTGTGCGCCGAACGCGAGGAACGGTGGGCATGGAAAGATCAACGGTGGTGGACATGCCCTTAATGGTAGGCGACCGCGTGACGAGTCACCACGGCGCCCGTCACACCCGCGAGCGCGAGCACGGCCGCCCAGATCATGCCCGTAACGCACCGGGCCACGAACGATTCCCGCAGCAGACCTACGATTTCCAGGACCACCAGATTCGCCACCGGCTCAATCGAGGACGCTGAGATGAGCGACTGGGCCACCAACAACGCCGCGATCAGCAGGGCACCAGTCATAACCAGACTGGCGAGTCCTAGCCCGGCGATCGCAAGCCAGCGGCGGGGAGCCAACAACACCGTGGCAATGCCCAGCGCGCCGGCCAGCCACGGGAGCACGAAGCGCCATTGCGCGAACCACACGATCGCGTCAATCGCGGGCCCCGTCCGGGCACCCGGAACGGTCACCGTGAGCTCTTGCGCACTCAACGCCGGATCGAGCCCGATGGTGTCCCTCAGGCGTTGATCGATCGTGGCACCCACGGGATGGACGTCGACCACCAAGTTCTCCGGGGCCTCCCCCATCGCCGGTGAGAGCGGAACGTTGGCGGCGTGGGTTTGGACGAGCACCTGAGTCCACATCTCGCGTTGTTCGGGGGCGGTCGCGAACGATTCGGTGGCACCGACGGCGCTCTCTCGAACCTTTTCGAGCGCTTGGTCAACCGGTTCGAGCCCGGTTCGGTAGTCATCAAGCAGCCCGAACGAGGCCCGGTCCACGAGCGTGCCCACCAATTCCGTTTGGAACTGGGTGTCGGTGACGACCGAGTGCGCGGTGTCTTGGAAGCCTGACGGGGACAACAGGTGATCCTGCAGCCAGCTGAGCCCCAGCCACGCGGCAAAGAACACCCCGGTGAGGAGTGCACACAGCACGGCACCCACGGTTCGCAACGCACGGGTGGTGGAGGTAGGGGGTTGAGGGCTCACGGCTCCACTCTAGGGAAAAGTTGCCTGTGCTTGTCGGCCGGGGGTGGTAAGCATGACCCATGAGCACATCATCATCGCCGCAGCCCTCGGATGCTGTAGACGTTCCGGACCCGCACCGGGAACTCGCTCAGTTCGCGCGGGACACCTCCCCTGAGAATCCGTGGCCGCTCAGCCGTCTGTCCTCCAACCTCAATGCCTGGATCAAGAAGGCCCCGGATGCGTGGGTCGAGGGTCAGGTCATCGAGGTCAATCACCGTGCACGCGTCTCGTACGTGACCCTGCGGGACATGAACGAAGAAATGTCGGTGT
The DNA here is from genome assembly GCA_023426375.1 of Actinomycetes bacterium. Taxonomy (GTDB): domain Bacteria; phylum Actinomycetota; class Actinomycetes; order Actinomycetales; family Micrococcaceae; genus Kocuria. The sequence continues at coordinate 7,377 of JAFAAV010000054.1, read as the reverse complement.
CCGTCACCCTGTTCGGCCAGGAAATGACCGCGCTGCAGCGGCCCCTCGAACAGGGCATGCGTGTGGTGGTGAACCTCAAGGCGGACTTCTACGCCAAGACCGGCAGGCTCTCCATGATCGGTCGCGGGATTCGGCCCGTGGGCCTGGGCGACCTGTTGGAACGCCTCGAACGCTTGCGTCGCGCCTTGGCTGATGAGGGGCTTTTCGATCCCCGCCACAAAAAACCGCTTCCCGTATTGCCCTCGTGCGTCGGGCTGATCACGGGGCGTAACTCGGATGCGGAGAAGGACGTGGTGCGCAACGCGTCCCTGCGTTGGCCGGGTGTGCAGTTCGAGATACGTGAAGTTCCCGTGCAGGGCAACGGCGCAGCAAATGCGGTCAGCGCCGCTCTGGCGGAACTGGATCAGTTGGATCACGTGGACGTGATCGTGATTGCCCGCGGCGGCGGTGCCTTCGAAGATCTCCTGGCGTTCAGTGACGAGTCCCTGATCCGCAATGTCTTTGCAGCGAACACCCCCGTGGTCAGCGCGATCGGTCACGAGAACGATCAGCCGCTACTCGATTATGTGGCCGACGTGCGCGCCTCCACCCCCACGGATGCGGGCAAGCGTGTGGTCCCGGATGTTCAGGAAGAACGGCTGCGCATCGGCCAGGCCCGCGCCGCACTGGATCGTGCGGTAAGCACCCTCATCGAACGCGAGCAGCAGGGTTTGGCATCCATGCGCACCCGACCGGTGCTCTCCCAACCAGACGGCATGATCCTGGTGCGGGAAGAAGACCTGGACCGCTGGCGCTCGCGGGCTTGGTCCGCGGTCAACACCGCGACCCTCCGCGCGCAGGACGCTGTCGAACAAATGCGGGCCCGCGTCCGCGCCCTGTCACCGCAGCAAACCCTGGATCGCGGCTACGCCGTGGTGCAGACCCAGGACAGGCACGTGGTCACGGAAGCAGATTCCGTGAAGGCCAAGCAGAAACTTGCCGTGCGCCTGGCCTCCGGCGAGCTGGGGGTCACCGTGGACACTGTCAGCCAACGCCAACCCGGCGAACACTGAGTACTAAGACATCAGCAGAACTACTGAGAGGACCATCATGGCCAAGGAAAACCAGTCCCCGGACAACGCCGCACCCGATCTGTCCGACATCGACCAGCTCGGCTACGAGCAGGCCCGCGAACAGCTCGTGGAGATCGTCTCCAAGCTCGAAACCGGTGGCACCACACTGGAAGAGTCACTGCAGTTGTGGGAGCGCGGTGAAGCCCTGGCCACCCGCTGCGAGAACTGGCTCGATGGTGCCCGGGAACGGCTCGACGCCGCCCGCGCCCGGCGTGAAGAAACCCGGGAGCAAGCGGCGTCGGAGTGAGCCAAGTCTGAACGTATTCGACTGGCTGAGCCTGTGAGCGCGAGCCGTGGAGCGGCTGTGCCCTACTGGTGGTAACCGGAGAGGAACTCGCCCAGCCGGTCGAGAGCGGTGTCCAGCATTTCGACCGCGGGCAGCGTGACCAGACGGAAGTGGTCCGGTTCGCCCCAGTTGAAGGCGGTGCCGTGGCTGAGCAGGATCTTCTGTTCCTTGAGCAGGTCCAGGGCGAAGCGCTCGTCATCAACGATGCCGAACTTCTCCACGTCCAGCTTGGGGAACAGGTAGAGAGCGCCATCGGCCTGTTGGCACGTGACGCCGTCGATCTCGTTGAGCTTCTTGTACGCGAGGTCGCGCTGAGCCTTGAGGCGGCCGCCGGGGAGGATCAGGTCATTGATGGACTGGTAACCACCGAGCGCCGTCTGGATTGCGTGCTGCGCCGGAACGTTGGCGCACATACGCATGTTGGCGAGCAACTTGATGCCCTCGATGTAGGACTCCGCGCTCCAGTTGGGGCCGGTGATTGCCAGCCAGCCGGAACGATAACCGGCCACCCGGTACGCCTTGGACAGACCCGAGTATGTCAGACACAGCACGTCCTCACCGGTGAGTGAGGCCAAGTTGATCATCTCGGCGCCGTCGTAGGTGATCTTTTCGTAAATCTCATCCGCGAACAGAATGAGTTCGTGCTTCTTGGCGATCTCCACGATCTTCTGGAGGGTCTCGCGCGAGTACACGGCACCGGTGGGGTTGTTGGGATTGATCACCACGATGCCCTTGGTGCGTGAGGTGATCTTGGATTCCAGATCCTCGAGGTCGGGGTTCCAACCGTTCTCCTCGTCGCACAGGTAGTGCACGGGCGTACCGCCGGACAGCGCCACCGAGGCGGTCCACAGCGGGTAGTCCGGGGAGGGCACCAGGATTTCGTCACCGGTGTTGCACAGGGCCTGGAGCGTCATGGTGATCAGCTCGGACACGCCGTTGCCCAGGTAGACGTCATCGGTGTCCAGGTTCATGATGCCGCGCGTCTGGTAGTACTGCACCACCGCGGTGCGGGCGGAGTAGATGCCGCGAGAATCCGAGTAACCCTGGGCGTTGGGTAGGTTCTTGATCATGTCGACCAGAACCGCGTCCGGTGCCTCGAAACCGAAGGGCGCGGGGTTGCCGATGTTCAGTCGCAGAATGCGATGCCCCGCCGCCTCCATTTTTTCCGCTTGTTCCAGCACGGGACCGCGAATGTCGTAGAGCACGTTCTTCAGTTTGTCGGATTGCTTCACCATTGCCATGAGGGCAACACTACTCGCCCGTTATTACGCCGCAACGCAGATTTAGCGGGGCTGTTCCCGCAAAAAGGTGGCAGCTTCTTCCACGGTCATCTCGGGATCCTGGCCCGTGACCAGTCGGGTCATCATGGCCAGGTCCTGTGTGCGAATCTCGGCGGTGACGCCATTGATCGCAGAAATAGCATCCCCGGTGAGGCCTTCGGAGATCACCGGTACGAGCTTCTCGGGCCGGTAGAGGTTGTTGGGATCCGATAGCACCGTGAGGTCGTCGTCCTCGATCACTGGCGCCGAGGCCGGGAGCACCGCGGCCTGCACCTCGTTGTTGAGCAGGGCATCCACGCGCTCCGAATACTCGGGGAACTCCGGCGCGGATTTGGGAGTGCAGTCGTAATAGCTCTCCAACCCCTTCACACCCTGGTCGGTGTCCGCGTAATTACCTGGCATGCCCACGGTCAGATCGGGGCAGAGTTCTTCGACTTCGGAGAGGTCTTCGACTTCGAGTTCCACGGCGGTGGCCGGGGCTACCACGAAGCGGTCGGTGTTCTCTCCCGGAGATTCGTTGAGGATCTTCAGCCCCTCGGGCATGGCATCCGGTAGAGCGTCGTAGACATCGGCTCCGGACGGCCCGGTCTCTCCGGTGAAACCCAGCAACTGGGCGAGAGATCCGATCAGGCCGGGATCTTCCGTAGCGGACGGGGACGGCGCCGACGACGCAGCGGGCGTGGCTGGGGTTTCATTCTCGGCCACGTGCACGTACAAATCGCCGGTGAAGTCCGGGAGCACATCCACCTTGCGCGATTGCAACGCGTCGAACAGACCGCCGCGCTCGGTGCCGGCGTCCACCACTTCGGCTGCGATTCCTTGTTTCTTCAATTCCTGCGCGTACATGTGCGCAATCACGCGGGTCTGGTCACTCACGCCCGTCGCGATCGCGATGGGCCCGCCGTCCGTGGTTCCCGACGACGCCGCCGCGCTGGGTGCCGGTTCCTCGGCTTGGGACGGGGTGCCTTCCCCACCGTCGCCACACGCGCTGAGCGCAAACAGGGCAACCATACCGATCACGGGCATGCCCAGGACACGGCGAGTCCGGGGCGGCCGGTTAGAGGAGGGTGCGGGCGGGAACGTGGTCACTGCTCGACGTCCTGCTCGGCCACCGGGCTGGGCTGTTCCTCGGGTCGGTCGACCCACGTACCCAGGCCCGCCAGACGCAGGGCCTGATCCACCAGATCCAAGCGGTCCAGTTCGTCGAGTTCCACCAGTGGGAACCACTTGGTGTCGTCGGAGGAGCCGTATTCTTCCACCGCCAGGTCACCGCCGACCACATGGGCGGTATAAAGAACACGGCACGCGTGGTACTCGCGGGGATTGCCGTCCAACCGCTCCCCCGGAGCCATCCATCGGCTGTGCACACCGAGCATCGAATCGGTCTCCACCGTGTACCCGGTTTCCTCGAGGACCTCGCGCAACATGGTGGTCTCCGGCTGCTCACCGGATTCCATCCCGCCACCGGGGAGAGTCCAGGCGCCGTCGAAACCGGCGCGGCGCGGATTCCAATGGGTCAACAAAACCTGCTGGTCACGGACGATGAGCGCATACGCGCCCACCCTGGAATCGAAAGCCAAACTCATGGTGACGAGTCTACTGACCGCGACCGAGCGGCGTCGTACCCGGAAGACCCGGGAGCGGCCGATTACCGGGACATTCGAGCGAGCGGCGATAATGGCCGGGTGAGCATCGTGGACAACGCTATTTACCGCAACGGACGGCGGATCGAGACCCCGTCTTCGTTGCAGGGAACCTATCAACTCCTGCAGCGACTGGAGGAGGAGAGCGCCGCCTCGGGCCAGGCCGAGAAAGACTCGGTGTTCGCATGGATCGGGTTGTACCGGCCGAGTGTCGCGGAAGTGAAGTCCCTGTCGGAGCATTTCGAGCTGCACGAGCTGGCGGTCGAGGACACCATCCAGGCGCATCAGCGACCCAAGATCGAGCGCTACGGTGACACGCTGTTCACCGTGTTGCGGCCGGCGGTCTACAACGATGACGACGAGACGGTGGATATCGGTGAGATCCACATTTTCACCGGCCCCAACTTTGTGATCACCATCCGTCACTCGGAATCGCGCGGCGTCTCGCGGGTGCGCAGTCGGGTGGAGGGTGAGGATGATTTGATTAGGCTGGGCGGCGACGGCGTGTTGTACGCACTGTTCGACCAGATCGTCGATGATTACTTCCCCGTGCTGGATGGGCTCGAGAACGATATCGATGAGATCGAGGATGCCTTGTTCGCGGGCGAGCAGCATGTCTCGCAGCGCATTTACGAGCTCGCACGAGAGATCAACGATTTCCATCGCGGGGTGTCACCGCTGACTACCGTGATGAACCAGTACTTCGCGGGATTCCAGAAGTACGGCACGAACATTGAGCTCCAACACCGGCTGCGCGACGTGCTGGACCACGTGATCGTGGTGAACAACAAGCTGGAGTCCATGCGATCCTCGCTCGCCGATGCCATGACCCTGGATTCCACGCTCACCACGGCTCGGCAGAACGAAGCGGCGATGGAACAGAACGAGCAGATGAAGCGCATCTCGTCCTGGGCGGCCATTCTCTTTGCCCCGTCCATCGTGGGGTCCATCTACGGTATGAACTTCACCCATATGCCCGAGTTGGACTGGCGCTTCGGGTACCCCATGGCGTTGGGCCTGATGCTGAGCGTGGGTGTGGTGCTCTACGTGATTTTCAAAGCCAAGAAATGGCTCTGATACGCGCTTAGCCCACGTTCATCCACGGCGGTTAATGTAGTGCCCGATGGATGAGAGATTGCTTGATTGGCATTTTTGGATGGATGCACCGTTCCGCGTGCTCCTGATTTTCCTGGGCGCGGTGATCCTGACCGCCGTGTTGCGGTTGGTGATTCGCAACGTCACCCGTGGTATCGCCAAGGGATCGCGGTCGCGCATCGTGCGCAAGATCGACAACGGCAAGCCCCGGTGGGTTGCCGACGCGGGATTGGCGTCGGACCGGCAGGCTCAGCGAGCCTCCACGGTGGGGTCGGTCTTGTCATCCGTGGCCACGATCGTCATCTGGGCCGTGGCCATCCTGATGATCATTGCGGAGCTGGGCTTCAACATTGCTCCGGTGCTGGCCTCTGCCGGTATCGCGGGCGTGGCGCTGTCTTTCGGCGCCCAATCCCTGGTCAAGGACTACCTCTCGGGCATTTTCATGGTGGCCGAGGACCAGTTGGGCATCGGCGACTCTGTGGACCTGGGCGAGGCCATCGGCACGGTGGAGAGCGTGGGTCTGCGCGTGACTCAGGTGCGTGACGTCAAGGGCACGCTGTGGCACGTGCGTAACGGTGAGATCCTGCGCGTGGGTAACCAGTCCCAGGGTTGGGCCCGCTGTGTGCTGGACATCCCGGTCCCCTACGACACCAACATCGACCTGCTCACGGACCTCATCGAACACGAGGCCCAGTTGCTGCGCGACGACCCGGATATGGGCCCCAACATCATCGACGACCCCGAGGTGTGGGGCGTGGAGAACATCACCGGCGAATCCATCACCGTGCGTTTGGCGGTGAAGACCGCGCCGCTGCAGCAGTGGGATGTGGCCCGCGTGCTGCGTGTCCGCATCAAGAAGATGCTCGACCGCGAGGGCTTGCGCCTGCCGCTGGTGAATCAAATGGTGGTGCGCAACGACGGCGCTCCCGGCGGTTCAACCGCGGCCGACGAGGACACCCGCACCACGTCTTTCCCGCAGCCTCGCGTGCCCATGACCGGGCAGTTGCGAACCGCAGTGCGCAAGCCCGAGCCCACACCGGACACCACCACGACCGACGGCCGGACCCCCAACAGGGACGGCACCACCACCGAGTCGTCGGAACGCCGCGGGGACGGTTAGTTCCGCGCGGATCTAACGAGGGCGGCGTCGTCGGGCATTTTTGCTCGCCGACGCCGCTTTTGCTCCCTTGGGTCCCTTGCCACCGCGGCGCTGCGGGGCCTTGGGCTGCTGTTTCTTTTTCTTGTCTTCGTGTGCTTTTTTGTCCTGGCTGGGCGGGGTGTCGCGTCCGCTGTTGGCGCTGCGACCTCGCACGATGCCGACGAACTGTTGGACCGCGGCCTCGTCCTCGTCGCTGAGGTCCTGGGGCCACACGAGCACCACGGGGATGGTCGGTGCATCCGTGAGCTCGCGGTAGGTGACGTCCTTACGGTGGTGCAGACGGGCAACCGACATGGGCAGGATGACCGGACCGATGCCGGCCGCGGTGAGTTCGACGGCCATCTCGGCTTCGTCGGTGGCGGGCTTCTTCTGCGGTTCGCTTTCGGCCGTCAGTTCGTCGGTGGTGAGTGTCTCCGCGACGGTGAGGATGTGGTCCTTGTCGAGCACCGCGACCTGGAGTTCTTCGTAGAGGGCGACCGCCCTGAAGTCCTGGCGGAGGTCCTCCACGCTGGGATCTTGGTCCTCCCAATTGAGGCGAACGAAGCAGGCTTTGATCTCGCCGTTGGTGAGTGCTTCTCGCCAACCGTCAGCGCGGACCGGGTACTGGCTCAGCGCCGGTTTGTGACGGCGGTCCTCCCACCTCCGGAACCACTTCCCCGGCATCACACCGGGAACGTAGCCCACCGCGAACTCTTCTCTTGCTGACCCCTCTTCGGGTGGCTGGGGGGTTTCGGAGGGCTCTGGTTCGGTCATGGGACAACAGTAATCTGTGCGGCTGCGCGGACCAGATCGACGTGCGAAA
>JAFAAV010000049.1 GCA_023426375.1 Actinomycetes bacterium | reverse complement strand
TACGAGACCGTGCTCATCGACACCGCGACCGGCGAGGAACGCACCGACGAGGGTGAGCTGTGCCTGCGTCTGGATCCCCGCCCCATCAGCCTGACCCCGGGCTACCACGGGGATCCGGAGAAGACCGCCGAGGCCTTCCGCGACGGCGTCTACCACACCGGTGACGTGGTCTCCCAGGACGAGGATGGCGTCTTCACCTACGTGGGCCGCGCGGATGACGTGTTCAAGGCCTCCGATTACCGACTCTCTCCGTTCGAGCTGGAGTCCGTGGTCATCGAGCACCCCGCTGTCGTCGAAGTGGCCGTGGTTCCCTCACCGGATCCGATTCGTCTGGCCGTCCCCAAGGCCTACGTGGTGCTCGGCAACGGGCACGAGCCGAATGCAGAAACCGCCGAGAGCATCCTGCACCACTGCCGCGTGAACCTGGCAGCGTACAAGCGCGTGCGTCGGCTGGAGTTCTTCGCACTGCCCAAGACCATTTCGGGCAAGATCCGCCGCGTGGAACTGCGCGACCGCGAAGTGCGACTGCACCCGGCAACCGGTGCGGAGTCGGCGGGTGAGCACGTGGAGTACGCGGACACCGATTTCCCGTCGCTGCGGGGTAAGTAGTCAGAACGCGCAAGTAGCAAACGTCTGCGCGGCAAGCACTGGACCGTGCGCCGTAGTGCGTGGCCTGCCTCAGGTCGAAGGCCGCCCGCGCTGCACTGAACCAACCGCGCGGAACGGCGCCGCAGCGGCGTCGTCGTCCTTACTCGGCGATTCGCGCGATCGCGGAAACCTCGACCATGAACTGCTCGCGCGCCATGGGGGCGACCACAACGGTGGAGGTGGGCGGGACGTCGCCGGTGAAGTACTTCTTGCGCACCTCGCCCACCGCGCCCGCGTACTCAGCGGATGCGAGGTAGGTGGTCGTGGAGACGACATCTTCCAGGGTGCCACCGGCCTCGACAACCACGGCCTGCAGGTTGTCGAAGACCTGGGTGGCCTGGGCGGTGATGTTTCCCTCGCCCACGTAGGAACCGTCCGGGGCGAACGCGACCATGCCGGACACGTGCAGCGTGTCACCGTCCAGCACGCCGTAGGAGTAGGCGTTGTTGTCCGCGATGTGGGCGGGCAGGCATGAAGGGACGATTCTCTGGCGACGGGGCATGAGCACTCCTGAAGAAGGGAAAGATAAATCCGCTTCAACCCTCCCAAACCCCCGTGACGGGTGCAACATAGAGGTATCACTTTTCGTGAATCGTCCTTCAGAGGCCGTGCATCATGCCTTCGCATCCGCGTCACCGAGCAGCTACACCTTCCATTGACGACGCCGCCCCGCCGGGTGAGCGCGAGGGTCACGGCGAGCGCGACGCCGGCACAGCGGCCCGCACGGTAGTGCCGCCCGATCCCACCGATCTGGCCGTCGACCTGTAAGGAATCCATAAGTCGTTCGGAAAAGCCCATGTGCTCAACGGCGTGAATCTGCAGATTCCCCGCGGAGTGATCGCGGGCTTCCTGGGGCCCAACGGGTCGGGTAAATCGACGACCATTCGAATTCTGCTGGGGTTGTTACGGGCAGATTCGGGCACCGCGACCGTGCTCGGACGAGATGCCTGGCGGGACGCCGTAGAAGTCCACCGACACCTGGCCTACGTGCCCGGGGATGTGAACCTGTGGCCCGGGTTGACCGGTGGCGAATGCATCGATCTGCTGTGCCGGATGCGCGGTGGCACGCGGGAAGGCGCGGTCGCCGAGTTGACCGAACGGTTCCAGCTGGACCCCCGCAAGAAATCCCGCGCGTATTCCAAGGGCAACCGGCAGAAGGTCGCGCTGATCGCCGCGCTCGCCTCGGATGCCGAGCTGTTGGTCCTGGATGAACCGACATCCGGACTCGACCCGCTCATGGAGCGCGAGTTCCAGGAGGTCGTGCGGCAGCGCCGTGCCGAGGGCGTCTCCGTGTTGTTGTCCAGCCACATCCTCTCCGAAGTGGAACAGCTGTGTGACACCGTGGCCATCATCCGCGAGGGCACCGTGGTCGAGCAGGGTCGGCTGGAGGACATGCGCCACCTGACCCGGGTCACGATCGACGTGATCACCGCCCATGACCCCGCGCTGCTCGACGACTCGATGGAGCTGCACGATCTGCAGGTTCACCACACGGCCGAGGGGTTCCACATCACCGGGCAGGTGGAGCCGGCAGCTCTCCAGGACTTGCTTCCCGGGCTTCACAGCTTGCATGTGCGGCAGCTGCACGCTTCCCCGGCCTCGCTCGAAGAATTGTTCATGCGCCACTACCGCGCGGAACCGCACGGTGAGGCGGGTCAGGCAGCTGGCCCGGGCGGCGTCGTCGGCGTGGAGACTCGCGCGACTGGGAAGCCTGCGGAACCGGACCCGTCATGACACGCGAACTGCAGGGCACAACCACCCTGTTGAGGTTGGCCCTGAAACGCGACCGCATCCGACTGCCCATCTGGGTCCTGGCCGTGGGGCTCCTGCTGGCCGGGGGCGGTCAGGAACTCGCGCAGGTCTTCTCGAGCGCCGAGGAACGTCAGGTGCGCGCCACGATCATGGGGCAACCCAGCGGCATCTTCATGGGAGGTCCCGGCTACGGACTGGACGACTACACCGTAGGGGCCATGATGGCCAACGAGTACACGTTGTTCATCGTGGTGGCCGTGGCGATCATGGCTCTTCAAACGGCCGTGCGCCACACGCGCGGTGAGGAGTCTGCAGGCCGGATTGAGCTGCTGCGCTCCACCCGAGTGGGGCGGCACGCGGCACCCGCTGCGGCATCACTCATGTTGCTCATCACCGCAGCGCTGATCGCGCTGGTGTGCGGCGGGTCGATGCTCTTGCTCGATCTTCCGGCACCTGACAGTTGGGCGTTCGGCGTGGGAATCGGGATGCAGGTGCTGGTGTTCGGCGCGGTGGGATTGCTGTGCGCGCAGTTGTCGTCCACTCCCCGCGGGGCCATGGGTCTCGGACTCGCTGTCCTGGGCGTGGCCGTGGTGGTGCGTGGCGTGGGCGACGTCATGGAGCTGCACGGCAGTTGGCTCTCGTGGTTCTCACCCATCGCTTGGTCCATGCAAACGCGCACGTTCGTGGAGCTGCGCTGGTGGCCGCTTCTGCTGGCCATGGGGCTCACCCTGGTCGTGGCGCTGGCTGCCATGACCCTGCAGTCCCGCCGCGACTTGGACGCCGGCCTGCTTCCCCAGCGATCCGGGCGGACCCATGCGGCCGGTTATCTAAGAGGCCCGTTGTCCCTGGGGTTCCGTCTCACCCGCACGTCCAACCTCACGTGGTTGATCGCCCTCATTCTTCTCGCCGTGACCTACGGGTCGTTGGCGCCATCCATGCGCGACTCGTTCGCGGACCTTCCCGCCTCCTACCAAGCCATCATGGGTGGCGCGGACCGCGCGGTGCAGGGCTACGTGGATCTTGCCATGACAACCATGGCATGCGGTGCGGCGGCTCTGGCTGTTGCCCTCGCGTCCCGGCTCCACGGGGAAGAGTCAAGCGCGCGCACCGAACTCGTGTTGTCACTTCCCGTTGCTCGGGTCCGATGGTTGCTGAGCTGGTGGGCACTCGCTTTCGTGGTGTCCGCGGTCGTTCTGCTCCTGAGCACCCTGACCTTGGCAGCCACGACGGACGCGGTGATCACCGTGGACGCCATCTACTCGGGCCTCATCCTGACCTGGGCCACGTACCTGCCAGCGTTGGCTCTGTTCACATCCATCGCCGTGCTGGTCTACGCATTCTGGCCCCGGCTCACGGCGCTCGCCTGGGTGCCCGTCCTGTTCGTGCTGGTCATCGCCGTTCTGGGGCCGCTCCTGAGTGTGCCCTCGTGGGTTGCGGACCTCTCCCCGTTCCATCACGTCGCCCGTCTCGCCAGTGATGCCTCCGCCGACGCCGCCGCACTCACCTGGATCTCGGCCGTCGCTGTTCTCGCAACCGCTTTAGCTGCTGCCGCATTCCGTCATAGGGATGCCCCCGGACAATAAAGTAAGCCTGCTTATGAGATTATTGAGTAACCCACTTGGGGGGATACACCTCAGCTACGAATTGAGGCGACCATGTACTCATTGGTCAAGAAGCGCATGATTCTTGCAGCAGCAACCGGCACGCTGCTCATCGCAACCTCATGCACGCACAGCGAAGCATTGCCTGCATACGACTCCCTGGGGGACGCCTATCAAGCGGTAGATAGTCACGTCGGGTGCGAGGAACAGGCCCATGAACAACCGGTCACGATCTTGAACGCCAGTCACCCCATGGGCGAGTCCCGAATGTGCACTGATTCCGTGGAGATTCTCTGGTTCAAGGCGTCGGAGACACACCAGGAAGCTCGATCTGTAGCCGCGAGCGCCGCCGACCCCTCCGGTTCCGTACACATCGTGGAAGGCGCCAACTGGTTCGTTGTCGATCTGGCAGAAGTTCAGCAGCGATCACTCCCGGGCCCGAGGATTGACATGAAGGACCTTGCGGACGCCCTGGATGCCAAGTACTCGGTTGAGCACTGATCACCAACATGTGCATGTTTTCAGTCGGCATTATCTATTGACTTTCGATAGATTTTAACTGAAACTCAATACATGCTCTCCGAACGCTGGGCGGTCACGCCCCTCAGGATCTTCTTGGCGGTACTCTTCGGAGTTCTCGTCCTGTTACAGGTCATGTCATTACCCGGCCAGTTCGCCCATATGGCCCAAGAGTCCCCGGATATGGCACACCTCCGGTGGCCGCTGACAGCCATCACGGTGTTCTGGGTGCTCTGCGCCCAAGTCATCGTCGTCTGCACGTGGAAGTTGCTGACTCTGGTGAGCAGTGACCGCATCTTCACCCTGTCATCCCTGAAATGGGTGGACGCCATCGTGTGGGCCATTGCCGCAGGCTGGGCCGTGCTGTTGGGTGTCTTCTTGGTCGTGGGGTTCAACGCCAACGACCCCGGACTGCCGCTTCTTCTCTTCCTCATCTTGACGGGTGTCACGGTGCTGGGTCTGCTCATGGTGGTGATGCGAGCACTTCTGCGCCAGGCCACTACACTTCGCTCCGATATGGAGGCCGTGATCTGATGCCCATCATCGTGCGCATCGACGTGGAATTGGCCAAGCGGAAAATGAGCGTCGGCGAATTCGCGGAACGCGTGGGCCTCACTCCGGCGAACGTGGCCGTCTTGAAGAACGGCCGTGCCAAGGCCGTACGGTTCTCCACCCTGGATGCCATGTGTCGTGTGCTCGAATGTCAGCCCGGGGATCTCCTGGAGTGGGTCGAGGAAGAGGATGATCACCCCTAGTTCACGTGACGAGCCAGGCGTAAATCCCGCCGAGCACCACTACTCCGTAGAGAAAGCCCGCAATCACTTGTGAACCGCTGTGTGCCTGAAGTTTCGTGCGGCTCCAACTCACGAACAGAGCCACGGGGATGAAAAACATTCCGATGGGACCCCACGAGACCGTTAGGACCACCACGGTGCCGCCCATCATCATGCCGTGACCCGAGATCTTCCACCACGGACTCACTACGGCCAGCAAAGTGCCTGCCAAGACGGTCGAAGCCAGCAGTCCTACGATCTCCACCGGTCCACTGAAATACAGGGTCGCAACCAGGAACCCCACCACCATGACCAGGGTTCCGATCATTACTGGTCTCCGATGGGCTTTTTCACTCACGTGGTGATCGGTCAATACTCCACGCCGGACCAGCAGAAGCACTACGGTCAGCGGTATTCCACACACGATGAACGCGGCCGCCAGGCCCCAGAGCAACGACCACGGTCCTGGGTTCGCACCCCACGGGAGCACCAGGAGCAGTGCAGCCAGAACCAACGGCGGCTGAAAGATCTCCGACGCCCATCGAGCCCAGTCAGGAACAGTTTTCACGTGCGACATGCTGGTCATTCAAGCACGCGTCGCAGAGTCACCCGAGCTTGAACCACCGGGGTTGATGCTGCCGCGATCCTTCTGTTCGCTTCCGACCGGCCCCAGCCTCACCGTGGAATCCGCCAACTGTGCCACGTCCTCCGGATCGTGCGTGATGATCACCGCGGTTCTGTCCGCGAGCACGCGCCGAAGAACCTTCCGGATTTCTGGACGGGCCGAGACATCTAGTGCGCTCAGAGGTTCATCCAGCAGCACCAGCTCCGGCTCCGCCGCCAACACCCTCGCGATCGCAACGCGCTGCGCCTGACCACCGGAGAGTTGCTCAGGGTGACGATCAGCGAACTGATCCACGCCCGTCTCGCTCAGCCACCGGTGGGCCAACCGTCCAGAAGCGTCCCGGCCGGCCCCCTTGCACCGCGGCCCGAAGGCGACGTTCTCCAGCACACTCAGGTGAGGGAACAACAACGGTTCCTGCGCCATCAGGGCCACGCCCCGACGGTGCGTCGGTGTCCACTTGCCGCTGCCACCGCCTCCGAGGTCGACGACGTCGCGCCCCGCCACCCGCACCCGCCCTCGGTCAGGTGCCAGCAGACCCGCGATGACGGCGAACACCGTAGATTTACCCACACCGTTGGGCCCGATCAGAGCCACAGTCTGTCCACAATCAGCCCGAAGTTCGGCATCGACGCCCCGAGCTTCCACGACCACGCGCGCTTCCAACCCGTTGTGGCCCTTCCGCCCAGCTTCCGGGCCCGCCTGAGGATCCGGCATCTCGCCACGGCCCGACAGCGCCTCGGATCGAGAGGATTCCCTGCTGCCTCGATCAGCGGTGGCTCCTCGAGCCGTCACGGGTGAGGTAGCAGCCCCATCCGCATCAGTTACACCTCGTACGGGCCGTCCAGCATCCCGCACCCAGCCGAACAGGCCCGCGCGGAAGCCGGCGCCGCGGCGTCGTCGAGCGGGGGCCGAGGCCCCCACGACGGCCACCGCTACGAGCACCAGCAAGAGCGACAGCGCAATGGCGGCATCCGGGTCCGTTTCACGCTGCAGATAGATCTCGAGCGGCAGCGTGCGCGTGACACCCTGCATACTTCCGGCGAACGTCAGGGTCGCACCGAACTCCCCCAAACACCGCGCGAATGAGAGTGCCGCCCCGGAGGCAATAGCCGGAGCCACCAACGGCAGCGTGATTCGTCTTAGTGCAACCGTGGGTGATGCACCCAGGCCGGCGGCGACTTGCTCGTAACGGGTTCCCGCCGTTCGCAAAGCCCCTTCGAGGGATACGACCAAGAACGGCAACGCCACGAACGTCTGCGCAAGCACCACCGCGGTCGTGGAGAAGGCAATCGAAATCCCAAGTGCTTCCAACTGCTGGCCCACGAACCCCAGTCGCCCGAACGTGTACAGCAAGGCAATACCGCCCACCACCGGTGGCAGCACGAGCGGCAGGAGCACCAAGGATCGCACAATCCGCAGCCCCGGTAACTGCACCCTGGCCAGGACCAACGCGAGCGGGCAGCCCAGCACCACACACAGCACCGTGGAGATCAGCGCGGTCCGCACACTCAACCCGAGCGCCGTGAGTGACGATTCAGATGTCAGCAAACCCCACAGGTTCGGCCAATCCACCCGCAACAGCATGCCCATCAGAGGCAAGAGGACGAACAACGCCCCGAACAGCGCGGGGACCAACACCCACCCGGGCACCGTCCGGAAGCGATCGCGCATCATGGCGCACCGAACCCCTCGTCCCGCAAGATCGCTTGGCCGCGCTCACTCATGAGGAACTCGACGAACTCCTTCGCAGCAGCCGAGTTAGGCGAATCCGGGAACGTCGCCACCGGGTACCGGTTGACCACGTCATGCGCATGCGGCACCTCAATCGCCTCGACCCGGTCCCCCGCGGCCTTGGCATCCGTCACGTACACGAGACCGGCGTCCGCCTGACCTGACGTGACCTTCCCCAAAACATCCGTCACCGAATGTTCCGAACTCACCGGGTTGAGTTCCACGCCATTCGCTTCTTCGAGCTCGTCCGCGGCCGCTCCACACGGCACCTCGGGCGCGCAGCGGACGAAATTCACGCCGTCAGTACTCAGGTCATCCAGTCCAGAGATACCGGCGGGGTTACCCTCCGGGACCACAAGCGTGAGGGTGTTGCTCGCAAAAATTTCCGGTTCCTCGGTGGCCAGGCTCGACTCCACCAGCCGATCCATGGTCCGTTCATCCGCGGACGCAAACACATCCGCCCGCGCGCCCTCCTGCAACCGCTGCCCCAGCCCGGTCGATCCGCCGTAATCCACCATGACTTCCACGCCCGGGTGCTCTGCCTCGAATTCCTCGGCCAGCCGATTAAAGCTCTCGGTCAACGACGCCGCCGCATACACCGTCAGCGCCCCCTCCGACGACGTCGCTCCCCCGTTCTCGCGCGCACTTCCGTCACTTCCTTGACCAGTTCCGCACGCCGTGAGAAGTAATGCCGTCACCCCGCTCAGCAGAGCGAGTCCCGCTCGGCGGCTCACGAAAAGTCCCCGGACTCGACGATGACTGTGGTGGCCTTGACCACCGCCGTGGCCACCGACCCCGGTTCGAGCCCCAGTTCATGGACGGCTTCCGTGCTCATCAGCGAGACGATCCGGTGAGGGCCGCACTGCATTTCCACCTGTGACATCACCCTGTCCGAGGTCACCGACGTCACCAATCCGACCAGCCGGTTTCGCGCCGATCCCTTACCGCTATTGGGATCTCTGGGGTTGACCGCATTGCGTTTGGCCAACTCGGCCAACTCGACCCCTTCCACCACTGCGTGGCCGGAAGCGTTCTGCTGACGCGTGAGCGTGCCCTGATCGATCCACCGACGGACCGTGTCATCACTGACACCCAAGAACAGCGCCGCATCAGCCACCCGCAACAAAGTCATGCGCCGAGCCTATCCGCATTTACGGGCTTAATCTGCGAAAGGATCCGTAAATTCGGATCAAAACGGTCCCTCACGCAGCCCGATCTACCGCTGTCACCGAAGAATGTCCGCCAACGACTTCATGAGGTCAAGGGCATCACGCTGTTGTTTGTAGGACAGCCACGGCTCGTGCTCGTACAGTGCAAATTGCACGGACACTTCCGCTCGCAGCTGGATCTCCCGCCGCGCTGATTCCGAGAGTTCGATCATCTTGAACCGCGCGTCGAAACAGTCGGCTTGATACTCCACGAGCCCCACTCCGTGGAGTTCTCTCACGTATCTGGACACCAAGCTCTTGGACAAGCGCGTCCCTCGCGCAATTCCACTGACCGAATCCCCCGGGTTCTCCGCGAGGTAATTCATCACCTCCATTTCCCCAGGCTTGAGTCGGCCATCCCCCTCAGCGGGCACCGCCGCATCCGCCAGCTCCTTGAGCCTCCGAGACAACCGATACACATCCACCACTCGCATGAGTCAAGAGAACCAATCGGCGAGGTCTCACGCGCAGCCCACCCACGAGAATGTGCACACCGAAAGTACTTTGGTCCGTTCGCAATGGCCTGTGGAGTCCAAACCGCACGAGGAAGGGGCGTTCATCCGTGCACGGTCTCTGCGGGGCACATACCCTTCGAAAACCGTGTACCAGTGCAACGCTTCGCTGGATAGCGGGACGCGGCAACGCAAAACCCGTCCACTGGTCAACGGTTTTTCGGGAGTATGTCCTCCCCGAAGAACGTGCCTCAGTGAACGGGTCCTGTCGCGCAACTACAGACTTACTCGTGCGTGAAATTGGCCTTGCGCTTCTCGCTGAAGGCGGTCATGCCTTCCTTCTGGTCGGCGGTCGAGAACAGGCCGTGGAACACACGACGCTCGTACTGCACGCCCTGCTGGAGAGTGGTTTCGTAGGCCGCGTTGACTGCTTCCACGGCGTGCTGAGCAACAGGCTTGGAGAGCCCTGCAATGGTGCGAGCGACGTCGTTGGCGGTGTCCAACAGCTGGTCGGCCGGGACAACTCGGGCGACCAGGCCGGAACGCTCGGCTTCCTCGGCGTCCATCTGACGGGCCGTGAGGATCATGTCCATGGCCTTGGCCTTGCCGATGGCGCGAGTGAGGCGCTGGGTGCCGCCCATACCGGGGATGACGCCCAGGTTGATCTCGGGCTGACCGAATTTCGCGGTGTCCGCGGCGATGATCAGGTCGCACATCATGGCCAGCTCGCAGCCACCACCCAAGGCGTAACCGGCAACGGCTGCGATCTTGGGGGTGCGCAGGCGGGCGAAAGCGTCCCACGGCGAGAAGAAGTCCACGCGGTACATCTCGGCCGCGGACTTGGTGGCCATTTCCTTGATGTCAGCACCCGCGGCAAAGGCCTTCTCGGAACCGGTAAGCACGATCGCGCCGATATCCGGGTCGCGGTCGAGCTCGGTGGCAGCGGCAACCACGTCGTTCATGGTCTGCTCGTTCAAGGCGTTGAGCGCCTTGGGGCGATTCAGGGTGATCACGCCGACGCGGCCGTCACGGCTTACCAAAATGGTCTCGTACTCGGTGTTTTCGCTCATGTGACCAGCATCTCATGTGGGCTTTGAACCAACCTTGAAAAGCAGAGTGTGAAGGCACGTCACACCGCGGAAACATGCGAGTACTACCATGACCGCATGCGCGAATTGCAGGCTCAGATCATTTCCGAACTCGGTGTGAAACCGCAGATCGACCCCGCCGCAGAAGTCGACCGCAGGGTGGACTTCCTGTGCGACTACCTCAAGGCCACCCATACCAAGGGCTTCGTCCTGGGCATCAGCGGCGGGGTGGATTCCACGCTGGCCGGCAAGCTGGCTCAGATGGCGGTGGAGAAAATTCGCGCCGAAGGCAGTGAGGCCCAGTTCGTGGCCATGCGACTGCCGCACGGTGTGCAGCACGACGAAGCCGATGCCCAAGCCGCACTCGCTTTTATTACCCCGGATCGAACCATTACGTACGACGTTGCTCCGGCCGTGCGCGGTTTCGAAGAGGCCTACGAGTCGGCCACCGAGGCGGAACTGACCGATTTCACGCGCGGAAATACGAAGGCGAGGGTGCGGATGACGGCCCAGTACGCCGTCGGCGGGGACAACAACCTGTTGGTGATCGGAACGGACCATGCCGCGGAATCGGTGACCGGGTTCTTCACCAAGTTCGGTGACGGTGGCGCGGATCTGTTGCCGCTGGGTGGGCTGAACAAGCGTCAGAACCGACAGCTGCTCCAGTACTTGGGGGCGCCGGAGCCGTTGATCTCCAAGGTGCCCACCGCGGACCTTCTGGACGACAACCCCGGCCGCACGGACGAGGACGAACTGGGGCTGACGTACAACGACATCGACGATTATCTGGAGGGCAAGGAGATCGCTTCCGTCGTTGCCGAACGTTTGGAAACGATCTTCCTGCGTTCACGCCACAAGCGCACCGTGCCGGTGACCCCGGCTGATGAGTGGTGGCGCTGACCGCGCGGCAGCGGCCAGATTAGAGAATCGGGCGCAGCGGAATCAGCACGGTCTCAGCGAACCGCGCCATGGGGTGACGATCACGCCAGCGCGGTGAGCTGAGAATTTCGCAGTGCTCGGTGTCTGCTTCGAAGACCTTTTCCATCTCCGCGGCGAAGTCCGGGTCCACGATCTCCACGTTCGTCTCGTAGTTGAACGAGAGCGACAAACGGTCGATGTTGGCGGTTCCCACGGTGGACCACTCGCCGTCGATCGTGGCGGTCTTGGCATGAATCATGGACGCCGCATACAACAGGATGGTCACGCCGGCGTCCAAGAGCTGGCCGTAGAACCCGCGGGACACCCAGTCCGCCAGGATGTGGTTGGAGTCCTTGGGAACCATGACCTTCACGTCCACCCCGCGTTTGGAGGCTGCCATGAGGGCCTCCAGAATCTGCTGGTCCGGAATGAAGTACGGCGTGGTGATCCAGATGTGGTCCTTGGCGCGCTCAATGGCGCTCAAGTACAAGTGACGGATCGGGTAGACGAGCTGGACCGGGAGGTTAGCGGCAACGCGCACCTCAGGATCCCAGTTCTGCGGGGGTACCCATTCGATCTGGTCCTCGACGTGCCGTCCTTCGTTCCACACCCGAGTGATGGAATTCCGCAGCCCCCACACAGCTGGGCCAATCTCGCGGACGTGAGTGTCTCGCCATTGGTTGGCATACATCGAACCGATGTTGTAACCACCCACGAAGCCGATGTTGTCGTCAACCACCAGGATCTTGGAGTGGTTGAACCCCGAGTAACGCAGGATGCCGCGCCACCACTTACGACGCACGGCGGGCATGCGGAACACATGAACTTTGTCCGAGAACGTGTAGAAGGACTTGGGGATCACCATGTTGGCGAAGCCGTCATAGATCACGTACACGTCAACACCGCGATCGGCTGCGGCGTTGAGGGCGTCCAGGAACCGCTGACCCACTTCATCGTTCTTCCAGATGAAGGTCTCCATGTGAATGGATTCCTTGGCGCCGTTGATCGCCTCGAGCATGTCGTCGTAGACGCTGTCACCTGAGGTGTAAATACTCAGCTCCGAGTCCTCCACCTGGGCGGTGAAGGTACCCGGGCGAGGTGCCTCGCGGACTTTACGGTCGCGGTGTTTCCACCAGTCCAGCCCGGCCAGAGATGCAATCACGGTGGCCTGGGCGGCGGCCAGCGAGCCGACTGCGACCACTCCCGTCTTGAACAGGAAGGAACGTCCCTTGCGGTGGGCGGCAGCAGCTCTGGTCTTCATACGTCCAGCCTACTGGGGCAGGCTCAGGGATTGCTTGGACAGACCCGAACACCGCGGGGTCCAGGCATGGGCCTGACACGAAATTTAGTTGCCACGGAATGCGTTAGCACGGATGTGAACACACACGAACATTTCTTCCTGGACAAATCTGATCCCGGCAGTTGGCGAGCCATCAACGCGTTCTCGCGCAAGGTAGCCGCCGCCAATGAAGAAGCCGAGATCCCGCGTTCTGTCACGGAGCTTCTCAACGTGAGAGTTTCGCAGATCAACGGCTGCGCATACTGCCTGAATCTGCACGTTCGTCAGGCACGTGAGGCGGGCGTCACCGATCAGCAGCTGGCCGTTCTTCCTGCCTGGCGGGACACGCAGGTGTTCAGCCCGCTGGAACGTTCCGCGCTGACCATTGCCGAGGCGACTACCGAGTTGGATCACGCCACGCTGCACCAGGATCTGACCGCCGCCCGGGAAACCCTGACGGACAAGCAGTTCTCCGCTCTGCAGTGGTCAGCCATCGCGATCAACGCATTCAATCGGATTTCCATCCTGTCCGGCCACCCGGTGCGCGCCACGCGCAGCGAGCAGTAGTCGGCACACGGTTAGAGGAGACAGCCATGACCGAATCGAACAACATCACGGTCCACAACAACCCGGACCGCCGCCGCTTCGAACTCCTGGACGGGGACACCGTGATCGGTGAATCCCACTACACGGCCCACCAGAGCGGCGACCGCGCGGAACGGATCTTCTACCACACCGTGGTCGACGAGGCCTACGGCGGCCAAGGGCTTGCCGCGGTACTGACCAAGCAGGCGCTGGGCGAAACCGTGGCCGAGGGGTTGGCGATCGTCCCGGTGTGTCCGTACGTGAAGCTGTGGGTGCGTAAGAACGATGACTACGCGAGCGACGTCGTCACCGTGAAACCCGAGCACCTGCAAACGCTGGCTGCCCTGGGCGACAAATAACCGCGCGCCTGGTTTCCCGGGACGGCCCGCGGCTCGCTACGGTGGTGTCATGAGAATCGCCACGTGGAACGTCAACTCCATCCGAGCCCGCGCTGATCGCATCGAAGCGTGGCTGGACCGTTCGGACGTGGACGTGTTGGCCATCCAGGAAACCAAGGCCAAGGACGAGAATTTCCCGTGGGAACTGTTCGAGTTCGCCGGATACGAAGTGGCTCATTTCGGCCTGAACCAGTGGAACGGTGTGGCCATTGCATCCCGCGTGGGACTCAAGGACGTGGAGCGCACTTTCCCGGACCAGCCCGTGTTCGGCAAGGGTAAGCAAGAGCCGATCCAGGAGGCTCGCGCCATGGCTGCGACCTGCGGCGGCGTGCGCGTGTGGTCCCTCTACGTGCCCAACGGCCGGGGCTTGGACGATCCGCACATGCCCTACAAACTCGAGTGGCTGCGCGTGCTCAAGGACCACGCCAAGCAGTGGGTCAAGGACGATCCCGAGGCGCAGATCGCCCTGGTCGGCGACTGGAACGTGGCACCCCAGGACGACGACGTGTGGGACATCCAGTTCTTCCTGGACAACAACATGACCCATGTCTCCGAGGGCGAGCGCGCTGCGTTCAATGCATTCATCGACGACGCCGGTTTCGTGGACGTGGTCCGCCCCCGCCACCCCGGCCCCGGTGTGTACACCTACTGGGACTACACGCAGTTGCGCTTCCCCAAGAAGGAAGGCATGCGCATCGACTTCCAGCTGTGTTCCCCCGCCCTGGCTGCGAAGGTCACGGACGCGTGGATCGACCGCGAGGAACGCAAGGGCAAAGGCGCCTCCGATCACGCGCCAGTGGTCATCGAGATCGACTGAGCCATGGCCTTGGTGAACGTGGGCACGGCATTCCGGGGGATCATCGGTCCTCCCATTCGGTTTGCCCTGCGCGTATACGTGCCGCAGGAGGAACTCGACGCCGAGTACGCCCCCGCCATCCCTCGCGCGCTGAATCCCTTCGAGGGCGGGGTCCACGAGCTCACCGAACAGCTGTCCCGCCTGGCCGATACGTCTCATACGCCCTTGCCGCCCGCACGCGAACCCCTGTGGACCATCCCGTTCTCCACGGCACCCAGCGCGGAATCCCGTTTCGTGGGTGGCGTGGGTGATTTCCCGGTCTTCCATGCGCCCCAGCGGTTGCGGCGGTCCCTTCGGTTATTTTCTGACGCGACCCTCAACGACGGCGCTCAGCTCCTCCCGCTCCTGGTCCCGGAAAAGCAAGTGCGCGACGCCGCACGGGAGATCTCCGGGGAACTGTTCGAGCCCCTGTACACGCGCGAGTCCGCGTACGTTGTGCCCTTGGCGTGGTTCGCGGGATTCACCATGGAGGACCGGGTGGTCACCGTGCACGCCGGTCACGAGGTGCACCGGCTCATCGCCCCGGCCGACACCGCTGCCCGCCGGGTCATTCAGGGGGCACAGATCGTGGAGGACGCCGCACTCGCTTCCGCCGGTCCCAACGCTGATGAGCTGTCCGAAGAAGCCCAGCAGGCCAAGGCGTTCGCGGATGATCTGACCCGTTTGGGTCGATGGCTCGGAACGTTCAGCCCCGCTTCACTCGTGAGCCTGGACTACGGCTCGCTGGCAGACCGGATCCAACCCGATGAGAGTCCCCGCGACATGGCCGACGCCCTGGAACTCCTCCGCGACGACGACCAAGGTGCCGCCACCGCCGCCCTGCGCCGAATCTTCCAACGGTGGTCACCGCTGGCGCATTTGCAGTCGGCGAATTAGGGACGATCGGGTCCGCCGACAGTCTCCGGACCTAGTTCTTGGGCCAGCACTTAGCTCGGTGCGTAACGTCATGTGAGGGAAATGCAGCGGCCGAGTCTGGTGTGAGGAAAGTGTTCAGAATAGGCCAACTTCTTGCAGTTCCCTCCCCTGAAACTTCATTGATGCGCTTTCCTCACCTGAGACTGCCTTGGATCATGCGGTCGCCCCGGTCATGCGGTCGCTCGCGCCGCCGCTCCATCAAAGAATGATGACTGGCGAGGACGTCGCCCGGCGCACCCGTTCCACCCACTTCCGTCTCCGGTCAGGCTCCTCAAGATCGCCCTTGACCAACAGCGTGAGGTCCCATCCACTGTCCCGAATGAGCGCGAACCGGTACATCTCGTCGCGGTAGTGGTCCACTTCGTCTGCGTGGACACGGCCGTTGTACTCCACCGCCACTTTGAATTCCGGCCACGCGAGATCCAGGTAGAACGTATGGCCGCTGACTTCCACTGGGTAGTTGAGCCGAGGCGGTGGCAATCCTTCGTGCAGCGCAATCATGCGCGTGAGAGTTTCCATGGCCGAAAAGCAGGACTCGTGAGCTTCTCGTAAACCTCTACGCACGGCATTCACAGCCAGCGCATGCGGCGGCAGGTGGCTCAGACATTCCTCAATCACACTTCTCGGAAGTACAGCCTTGACTCCTGTGCCGGGAATCGTGAATTCCACTGACATCATGGCGTCCAGACAGGCAATGATGCGCCAGTGTGATAACCGAGGGGCCACGGCCACCAGTGCCTCCACCGGATGTGTGATTCGGCTGCCCCAGGGTCCTTCGAATGTGCTCAACCCTAGTGATTTCGAGAATTTGATCCCCGGTGCAACTGTCTGAGTTCGTGCACCTGACCACCGCAAATGGGCTGTCTCTCGTTCGCCCGAGAAGTTCTGCATGATCCGTGGAAGCGGCATCTTGAGCGACTGATGAACCCAATGATCGGTATAGCCCACGGGTATCTTCAGGACATCCAGTGCATTGAAGCCGGTCACGGCAAGTGTTGATCCCGGTGCACCCAGATGCTGTTGCAGCAAGAGTGACCTCTCCACCGCAGTGAGCGGTTCGGGATGCACCGCCCAGAGTCCTTTGGTCACTCGCTGTATTCCGGGCTTGGTCATCAGCTGCGAGGCACGCTTACCGGTTTCGCCCGTGCGCAATACCACCGGGCGATCGCCGAACTTCAGTGGCTTTTGTCGATTCAGCATGCTCGGACTCTAGAGAACGCCGCCCGGGCAGGCCGGAAGTTATCCACAGTCGCTCGTCTAAGCGTTCTCCACAGGACTCATGTCAGCTGGAAAACTCGTGTCAGCGGGCTCCATCACTCTCGAAAGGAGCCTGCTGGTGAAGCAGAGAAGATTGGAGGTGAATCCCATGTGAGGAAAGTGCAGGCTTCCAGTCTTGTGTGAGGGAAATGCTTAGAACAGGCCAATTTTCTGCATCTTCCTCACCTAAGACTTCTCGACTGCATTTCCCTCACATGATGCTGGAGCTGGCCGTCTCCTGGGCGCTGGAAGCGGCAGGCCCGTGCCACAGCGCAGTCCCCTCAGCCCAGCTCCACCGCAAACACCTCGGTGTTCTGGCCTCACCCCACGATTTCCCCCGCACCCCGCATGCTGACTAGCGTTGGAGGGTGTCTGAAGAAACAGTGACCCCACGTCAGCAGTCCGGTACCGAGTGGTGGCGGGATGCCGTGATCTACCAGGTCTATCCGCGCTCCTTCAAGGATTCCAACGGAGATGGAATGGGTGACCTTGGCGGTGTGACCGAGAAACTGCCCTACCTCAAGCAGCTCGGCGTGGATGCCGTGTGGTTGTCGCCGTTCTACCTGTCCCCGCAGCACGATGCCGGATACGACGTGGCGGATTACCGCACCATCGACCCGCGTTTCGGCACCCTCGAGGACTTCGACCGGATGAAGGACGAAGCCCACGGGATGGGTCTGAAAATCATCGTGGACCTGGTGCCCAACCACACCTCCGAGGATCACGAATGGTTCCGGGCGGCACTCGCCTCGCCCAAGGGATCGGCCGAGCGCAATCATTACATGTTCCGTGAGGGTAAGGGCGAGAACGGCGAGCTGCCCCCGAACAACTGGAAGTCCCTGTTCGGCGGCCCCGCGTGGTCGCGGATCGAAGACGGTCAGTGGTATCTGCACCTCTTCGACTCCTCGCAGCCGGACTTGAACTGGGAGAACCCAGAGGTCTGGGAAGAGTTCCGCAGCGTCCTGCGCTTCTGGCTGGATCGGGGTGTGGACGGCTTCCGCGTGGACGTCGCTCACGGCATGATCAAGGCCGAAGGGCTCCCCGACTGGGACGAACAGGTCCACATGGTCGAAGGTACGGACACCGTGGAGAAGCAGGCCGAGAAGACCATGGACACCGGCCCCTACTTCGATCAGGACGGCGTGCACGAGATCTACCGCGACTGGAATCGGGTCCTGGCCGAGTACCCCGGCGAGCGCATGCTCGTGGTGGAGGCGTGGATCGGCCCGGCGGAGCGGTTGGCGCTGTACGTCCGCCCGGACGAGGCGCAGCAGGCGTTCAACTTCGACTTCCTGATCGCGGGGTGGGAGCGCGACCGCATGCGCAATGCCATCACGGATTCCCTGCGCGTGAATCAGGCGGTGGGAGCGCCGTCCACGTGGGTGCTCTCCAACCACGACACCGTCCGCCACGCATCTCGCTACGGCCTGAGCTCCCGCACGGCCTACCCCAACGGCATCGGCACCGACGACGAGCAGCCCGACGCCGCTCTGGGCCTCCGCCGCGCCCGCGCCGCCGCACTCGTGGAACTGTCCCTGCCGGGTTCCGCATACGTCTACCAGGGCGATGAGCTGGGCCTTCCGGAGCACACCTCCCTGGACTCCGATAGCCGCCAGGACCCCACCTTCTTCCGCACCGAGGGTCAGGAATTGGGGCGCGACGGCGCTCGTGTGCCCCTCCCCTGGTCCCCCGTGGGAAACGGGCTGGGCTTCGGCCCGAACCCCTGGTTGCCGCAGCCGGAGACCTTCGAGAACATCACGGTGGATCACCAGTTGGGCAACCCGCAGTCCGTGCTGAATCTGTACAAGAACGCGCTGCGGATCCGGCATGAACTGGCTCTTGGCCGCGCGAAATTCGAGTGGGACCCCCTGAGCGAGCAGAAGACCCAGATCCTGGCCTACCGCCTCACCACGGAATCAGGCGACATGGTGCTCGTGGCCGCCAACGCCGGTGAAGAAGCAGTGGAGCTGCCCGAGCTGAGCAGCGGTGAACTGTTGCTCGCCAGCGGGCAGAGCGCCGTGATGGATGGGAAGCTCGCCGTGGACCACGCGGTGTGGATCAAGCTCTGAGGGATTACTTCTCCGGCAACGCCGCTGAGCACTGAGTCGAGATCCAGTCCTGCACGGGCTGAAGCGCGCGCTGGATCTGGGCGGCCTCTTGGGGTTGCAAAGTCTCGCCGGCGTTGTGGAGGAGGTCCACGGCGTCGTCGAAGGCCGGAAGTACGGGTTCGGGCAACCGGTCGCGATGTGATTCGAGAGAGTCGGTGGCTTCCGCGACCACTGACGGGTCCTGACCGGTCTCCGGAGTGGCGTCCGTGGAGCGGTCAGTGGTC
The DNA here is from genome assembly GCA_023426375.1 of Actinomycetes bacterium. Lineage (GTDB taxonomy): Bacteria > Actinomycetota > Actinomycetes > Actinomycetales > Micrococcaceae > Kocuria. The sequence goes on along the minus strand of JAFAAV010000049.1, from coordinate 19,251 downwards.
ATGGGAAGCACCACCAGTCCGGTGTAGACCTCGACCACGTCCAAGCAGGTGCCGGTGCTGGCTGTACGCCCGGTGCCGGCGGGGGCCTCTGAGGCTTCGTTCTGGTCCGGGATTTCGCTCGGTACCTCGAACGTGAAGGGTTCCTCCGCGCTTGAAGAACAACCGGTCAACGCGATCAGCAGACCCGATGCAGCCACTGCCGCCGCAACTCGTTTCAAGCTCATGGGTTCACCCGCCGTCCGCACGTGAGGTGCAGCCCAACCGGCCGAAAACTGGGGGCGTACACGGTGATCGATACGCCTATAACCTAGGCTGCCAACCTCTGTAACGGCTGTGGGTTTTCCGCGTCTCACCCCGGTGTGAATGCCCCGGAGTTCAGGGGGTTCAGCAGGCCGAGTCGGCGGCCCATCCCCGCGCGATCAATTCGCGCAGCACGTCGTGATCCACCTGGTCCAACTTGGTCACGTACACGCAACTCACGCTGCGCTTGTGTGGCCCCAGTCGGTCGAGCAGTTCCTGGGCGCCGTCGCCGTTCTGCAGCCCGTACAGCGAGATGGCCGCCTTGCGCGGCGAGAAGGCCACCTGGGCGGTGTCGCCCTCGCGGCCGGTTTCGTACCGGTAGTGGTAGTGGCCGTATCCCACAATGGACTCGCCCCACATCACGGGCTCGGCGCCGGTGACCTCCCGGAAGATCTTGAGCAGCTCTTTGCCCTGTTCCACGCGCCGCGGCCACGGCAGCGATTCGATCCATTCCTCCGCCGACTGCCCGGTGGGCTTGGTCTTAACGTCCGCCTCAATGGTTCGGGTGGTGGGCTTGGGGGCGACGACGCCGCTCATCGGTTCCAGCCCCTTCTCACCCAGGGCGTCGTTGAGACGGTTCAGGCCCTTCAGTCCCACGCCGTGCAACGCGAGGAGTTCCTGGAAGTCGGCTCCGGCCAGATGCTCGAGCTCGGTGATGCCCTGTGCAGCGAGTGCGCGATGCAGCGGGGCGCCCGTGCCCTTGATCTCCGTGAGTGCGGTCATGGGATCAGATTAGATCCACGCGAGGAGTCCTGAACATCAGCATGTTCAGGACCCCTCGCGGATCGCACGATCACGTGGCAGTGATCAAGAAGAAGTGATCAGGCCGATGCCTGCTCCTGCTCTGCCATCTTGCGGTTGTATTCGTCCCGGTCCTTCATCTCGCGCGGGCGGAAGTACAGCAGTCCGACGAGCACGGCGATCAGGAACACCGCGAGCATCACGAAGAACAGCGGCCACACACCGGTCAGGTAGATGATGGGGATCGCCAACGCGGTCACCAGACCACCGCCGAAGAACGGTTCGAACACCAACTGCTTGTAGCCGAACGCCTCGAAGGCCGGGGTCTTGGCCTCCGGGTCGACCACCCGCATGAGGATCAGGCCGGTGGCGGTCACGCCCATGGACTGACCGAAATCGCCAATGCCGCGTTCGAACCAGAAGCGGCCGATGATGCGCGGGGCCAGCCACAGGAAGATGGCCACGTTGAACACGATGCCGGCCACCGCCAGGATCGCGAAGGCCGCCAAGTTGTCGCCCACTGCCTCCAGGGACAGGGTCGCGATCGCGGACACGATCAGGAAGTCCAAGGCCAGACCCTGGATGCGGAGCATGACCTGGTGGTCGATGTAGCGGTCGAAGCCGAAACGACCGGCGATGACCTGGAAGATCACGCCACCCAGCAGTGCCATGGGGAACAACGGCACGTAGGCGAAGATCTCCAGCGGGGTGGAGTCGTCCAGCATCACGTTCGCGTAGGTCTGCTGCTCGATCCAGCGCAGTCCCTCCAGGATGCACCAACCGATCAGGATCGCCACGGCCACGATGGCCATGTGCAGTGAGAACGGCTCCACGGAGGACGGGCGGCTGGTCATGGTGCCGGCGGAGTAGTACTCGTCGCTGCGGAACAGGCCCTTCTGCTCGGCCACGGACATCTTCACGTCGCCCTTGAGCTCTTCGGTCTTTCCGGTGCGCACGCCCCAGTTGATCAGGCCGATGCCGATGATGATGCCGCCCACGATGCCCACGGTCGCAAGGCCCACGGCGAGGTCTGCGCCTTCACCGAAGCCGAGTTCTTCCATGACGGGACGCATGCCGGCGGCCGTTCCGTGGCCACCCTCGAAACCGATCTCGATCAACGCGCCCGTCATGGGGGACGCCGCGAAAACGGGTACCAGGATCAGAGCTGCGAGCAGAAGACCGATCACGTACTGACCCGAACCGAAGGCCACGCCCAACGACAGCTGCGGACCCACCAATTTGGCCGCGCGCTTGGGTGAGGGGAGGTCCTGGCCCAGGAACATGGTCGCGAAAATGACGCTGATCAGCAGGCCTGGCAGCACGCCCCAGGTCTCGACCATGCCCTCGGTGAAGAGTCCGCTCTCACCCCAGGGTCCGTCGAAGCGGCCGAGGACCTGCGGGCCCAGGATCAACAGAATCGCGCCGCCGATGATCGAACTCGGAAGGAACAGGCTCTGGACCCATCCCACTTTTACGCGCACGAATTTACCCAGGAGCAGCGCCACCCCCAGGATCAGGAACGCAAAACCAACGGCCTCTGGGGACACGGGAACCACCTCTAGTGATCGGGGATCGATATCGGTCTCAGGTCACATAGCGAGGGTCAAGAGCGCTCCGTGGAGTGTCCCCCAGCTGATGTTCAGGTATCTCAGTTTATGAGACAACTGTCCCCTTCTCCCCGATCAACACTGCTCCCGACTGCCCTTCAGCCACTATGTCGGCGCAGCGAAAAGCCCCGGACACGTTCATGTCCGGGGCTTCCGACGAACGATCGTCAGGCGCTCTGGCGCTGGATCTCCCACAGCAGGTGTCCCTCGGTGGGGGACTGCACCGGCAGGAACGCCGCCTCGCGCACACGACGCGTGGTGTCCGTATCCGCCAGATAGCCGCGACCACCGGCGAGCGTGGCCTCGAGCTTGGTCGCGTCACTCACGAAATGAGCGGCGTCGAGCCGGAGCTTGAGCAGGCGCACCGGCGAGGTGACCTTCTCCAACAGCGAGGCGTGCTCGTTGCGCAGGCTCTGCTCGGTCTCGCGCAGGCCGTTCAGCCGGTCACGGAACAGGGCGTTGGGTCCGGGCTTTTCCACCGACGACGCCGCCTCGTCCAGGCTGCGCGCGCCCAGGCCGATGCAGAACGCACTCTGCGCGAGCAAGAAGCCAGGGCGGATTTTGCCCAAGAATTCCTTGAGCGGGACTCCGGTGACTTCACTCGCGGGAATCCGCACGTCGGTCAAGCTCAGGGAACCGCTCGCGGTGCCGTTGAGCGCCATGAGCGGAGCCGAAGGCTTGACCGTGAGTCCCTCGGTGCCGATCCGTACGCGGGCGATGGTCTGGGTGCCGTCTTCGAAGCGCACCGGCATCATGATGATCGCGTTCGGGAACAGGTTGGAGGCCCACACGATCTTGCCGTTGAGCACCACGGAATCACTGTCCGCGACGGCTTCCACGGGAATGTCGCCCAGCTCGGACGCCCACTTGAACGCGGGGGCCATGGCGGAGACACCGGCCACGGAACCGTTGATCAGTTCCTCCGGCACTTCGAACCCGCCCGCGCGGTGGAACAGGATGGTCATGGTGTGACCCCAGCTGCTGAACGCGGTCGAGAAGCATTCTCGAGCCAGGGTTTCGAGCAGCGCGGTGACCCCAGCGACGTCGCCCTGGGCCGCCGCGTCGAACGCGCCGTTGTTGCCGAGCTCGGCCAGAGCGACGTCGGTCTGGACGTCACCCCGGTCGATGCTCGCGGCGCGCTCGGCAACGCTGGCCAGCACGGAATCCGCGACCGGTTGCTGAACGGCGGAGGGCGCGGGCATCAGTTGCCTGCCAGGTGGTGCAGACGATCGATGGGGGTGGTCACGGCCTCGCGTGCGCGCACCACGGCGTCCTCATCGGGGGCGTTGTAGAAGCACAGGCACTTGACGGTGTCCTCGCGAACGTAGGTGCGCAGGAAGCTCACCTCGGGGACCTCCGCGTACTTGGGGGCGTTGGCCTTCTTGCGGCCCAAGTAGGTCTCCATGTCGATCTCGGCGGGGATGTCCCACTCGACCAGGTACTCGGCGGAGGGCTTGGCCTTGCGGATGTCCTCGATGTCGGCGCCGACCAGGCGGACCTGGTCCGGGCCGGTGACCTCGGTGGACAGTTCGGCCACGCCGTTGCGGATGGCCTGGTCCAGGGCGGTGGTGTCATCGCCGTCGAGTTCGACCACGGTGAACACGCGGCCCTGACCCTCGGTGACCTGGGATTCCAGGACCTGGGCACCGTTCTGCTCGGCGGCAGCGGCGATGGCCTCGATCACGGACTGAGCGCCCTCGCGGGTGGCGTTGCTGGGAACGACTTCGAAAAGCTGCAGTGACATGGAGATTCCTCCTAGTAGTTGTCGGATTCCTTTAAACGCTACGCGGGGCCCCGTCCGCGGCCCAAGGGAAAAGTCACACGACGCAACAATGGGCAGACACCCCGTTCAGACGTTGCTCACCCCGGGGATCTATGATCGGACCACCCTGCACCACTTTCGACTGATCCCCGAAAGGACCGGGTCTGAAGCATGTTTCATGACCAAAGCGTCATTTTCATCGACGCGGGCTTCCTATTGTCCGCCGGTAGTTCCACCGTGACCGGAACGTCCCTGCGCGCTGCCACCAGGGTGGATGCTGAACAGCTCATCTCGGGCATCGTCGGCATCACCCGGGACAACTGCAACCTGGACCCGCTGCGTATCTATTGGTACGACGCCTCCCGGGACGGCGTGCTCAGCGACTGGCACAAGAAAATTTCCTTGCTCGACGACGTCAAGGTCCGCCTGGGGCGTATCGGCGTGAACGGACAGCAGAAGGGCGTGGACCTGCGACTGGGCCTGGACCTGGTCGAGGTGGCACGCAACGGTTCCGCCAAGGTCGCCTACCTTCTCAGCGGCGACGACGATCTGGCCGAAGCCGTCGAGGCCGCCCAGGACCTGGGCATGAAAGTGGTGCTGCTGGCGCTGGAGGACAAGAACCGGTATCTGGGCATCAAGTCCGTCGCGGAGCATCTGGCGTACAAGGTGGACCGCATCATCGTGCTGCCGCAGGAGCTCATTCATTCCACGTTCACGCCGGCCACGCGGGCGGTGGTGCCGGGTTCCGAGAGTTCCTCCGAGCCTGAGCCCGACGCCGCCCCGGCACCGGGCCCCGTTCCGGGACCTGGCCCGACGCCGGCAACAGTGACACCGGCGACCCTGGCCAACAAGAAGGCCACGTTCATCACGGTGAACGAACCGGACGTCGACCTTCCCCATTTATTCTCCGTGGCCGAGGAAGTCGCGGAGAGCCTTGCACGCAACTGGTACCAGACCACTCCGCTGTCCGAAGTGCAGGCGGTCCTGGAAGATCGACCCATCCTCCCGGCCGAGATCGATTCGACGCTGCTGCGGGATTGCGCCGCCCGGATCGGTGAGTCGGACACCGATCTGCAGTCCGTGCGGAAGCATCTGCGCAAGTGCTTTTGGGACACCATCGACAACCTGGCCTAAGTGGCACGGTGCTCTAGGGTGAACCCTGTGAGTCACGAGCCAGCAGCAGCACATTCCACCGGGGACGAGTCCGGCATCTCCTGGGGGTCCTTCGCCCGCAACGCCGCTCTGATCGTGGTTCTGATCGTCATGCTGTGGCTGTTCTTCAACGTGCAGCTGCCCCCAGCCGACCAGATGCAGGAACGTATCGAGAGTTTCGGCTGGGTCAGCTGGCTGGTGTTCATCGGCCTCTACGCCGTGGTCGCACTGACTCCGATTCCCGTGACCATCATGGCGGTGGCCGGCGGGCTGATCTTCGGAGTGGTGTTGGGCAGCCTGTTCTCCGTGATCGGAGTACTGATCGGCTCATGGGGTGCCTATTGGCTCGCTCGGGCTCTGGGCACCGACGCGGTGCGCAAGGTGCTGGGCAAGTACAGCGAGAAGATCGAAAGCCGACTGGACGGCGCCGGGTTCGAGGCCGTCTGCACCCTCCGTCTTGTTCCCGGCATCCCCTATTGGCCGGTGAACTACGGCAGCGGAGCGTTCGGCATTACACAGCGGGATTTCCTGGGGGCCAGCGTGATCGCGGTAATCCCTGGCCAGGTGTCCTTGGTGGCATTGGGAGCATTCGTCGCGGACCCCACAATCTTCCACGGCACCGTGGTGGTGCTCTCGTGGATCGTGGTGCTGGTCATGACCGTGTGGGCGTACAAGCGCTGGAAGGCTGCGCGGCAGTGAACGTGCCGCGCGCGGGAAAGTCAGCGGAGCGGCGTCGTCGTTCGAGGTAAATCCGGAGTGAGGCGACCGCGTGAACCTGGACGGTGAGAAACGGGCCCGGAATGGGAAGAACCCCCGCGTGTAGAAGCCACGCGAGGGTTCAGTGGCTCCGACCGGCGTCGATCCGGTGACCTTACGATTTTCAGTCGTACGCTCTACCAACTGAGCTACAGAGCCAGGCATATCACCTGGGATATGCCGCGACGGCGCGAAAAGTTTCCTTTTCATCGCCGCCTGAGCGACCCTGACGGGACTTGAACCCGCGACCTCCGCCGTGACAGGGCGGCGCGCTAACCAACTGCGCTACAGGGCCTTAGTTGTTTCCAACGAGTGGATATCTTACCAGTAGAAGTCACTGCCTTAGCAAATCGTTCACTGCGTCAGATTCTCTCGCGAGAAAACGTACCCCCAACGGGATTCGAACCCGTGCCGCCGCCGTGAAAGGGCGGTGTCCTAGGCCGCTAGACGATGGGGGCCAGAACGTCGCCCGACTGCCGCTTGCGCATCAGTGGACGATGGACCTTCAGTAGCTTAGAGGTAAACACCCCGGTTACACAAACCCGAGTATCACAGGGTGACCTCCGGTCGATCGGCCAGTCGTTCGTCCTCGAATCCCTGGATAATCATGAGCGGCCCGGCACTGTTGTGGATCACGCCCTGGGAGGTGGAACCCAGGAGCATTCCGGCGAACCCTCCGCGGCCGCGAGTGCCCATGACCACCAGTCGGTTGCGGCTGGACTGCTCCACGAGAACGTCGATCGGTGAACCGTCCAGCAGCTCGGCGTTGATCTCCAAATCCGGGAAATGCCCGCGCAACCATCGGACCGACGCATTGAGGGCATCCGCGATCTCCTGGTAGATGTTCTCGAAGTCCACGGGGGTGGGCATCCAAGACGCCGCACCGGCCATGGGTGGCACCGCGCACACTACGGTCAGTGGAACTCCGAGCAGCCGAGCTTCGTCTGCGGCCCGCAACATGGCCACGCTGGAATGTTCGGAACCGTCCGAGCCCACGGATACGCCGTCGATGAATGCCTTGGTTTCGTTGATGTCCCGTTCGAGCTGGTGATCGCGCGCCCACGGCAGCGGAATGATGCCCACGGGGCAGTGCGAGTGCGCGGGCACAGCGGTGGAAACAGACCCCAGCAGGCGACCGAGGATTCCTCCGCGGCCGCGGGAGCCCAACACCAGCAGCTGGGCGGATTTGCTCAGTTCCAGGAGCACTCCGGACGGATCACCGGTTTCGACCGTGGAGCGCACCTCCACGTTGAGGTTCTGCACGTGCAGGGCAGCCTCGCGCACGAGTTCCTTGACGGCGTCGTCCAGGGCGACCTGGTCGAACGCTGCGTACCCGACGTCGAACGTGGAACCGGCGTAAATGGGCATCGAGTAGGCGCTGACCAGGTGCAGCGGTGCGCCGCGGCGTTTGGCTTCGCGGGCTGCCCAGCGCAGGGCTCCCAAGCTTTGGTCGGTGCCGTCCACACCCACGACAATTTCTCGGCCGTTCAGGGTCATGGCGTGCCTTCCTTTCGCCGATCCGTCACGTCAAGCGTAGCCCTCGGCCCCTATGCATGGGGCACGATGCCTGTGCGTGTGGAGAACACATGCCACCTCACAGCCCACGGTGAGATGATGGGGTGGGTCCGGAGGATGGTCCTAAGGAAAGCACCTGGATCGGGGTCACGGGGAGGAACCCGAACCGCAGTCCGAAGGAAAGATCCTGAGGAAGGATACGAACCGTGAACGAGCAGTCGGCAACACCAGACGAGCCCGCCAAGTCGTCAGCCATGACCGCCAAGGTCGCCAAGGACACGTGGCGTTCGTGGGGTGGCAATCTCACCGTGAAACCCGCAGCCATCGTGCGCCCGGAAAACACCGATCAGGTTGAGCAGGTCCTTCGCGACGCCGCCGCCCAGGGTCTTCGCGTGCGCCCCGCCGGCTCCGGGCAGAGCTTCTCCCCGCTGGTTCCCACCTCGGACGTTGTTCTGGACGCCACCGCGCTCAACGGCCTCAGCTCCATCGACGTGGACAAGCAGCAGGTCACTGTCTTCGGCGGCACCACCATCCAGCAGCTGTGCCTGTTACTCGAAGACCATGGCCTGGCCCTGGCAAACATGCCGGACTTCACGGGTCAGACCATCGCCGGGGCCATTGCCACGGGCACCCACGGCACCGGCCTGGGCCAGCCTTCCCTGTCCGAACAGATCATCGACATCACCATCGCCACTCCCTCCGGCGAGCTGGTCACGTGCTCTGAAACCTCACATCCCGAGATCCTGCGAGCCGCTCGCGTACACCTGGGCGTTCTGGGCGTGATCGTGTCCGTCACCATTCAGTGCGTCAGCGCATTCCGGCTGCACTGCGCCGAGTTCCGCGAACCACTCGCGCGACTGGTGGACTCACTGCCCGAGCGCATGTCCGGTGCCGACCACTTCGAATTCTTCTGGATGCCCGGTCGCCACACCGCCCACACGCGCATCCTCAGCCGCCTCCACCGCCTCCCGGACACTTATACGCGCCCCGCCTCACCCTTCTCCCGGGCCCTCCGCCGAGCCGACGACGCCGTTCTGCGCACCTCCCTGACCTCCGGCCTGGGCCGCTTGGCTTCCGTGGCACCGCGGACCGTGCCCGGATTGAACAAGTTGGAATCCATGTCCAAGAGTTCCCGTCGCTATACCGACGTCTCCTACCGGGTATTCACCGCCCCGCGCGCCGTGCGGTTCGTGTCCACCGAGTACGCGATGCCACTGGAGAACACCGCCGCGGCATTCCGCGATCTGGAAGCGCTGGTGGACCGCAAGGGTTACACGCTTTCATTCCCGGTGTTGGTGCGCTGCTCCCCTCCGGAACAGGGTTACCTCTCCCCCTCTGCCGCGCGTTACACCGGATGGATCAGCCTGCGCCAATACGGCAAACGCCCCTACGAAGAATTCTTCCGGGACGCCGAGCAGATCTTTCTGGAACACGGCGGCCGCCCCCACTGGGGAGCCATTCACACCCAAACCGCTGAGACCCTCAAGCCCATGTACCCGCACTGGGACGACTTCTTGAAAGTCCGCTCCGAGCTGGACCCCAACGGGCTTCTCATCAACGACCATACGAGGTCGCTGTTGGGGCTCTAGGTGGGCGTTCCAAGGGCCTGCAAACTGATCAACGTTGAGACCACAGAAGTTCGATTTTCTGGCTCTAACGTCCATCAGATTACGAGCCGCCGACTGCTGTGGTTCTAACGTTGATCAGCTTGCGCGTTGGGAGCCGCGATTGAACTTTTCAGCCAACCACTGCATCCATTTCCAACGAAGAGCCGGATCTTCGAGGTCGTCCAGCACCAAGATGTTGAGATCCCAGCCGTGATCTTGGAATGTGCGTATTCGATTCATCTCGGTGCCGTAGGTGCGACGATCCAGTAGATGGATCTCACCGTTGTATTCGAGGCCCACTCGCAGTTCGGGCCAGGAAAGATCCGGGTAGGCGAGTTCACCTTCGATCATCACGGGGTAGTTCACTATCGGCTCCGGAATTCCTTGAGTGACTACCATCCGGCGCACCAACGTCTCCATGGGTGACCACACCGGTTCTGCCGCGTGACTCAGTGCCCGCTTCACCGCGATGACGGCTGGGTTCCGCGCTGGCAGGTGTGCAACAGCTGCCGTAATTTCCTCGTGTGTCATTGCGGGCTGAGGAGTGAACTCTGGAATCTGCAATGCTCCAGACATCAGGGCGTCCAGACAGGCAGTCAGCCGCCATTGAGACAGATAGGGTGCTGCTGCCGCCAGAGCTTCTACTGGATGGGCCAGTCGTGTGCCCCATGGACCCGCATAGGTTTTCAGCCCATGGGACTTGGTCAATCGCATTCCCTGCTCACGTACCGTGGGGCGGGATTTAGACCACGCAAGATGAGGGATTTCGAAGGCCTGTCTCAGTTCGCGTGCGCGCGGGGGTGAGGGGTCGCTCAAGAAGTCGTTGACCCATCGTTTGGTGTATCCGACCGGCAGCGTGAACAACTCCAGCGCGTGAATGCCGGTAATACTCAGGGCCACGCCATTCTTCGAATAGTGGTCGTGCAACAGCAGGGACCTGTGGACTGGCTCCGGCGGAGCTTCCGAGCAAACCCACATTCCCCGAACCAATTTGTGAGTCCCCGGGCGTCTCTCAAGATCTCGAGCCCGACTACCCAGCTCCGCAGTGGACCTTACGAGTGGCCGCGGTCCTAGCGCCAAGGGTTTACCGAGTTTCTTCATGATTCACACGCTAGGAATCATGAAATTGGTCGGAAACTCCATCCGCCTGATGTGGAGTTCTCGACACGGTGCAGTCTGATTGACGCTAGAACCAGCGGCCCGGACCCCACTGCAACTTGATCGACACTACGACCTCAGAAATTGGTTCTACAGGTCGTACCGTCGATCAGATTGCAACAGCCACGAACAACTCCGCCCCACCCAACCCGGAGTGAACGCGGGAACTGGATGGGGCGGCGTCGTCGGCGGATAACGACCGAGGAGAACTAGCTGCGGGCCTGGACCCCGCGGCGGGAGACCGAGAGCATCTCGTCGCGATCCACGACCTTGACGCGTTCGCGGGGGTTGCCCTCGGCGTCGTGGGAGGACTGGCCGAGGCTCTGCTCGTACTCGTCCAGGTCGAGCCAGCCGTCCCACGTGGTGTACTCGACACCCTTTTCTTCGAGCAGTGACTCGATGGCGGAGGGCTCCGGGAAGTCCGGATCGGCCAGGGCGGTGCGATCCTCGAGCAGGTGGTTGATGGTCTCGAGGGCGTCGGACTTGGTGGCACCGATGAGGCCCACCGGTCCGCGCTTGATCCAACCGGTGGCGTACACGCCGGGAACCACGGCGCCGTCGGCGTCCACCACGCGGCCTTCCTCGTTGAGGATCACGCCGCGCTCGGGGTTGAACGGGACCTCCGGAAGGGGCGAGCCCAAGTAACCGATGGCGTGGTAAACGGCCTGGACCGGGTAGTCGATGTACTCACCGGTGCCGGTCACGGACGCATCACCGTTGAGGCGGGTGCGCTCCATGCGGATGCCCTTGACCTTGCCGTCCTCATCGCCCTGGATCTCGGTGGGGGTCTGCAGGAAGTGCAGGTGCAAGCGGCGGGACGCGGTCTTGGGCGAATCGTCCTCGCGCCACTTGTTGAGGGTCTTCATCATGACCTTGGTCTGGTTGTTCTCGACCATGGCCTTTTCGGAAGCCTCGTCGAACTGGAAGTCCTCGTCGTACACCACGATGTCCACGTCGCGGGACTTGGCCAGCTCACGCAGCTCGAGCGGGGTGAACTTGATCTGCGCCGGACCGCGACGACCGAACACGTGCACATCCGTGACGGGTGAATCGCGCAGCCCCTGGTAGACGTTGCCCGGGATCTCGGTGACGAGCATGTCGTCAGCGTGCTTGGACAGCACACGGGCCACGTCCAGGGCCACGTTGCCGTTACCAATCACGGCCACTTCCTTGGCGTTGAGGGGCCAGGTGCGGGGGTAATCGGGGTGGCCGTCATACCAAGCGACGAACTTGGCGGCACCGTAGGAGCCATCCAGATCAGCGCCGGGGATCTCCAACGGAGCATCATTGACGGCACCGGTGGCGAAAATCACGGCGTCATAATGGGCCATGAACTCACCCAGCGTGAGGTCCTTGCCGTACTCCACATTGCCGAAGAAGCGGATGTCGCCGCGGCCCAAGATAGAACGCAGTGCGGTGATGATGCCCTTGATCCGCGGGTGATCGGGAGCCACGCCGTAGCGGATCAGGCCGAACGGAGTGGGGTAGCGGTCGTACAGATCAACGCTGACTTCCAGCTCGCCTTCCCGCACTGCCTCGGACTTGGTGAGCATGTCAGCGGCGTAAATGCCCGCCGGACCCGCTCCGATCACGGCAACGCGCAACGGACGTGCTGAAGTAGGTGCTGTCACAGCTGGTATTTCCTTTCAACGCGCACGCACACTCGCGTGCTTGCGGGGACTGGGTTCTACGGTAGTGAAATTTGGGCAGCCGCACCTAACCAAACCTCGACGCCGGTCGCGAACGCTTATTTCGTCAGGCAACCTGACGCCGTCGGCGTAGTATTTCTACACAAACACCCCCATATCGGTAGACCGAACCCGCGCTACCGCTGTGCCTTTGACCGTGAGGATCTTCATGTCGTCACCGACCAAGCCCACTCCGCAGACGCGCGAACCCCGCGGCGCGTTGGACCGCTTCTTCTACATCTCCGAGCGCGGCTCCACCGTGGGCCGTGAAATCCGCGGCGGCCTGGCCACGTTCATTGCCATGAGCTACATCGTGGTGCTGAACCCGTTGGTGCTCGGCTATGGTCCGGACGGTGCGGGCAACACGCTGGGCGGCGAGCGCGTGGCCGCTGTCACCGCCCTGGTGGCTGGTGTGCTGACCATCCTCATGGGCGTGTGGGCCAAGTCCCCGTTCGCGCTGGCCACCGGCTTGGGTGTGAACGCGTTCCTGGCGGTCACGATTGCCACCAACCCGGGCCTGACCTGGCCCGAGGTCATGGGTCTGGTCATCTGGGCCGGCCTGATCATGGTGGTGCTGGTGCTCACCGGTTTCCGCACCGCGGTGTTCAACGCCGTGCCGCCGTCGCTGAAGACAGCGATCGTGGTGGGTATCGGTCTGTTCATCGCGCTCATCGGTTTCGTGAACGCGGGCTTCGTGCGCCGCATCCCGGACGCCGCAGGAACCACCGTGCCCGTGCAGATGGGCAACGGCGGCGAGCTGTTCGGCTGGCCCACACTCACATTTGTGGTGGGTCTGCTGCTGACCGTGGCGCTCCTGGTCCGCAACGTGCGCGGCGGCATTCTGATCGCGGTGGTCGCGACCACGATCTTCGCGCACATCCTCGAGGCGGTCTCCCCGTCCGGTTCCTCCGTGGAGAACCCCGACGGCTGGTCCCTGGTGGTTCCCGCCAACCCCGAGGGCTTCTTCGCGCTGCCCGACCTCTCCCTGATTGGCTCCGCAGCCCCGATCGCCGCGTTCCGCGAACTGGGCGTGATCGCGTGCATGCTGTTGATCTTCACCATTTTGTTGTCCATCTTCTTCGACGCCATGGGCACCATGGTGGGCCTCTCCCAGCAGGCCGGCCTGGTCGACAAGAACGGTCAGATCGAGCGCGTGGACCGCGTGCTGCTGGTCGACGCGTTCGGCGCCGTGGCCGGTGGTGCCGGTTCGGTCTCGTCCAACCAGATCTTCGTGGAATCCTCCACCGGTATCGCCGACGGCGCTCGCACCGGCCTGGCCAACGTGGTCACCGGCATCATGTTCCTCCTGGCCATGTTCCTGACCCCGCTGGTTAACGTGGTGCCCTTCGAGGCCGTGGCACCCGCCATGGTGGTCGTGGGATTCCTGATGGCCAAGAACGTGGTGCACATCGACTGGGAGGACTGGGGCGTCTCGGTTCCCGCGTTCCTGACCTTCGCGGTCATGCCGTTCACCTACTCCATCGCGCACGGCATTGGCGCGGGCTTCGTCTCCTTCGTGTTCATCCGCCTGGTGCAGGGCCGCTGGCGCGACGTCCACCCGCTCATGTACGTGGTGGCCGGCGCGTTCGTGATCTTCTTCGGCATAGCCGTGATCGAGGGTTGGACCGCGTAACTCACCGGTTATCGGGCGCGGGGCGGTTGATGATCGCCCCGCGTCTCCCGTTTAAGGGCTGCGTCGCCCATGGCCTCGTTTCGACTACGACGCCGCCCCGGCCACTTCTCGCCGCGCCCACTGTCGTTGCGCGAACAGTACCGCCCACGTGGTCAGCACGAACGGCCATGTGTAGACGGCCATTCCGGTCTGCTGCAGCGCCCACCACAGTGGGACCGTGACGCACGCCCCCGCCAAGGGGACGAGCAGGCGAACGGCGCGAGCGGCGTCGTTGCGGGGGAATACCGCGCCCAGGGCGAGGGCCGTCAGGAACCCGGAGTAGCCGGCCAGGCCCGCCACGGTGGGTGACCAACCGAGGATCCAGAAGCCGAGAGCCGTGGCTGCCACTGCACCCGTGAGGGACCACAGGCCCTCATGTGCACCAGCGAAAAACATTGTGGCCAGAACCAGAAGTCCGGTCAGCAGATGATCGGTGAGAAGCACCTGGGCGGAGGCGCGTACGGCGCCTGTGACCAGCTCCGCGATCGGTCCGGCGAGCTCGAACGGCGCTGCGGTTGAGGACTCGTCGTTTCGATGCCACTGCGCGAATACCGGGTTCAGGACCGTGTTGACCGCGCAGAACGGGCCCGTGAGCATGGGCAGCCAGTCGAAGATCCGCAGTCGTTCAAGTGCCCGCACGAGCAGGGCACACAGTGCGCCGCCCACAATGGTCCAGATGAGCGCCGCCGCTGTTGGTCCGCAGGCGAGGAACGCGGCGCAGCCGGTGAGGGCTCCACAGAAACCGTGGATACCGTCCGCGGCGTCGCGACGTGCAGTGGCGTCCGTGGATAGGCTCGACATGGCCAGGGCCGATGCTTTGTGAGATCCGCTGGGCGGCGCAGGACATTGGGACTGCCCGGCGACGAGTTCCGAACCGCGCGCGGCTCTGTCCGCTCCATGACGCGGAGACTCGGCCCCGCCGCAGTCTAAGTTCCGAGCTCCGCGCGGGGACTGAGCTGCCGCTTTGCGCCTCGGACGGCGCAGCAGCACGGACAGTCCGGTCTGCACTGCGGCACCGAGCAGCGCGAAGCCCGCGAACCAAGGGGATGCGACAACCAGAGCCAGCAGAATCAACAGGCCGCTCAGCGTGGCACGCTGGAAGAAGATCTGCCCCTGAGATCTGATCAGCGCTTGGACTATCCACACGCTGCTCATTATGAGGGCTGTGGCCCCGGCCGGGACCGGAGGCGCGTTCAGGCCGCGGGGTGTGACTCCAGAATGCAGAACTCGTTACCCTCGGGGTCCGCCAGCACCACCCAGCTGTCCTCGCTGGTCTGCCCGACATCCACGCGGTAGGCGCCCAGGGCTTCTACTCGGGCGACCTCGCTCTGCTGATCGGTGTCACGCGGCAGCAGGTCCAGGTGCAACCGGTTTTTCACGGACTTGCCCTCCGGCACCTTGATGAAGTCCAGGCGGAAACCGTCTCCGCGGCTGGGCAGGGCGCTGACGAACTCATCCTCTGCGTGGTCCACCCTGTAGTCGAGGACCTCGCACCAGAAGCGTGCCAGGGCGGCGGGGTCGTGGGAGTCAATGGCCACTGAGCTTACGAAGCTAGTCATGACCCCACGCTACGGCGGCCTGCCGGGGAGCGGGAGGGCTGAGAGCCATTTGATCCCGGCTTACTGCACGGTAGGCCGCCCTACTTTGCAGTAAGGCGGCATGAAATGGCTCACGCCGCCACGGTCCGGACCTCCGGTGCCGGACGGTTGCTCCGGGGCTCCTCAGGCGCCGGTAATGGTCCCCACCGCGGGCATTTGATCCGCCGGTTTGTCGTTCCAGGGCTGAGTTTCGGCCACGAGTTGGCGGCACCACTCGGTGTCCTTGTACTGCGCGGGCAACGGTCCACCGAGCAATTCCTTGGCCAGGGCGGCGCCCGCCGCGGACCTGGGTTCGGGCAACGGCGCATGCGAGGCAGCAAGCACCACGTTGCCGTAGCGACGGCCCTTGAGCATCGCGGCATCCGCAACGGCGCCCACGTGCTCGAAAACCTCCAACAGTGCGGCCAACTCCGCCCGGGTGCCCTTGAGATTGCGGGTGTCCCCCACGTTCATCAGGTAGATCCCGTCAGAGGTCAACACCCGATCCACGTGCCGTACGAACTCCACAGTCCGCAAATGGCCGGGCGTTTGCTCGCCGGCAAACACATCCCGCAGGATCACCTCGCGCGAGGACTCATGCAGTGATTCAGTGACCTCACGAGCTTCCCCAGCACGGATACGGAGGAGCGGTGCGCGGGGAAGATCGAGCCATTCGCGTACCAGGCGCGTGAGAGCGGCGTCGAGCTCCACGACAACCTGACGGGCATCGGGATAACGCCACGCGAGGTAACGCGCCATCGAACAGGCACCGCCGCCCAGGTGCAGGATGCGCAGGGTGGTGGGGTCCAAGTGGCGGTCGATGTGTTCTTCGGCGAGCGCGGTGAACCAGCGCATGTACTCGAATTCCAGCTGGTCCGGCCGGTCGGGCACGATGTGCGAAGACGGCACACCGTTGACCCGCAGCACCCAGGCACCGGGAACGTACTGGTCGTGCTCGAGCTGCACGGTGCCGGTGTCCGTGTGCCAGGTACCTTCGATCAGACCCACAGCGTCCGACGACGCCGCTCCACCCGGCTCTGCCTGATCTCGCCGATTCTTACGGTTGCGTTTCTTACTCACTGCCGCCGGGACGCCCGGTTACTTCTGATCCGGAGAGCCGGAGGTGATGCCGCGGCGTTCCTGGGCACGGTTGAGCTCGTGGCTGTGCAGAGCAGCCTCGAGACGTTCGACCTTGCCGGAGAGCTCGCCGGTGTGACCGGGGCGGATGTCGGCCTTGAGCACCAGGGAGACGCGCGGGCCGTACTCGGCAACTGCCGCGGTGGCCTGGCGGACGACCTCCATGCACTCGTCCCATTCACCCTCGATGGTGGTGAACATGGAATCGGTGCGGTTGGGGAGCCCGGATTCGCGGACCACGTGGACTGCTGCGGCCACGGCGTCGTGTACGGAGGCGTCGGGGTTGTCCCCGCCGCTGGGAGAGACTGAGAATGCGACCAACATGTTTCCAGTGTGGCACTTCTCTCACCGAAGCACCCGTGAAACCCTCGATATTCACGGCTTTGTTGCCGTGGCGCTCACGTGGCGTCTCTAAACTGGAACGGCAGACCGCCAACCGAAAGGGACCATCTTCATGACCCAGGGCATCTACGTTTCCGCAATGACACCGCAGTCCGGCAAGACGCTGGTGGCGTTGGGGTTGGCGGACACACTGTTCAACAGCACGGACAAGCTCGGGTTCTTCCGTCCCGTTCACGACGGCGACTCCCCTGAGCAGGATTCCGCGTTGCAGCTCATGAAGCGCACCTTCGATCTGCCCGATTCCCGCTGCCGCGGTGGCGTCTCCCTGGCTCGTACGCGGGAGATCCTGGCCTCCGGTGACCATGACGAACTGGACTCGGCCGCGGTCTCCATCTACTCCGAAATGGCCCGCGAATGCGACGTGATCCTGGTGGACGGCACCGACCTGGTCGCTCACAACGCAGCCACCGCGGAATTCGATCTCAACGCCCGCCTTGCCAACAACATGGGCTGCTCGGTGGCGGCGGTAATCAGCGCTCATGAGGCCGAGTCCGTGGAAGACACCGTCAACGCCGTGGACGTGACCCGCACCGAGTTGCGTCAGGCCGGCTGCGACATCTACGCGGTGATCGTCAACCGCGCCCACCCCGACCAGGTCGAGGAACTCACCCGCCGCGCCAAGCCCGGGGCCCACAACCTCCCGGTCTACGTAGTCCCCGAGGTCACCGCGATCTCCAATCCGACCATCGCAGAGCTCGTCGACGCACAGGGCTTCGGCACTGACCTCAACGACAACTCCCTGGACCGCGACATCAAGGGCATCAAGATCGCGGCCATGACCGTGGGCCACTTCTTGGATCAGCTGACCGACGGCGACCTGGTGATCACCCCGGGTGACCGGACGGACGTGATGTCGGCGACCCTGGCGTCGTCGTTCGCGGCGTCGCTGCCCGTACCCTCGGGCATGCTGCTGACCGGCGGATTCCGCCCGGAAGGCGCCGTGGCCTCCCTGCTGGCCGCCGCTCCGTTCCCGGTGATGACCACCGATCGAGACACGTTCAACGCCGCCAGCGCGGTGGCCACCACGCGCGGCACCCTGAGCGGCGCCCACCCCCGTAAGGTCGCGGCGGCCCGCGGCGCCTGGTCACAATACGTGGACAGCGACGAGCTGGCCGGACGCATGAACCTGCCGCGCCCCGTGAAGCGCACCCCGCTGCGATTCCTGCACGAACTCGTGGAATCTGCCCGTGCCGATCGCAAGCACGTGGTGCTGCCCGAAGGTGAGGATCCCCGCATCCTGCGCGCCGCGGAAATGATCCACCGCCGCAACTTCTGCGATCTGACCATCCTGGGCGATCCCGAGCAGATCAAGACCATGGCGCAGTCCGAGGGCATCGATTTGAACTTCGACGATGAAGGCCTCAACCTCATCGATTTCCAGCACGACGAGGAACTGCGCAATCGCTACGCGGACGAGTACGTGAAGCTGCGCTCCCACAAGGGTGTGACCAAGGAGCAGGCGCTCGAACGTATGGCTGATGGTTCATACTTCGGCACCATGATGGTGCAGCTGGGTGACGTGGACGGCATGGTCTCCGGCGCCGTGCACACCACCGCCAACACCATCCGCCCCGCCCTGGAGTTCGTGAAGACCCGCGAAGGCGTGAAGATCGTGTCCTCCGTGTTCATCATGCTGCTGGCCGACCGCGTGCTGGTCTACGGTGACTGCGCCGTGAACCCCAACCCGGACGAGCAGGCGCTGGCGGACATCGCGCTGGCCTCCGCGCAGACCGCCGAGCAGTTCGGCGTGGACCCCAAGGTGGCCATGCTCTCCTACTCGACCGGCGGTTCCGGTTCCGGCGAAGACGTGGAGCGAGTGCGCGCGGCCACCGAACTGGTGCGCGCCACCGACCCGGACTTCGAGGTCGAGGGCCCCATCCAGTACGACGCCGCCGTGGACGCCTCCATCGCCAAGTCCAAGCTGCCCGAGTCCCACGTGGCCGGTCAGGCAACCGTGTTCATCTTCCCGGACCTCAACACCGGCAACAACACGTACAAGGCGGTCCAGCAGTCCGCCGGCGCCGTGGCCGTTGGACCCGTCCTGCAGGGCCTGCGCAAGCCGGTCAACGACCTGTCCCGCGGTTGCACCGTGGACGACATCGTCAACACGGTGGCCATCACCGCCATCCAGGCCCAGAGCCTCTAGTACGTACGACGTCGCTCGCGAGGTTCGCGAG
>JAFAAV010000011.1 GCA_023426375.1 Actinomycetes bacterium | reverse complement strand
CCGGTCACCGATACCACGCTCTCGGGTGGCAACCCGGCGCTGGTTCGTTCGCGCACCCGCCGCTCCACATCACGACCCCACTCAGCGTCGAAGGAACGCGGCTCGAACACGGGTTCGCGGCGGGTGACCCACGTAGTCGTTGCCCCGGCCTCATTGAGTTGCAATAAGAACTGCACGGCTGACGTTCCACCACCGACCACTACCACGTGCTGGCCCGCGAATTCGGATGCTGACCAAAAATCCCGGGTGTGCAGTTGCCGACCTCGGAACTCGGCACGACCCGGGTACCACGGCCAAAACGGTTTGTCCCACGTACCGGTCGCGTTGATGAGGTACCGCGTGCGGAAGGTGCCGGCATCAGTGTGAACGAGCAGAGCGGCGTCGTCGTCATCGCTGTCCGAATCCACGGAAGAAACCCGGGCTGGGCGGATGACCGGCAGTGAAAAGCGCGCCTCGTACTCCCCGTAGTACCGGGTGACCACGGACGATGCCGGTTCGGTCGGGTCCGGCGTACCCAACGGGAGACCCGGCAGGTCATGGATCCCGTGGGCGGTGCCGAACGTGAGGGAGGGCCACCGGTGTCGCCAGGCCCCGCCGGGACCGGGATTGGCGTCGAGCACCACGAAGTCCTCGTGCGGACGCAACCCAACCCTGACCAAGTAATAAGCAGCGGACAGACCCGCCTGCCCGGCACCGATGACCACAACCTCTGCCGTGCTCATTCGGACAGCATGTCCTTCACGAGCGGGGCAACCTTGGTGCCGTATAGCTCGATGCTCTTCATGATGTTCTCGTGGGACAGCGGACCGGTGCTGACCTTGAGATCGAAGCGGGAGGCACCCAGGGACTTGATGCCCGCGGCAATCTTGCGTGCCACGGTCTCCGGAGAGCCCACGGCCATGGAACCGTGCTTGACCTCGTGCTCGAAGGAATCTCGCGTGGGCGCGGGCCAGCCGCGCTCGGCACCGATGCGGCGCGTAGAAATGACGTACGGCTTGAAGAATTCCTCCATGGCCTGCTCGTCGGTCTCGGCGACGTAGCCGTAGGAGTGGTAGCCCACGGGGTTGCTCTCGGTGTGACCGAACTCGGCGAGCGCGCGGCGGTAGAGGTCAGCGAACGGCGCGAAGCCGTCCACCGGGCCGCCGATGATCGCGAGCATGAGCGGGATGTCGTAGTGGGCCGCGCGCACCACGGACTGGGGGCTGCCACCCACGGCGATCCACGACTTGAGCAGTCCGTGCTCCACCGGCGGGTAGAGGGTCACGTCGTTCAGGTTCTGGGTGTGCTTACCGACCCACGACACGGGTTGCTCGGCGCGAAGCTTGGCGAACAGGGCGAGCTTCTCCTCGAAGAGTTCCTCGTAGTCCTCCAACTCGTAGCCGAACAGTGGGAAGGACTCGGTGAAGGAGCCGCGACCCAAAATCACTTCCGCGCGTCCGTTGGAAAGGGCATCCAGCGTGGCGAAGCGCTCGTACACGCGCACGGGATCATCGGAGCTGAGCACGGTCACGGCAGAACCGAGGTGAATGTTCTCGGTGCGAGCGGCAATCGCGGCCAGCACCATCTCCGGGGAGGATACGGCGAAGTCATCGCGGTGGTGCTCTCCCAGCCCGATGAAGTTCAGTCCCACCTGATCGGCGAGCACGCCTTCTTCAACCACATTGCGCACCACCTGAGCGTGCGACAGAGGCTTCTCCTGGGCGTCCCAGGTGACGTCTCCGAAAGTGTCAATGCCAAGTTCAACTGTCATGCCAAGGGAACACTGTGGACACGTCAAGTATTCCGGTGCGGCTGACACATCCCCCGGGCGTGATCCGCACGACTGTTACGATCATCAGGATGTCTTCACAGCGCCCCGACACCCCCGCGGCTTTCGAGCCGATCTTTTGGGTGCTCCCTATTTCTCTGGGGACCAACGGGCAGGTTTCTTCGTGGGGTGCCAATCAGGCCGGTGCTCCGCCGTCATACGCGCTCGCGTCACCACTGGCCTGAATTCGTCCGTCGCATTGCGAGGACGACACGAAACTTCTGGCCCGCCCACATTCTGATGCCCGGACCAAGGTGGTTTCTTGCTACTCACATGTTTGGTTATCGCGCTCCTCACCTGCTTCGCCTCACCCCTGATCACTAGGTTCCTGGGTCGCAATGCAGGCTGGGTTCTCGCGCTGCCGCTACTCGGCGCGGCTGCACTGGCCGTGTCCGCATTCGCCGACGCCGCTCGCTCCGCCTCCACGGACAGCTCCGGTTCCCCGGTGGTCGAGCAATGGGTCCCGTGGATGCCCACGGTGGACGTGGGCCTCGGCCTCCGTATGGACGGCCTGGCCCTGGTGTTCACACTGCTGGTGCTGGTCATCGGCGCCATGATCATGGTGTACTCCACCCGCTATCTGGAGCCCGGCGGAAAGCACGGCACGTTCTATCTACTCATGACGGGCTTTGCCGCAGCCATGCTGGCGCTTGTGCTCGCCGATGATCTGATCGTGCTCTACGTCGCGTGGGAAGCCACCACGCTGTGCTCGTTCTTCCTGATCGCCCGCTCCGGGGCCGGAGCACGAGAACCAGCCATCCGCACGCTGCTCGTGACGGTGGCCGGTGGTCTGCTTCTCTTGGCTGCCGTGACCGTAATGATCATTGCCACGGGGACTACACGCTTAAGCGAGATCCTGGTGGATCCCGTGTGGACCTCCAACGGAGGGCTGACCACCGCAGTGGCCGTGCTGATCGCTTTGGCCGCATTCACCAAGTCCGCTCAGTTCCCGTTCCAAGCGTGGTTGCCGGACTCGATGGTGGCCATCACCCCGGTCTCCGCCTACCTGCACGCCGCAGCCATGGTGAAGGCCGGTATCTACCTGCTGTTGCGCTTCTCCCCCGTGTTCGCGGACGTCCCCGTGTGGAACATCATGCTGGTGACCACCGGCCTGATCACCGCACTCTTCGGCGCGATCGCGGCCCTGCGCCGTTACGACCTCAAGGAACTGCTGGCCTACTCGACCATGAGTCAGTTGGGTCTGCTGGTCACGATGATCGGCATCGGCACGCCCGAAGCGCTGAAGGCCGCGGTCATTCACACGATTGCCCACGCGCTCTTCAAGTCCGCGCTGTTCATGTTCATCGGCGTGATCGACCACAGCGCCCACACCCGGGATATGCGCGAGCTCGCCCACATGAAGCTGCGGATGCCCGTGACGGCCACGGCCATGGGACTCGCGGCGGCGTCGATGGCCGGGGTGCCGCTGCTGCTCGGGTTCGTGAGCAAGGAAACAATGCTCAAGGCGTTCCTCGACGCGCCGGGCCCGGGTTGGGTTCCGTGGGTCGTGACGGCCGCGGCGGCAGTGGCATCGATTTTCACGTTCGCGTACTCGGCGCGACTCGTGCTGGGCGCGTTCGGAGGTCGTGCGGACCGCTCGGAGGATTTCGACGACGTGGTCCGCGAAGCCTCCCCCGCGTTCTGGGGTGCCCCGGTACTGGGTGCGACCGCCGGACTGGTGCTGGGCGTGATTCCGTTCCTGCTGGACAAGCTCGTTACGGTGGGTGCAACGGCGTCAGCGGGTGAAGAGGTGGAGGCGCACTTCGCCCTGTGGCACGGCCTGGTCCCCGAGCTGTTCGTCTCGCTGACCGTCATCGCCATCGGAACCGTTCTCGTGCTCACCCGCCATCGGGTGCACCGAGCCATGGAACCCTACGACTTCCCGATCTCTGGACTGGACGTCGTGGACACCGCGAGGGAGCAGACGATCAGTTTCGGCGGCGTCGTCGGCGGTTGGACCGGAAGTATCGCCCCGCGCAGGCACCTGAGCATCCCCGCCGTGGCGTTGATCGGGATCGCGGTGATTGCCGTGCTGACCATCGACGATTTGCCCGCCGTGGTCGGCGTGCCCAGCGACCCCCTCGACTGGGTGCTCGTGGTGCTCATCGCGTGCGGCGTGGTGGCCATGATGCAGGCCAAGACGCTGATTGCTGCGATTGTGGTGACCGGTGTGGTGGGCTTCGGCATGACCGTGTGGTTCCTGCAACTGGGCGCCACGGACGTGGCCATCACCCAGCTGCTCGTGGAGATCCTGACCGTGTGCGTCATGGTCCTGTTGCTGCGCCGACTGCCCACAAAGTTCGAGAAAACTCCCCCGCGCAAGCACGTGATTCCGTTGCTGGTCGCCGGCGGTGCCGGTCTGGCCACCACCGTGGGTGTGTGGGCGCTGACCGGGCGACGGGAGATGTCCCCGGCGTCGGAGTACTACCTGACCGAGGGGTACAACGAGACCGGCGGCACCAACCTGGTCAACACGATCCTGGTCGACTTCCGTGCTCTGGATACCTTGGGCGAACTCACGGTGCTAGGCGTTGCCGGCATTACGATCGCCGCCCTACTGCGGGCGCGCAAGCCCAGCCCGGAGCGCTCCGCCAATATTCAGGACCATTCCCCGCTGATCGATGCGCGGGACAACACCGTGTTCGTGCGGACGGCCGCCAAGCTGTTGGCGCCGATCATCGTCGCGGGCTCGCTGATCCTGTTGCTGCGCGGTCACTACGAACCCGGCGGCGGCTTCATTGCCGCACTGGTGGGTGGCGCGGGCTTCGCGTTGGCCTACCTGGCGGCCCCTTCTGACCGCTCAGCCCGTGTGCAAATGCCGTACCTGCTGCTCATCGGACTGGGGGTGGCCGTGGGTGTGGGAACGGGATTCCTGGGCTACCTCGACGGATCGTTCTTGCGGCCGTTGCACCCGGAGATTTTCGGCTTCCAGGCCACCACCGCCCTCGTGTTCGACGTGGGCGTGTACCTGGCCGTGATCGGCGTGATCCTCGCGTCGTTCAACCTGCTGGGCCGGCCGCCCAAGCGCGGCGGCCAACCGCTCGTGGGTGGTTCCGATCCCGGAGCTCCCACTCACGAGTCCGAGGTATCGGACGCCCCCACTGCAGGTGAGAAACGCGCGGAAGGTGAGCCGCCGACGTCGGGCTCGACCTCGAGCGAGCACTCCCGCGACCACGCCAACAACCCCGAGGAATCGGACGAGGTGAACGCACGATGACCGTTGCCATTACCGCCGGCCTGCTCGTCTTCGGGGCCGTGTATTTGATGATGAAGCGCGAGATGCTGCGCGTGATCCTGGGGTTCATCCTGCTGGGGCACGCGGGCAATATCGTGCTCATGGCCGCGGGAGGAACCTCTCGCCGGGATCTGCCGTACGGCTCCCCGGAAGACCTCTCGACCATTGCCGATCCGTTGCCTCAGGCGTTCGTGCTGACCGCGATCGTGATCGCGTTTTCCATCACGATCGTCATGTTGGTGCTCGCGGTGACGGGCAACGATGACGATGACACCGCCGCAACCGCCCAGGAGGTGCAAGAGTGAGCGCCGCACTCCTCCCCCTGTTCGTGGCGGTTCCGCTGATGATGGCCGCACTGTTGGTCATCGTGGGCGATCGCCGCGTGGTCCAAGCCGTGGGTCTTCTGGGAACGATGATCGCCGCGGTGGGTGCCGCCGTGGCGCTGGTGCTCGAGTTCCGCTCCGGCGGCGCCATCGCCCATGGCATCAGCTCGTGGCCGTTCGGCATTGCCATCCCGTTCGTCGCCGACATGTTCACCGCACTCATGCTGGTGGTGACCGGGCTGCTCACCATCGTGTGTTCGTGGTTCGCGATTGCGTCCGGGCGCGCGGCCAACGTCTACTTCGCCCCGCTCGTTCTGGTACTGACCGCCGGTGTGAACGGCGCCCTGCTGACCGCTGATCTGTTCAACCTGTTCGTGTTCATCGAGGTCATGCTGTTGCCCTCCTACGGGCTGTTCGTCCTGGCCGCCCGGCACAAGGGCACGTTGCAACAAGTGGCCGGCGCGCGCCTCTACGTGACGCTGAACTTGCTGACCTCCACCGTGTTCCTGATCGGCGTGGGCTTCATCTACGGCACCGCGGGCACCGTGAACCTAGCCGAACTCGCCGGGCTCGCGACCACGGATCCGACGGTGGCCATCTCCGGCGCAGTCTGCCTGTTCGCTCTCGGGATCAAGGCCTCGGTGGTACCGGTGCACGGTTGGCTCGCCGCGGCCTATCCGGCGACCTCCCCAGCCATCACCGCCCTGTTCTCGGGTTTGCACACCAAGGTCGCGATTTACGGCATCTACCGCATGTACGCCGTCCTCTTCGACGGCGACTCCCGCTGGCTCTGGATCGGCGTGACGCTGTTCTGCCTGACCATGGTCATCGGTGTGCTGGGCGCGGTCGGCGAGAAAACCACGCGTTCCATCCTGGCGTTCCACATGATCAGCCAGATCGGGTACATCCTGCTGGGCGTCGCACTGTTCACGTTCGCCGGACTCACCGCGGGCATCTTCTACCTGCTCCACCACATGATCGTGAAGGCCTCACTGTTCCTGTCCACCGGCGCGGTCGAGGTCCGCTACGGCACGGGTGAGATCGGCAAGCTCTCGGGCATTGCCAAACGCGAGCCGGTCATTGCGGTCGCGTTCTTCATCGCGGCCCTCTCGCTCGCCGGGTTGCCGCCGTTCTCGGGCTTCGTCGCCAAGTTCACGCTGATCCTGGCCTCGGTCGAAGCGGGCCAGATCGCCGCGGTCGTGGTCATGCTCCTGGTCAGCCTGGTCACCTTGCTGTCCATGCTCAAGATCTGGAACGGCGTGTTCTGGGGAGATTCCAAGGCCTCGAATTCCGACGCCGACGACGACGCTCCCGCGATTCCTTCTGCTCCCTCGCCTTCCGGTGGAGTCGCCACAAAACAGGCTCCAGTGTCGTCGGCGACCGCCGTGGCCGAGCGACCACGGATCGGTATGGCGCTGGCCGGGCCGGCCCTGTTTACCGCCGCGATCACGCTCGGGCTCGGCCTGGGTGCTGAACTCCTTCTGGGACTCTCTGCGGTCGCGGCCGAAGGATTACTCGACACCACGGCATACGTACAGGCGGTGATGGGTTCATGAGTTGGTTGACGTGGCCATTCAGATGTATCGGTTTCTTCCTGTGGTTCGCCAAGGAAATGGTGACCTCCAGCGCGGCCGTTCTGAAGGACAATCTGACGCCCGGGCAAAACTCCACTCCCGGTATCACCGCGTTCGACAGTCAGTGCCGCAACGATTACGAGATCACGCTGCTGGCTGCGCTCATCACGCTGACACCGGGCACCCTCACGCTGGGGCTCAACACGGACTCCAAGGTGTCGCAGGCGGATGTGGCCGGTTCATCACCGGCCAAAACTGGGCCGTTGACGATCTACGTGCACAGCCTGTATTCCGGTAGCGCGGACGCCACCCGCGAGGAACTGCGTGACATGGAAACCCGGATGCTGCGCGGGATTCGCAGGGAAGGAGCACCCTCATGATCGGGGTGGATCTAGGAATTCTGATTATCGGCATCGCGTGTCTGGCATCTACCTACCGAATTCTGCGAGGGCCGACCCAAGCCGATCGCGCCGTTGCCGGTGACCTGTTGTTGTTCGGTTTCGTGGGACTCATCGCGTTGTTCGGAATCCGAGCTGCCAATGAGTACACGTTCGACATCGTTCTGGTGGCTGCGCTCGTGGGGTTCCTGAGCGCCCTGTCCCTGGCCCGCGCACTCACGAGGGGGAAGCGCTGATGGATCTTCTGACGATCATCGGAAACATCACCATCGTGATCGGTGCCCTGGTGTTCGCAACCGCCGCTCTCGGTGTGCTGCGCTTCCCGGATGCGTACATGCGCGTCTCGGCTGTTGGCACGGCGGGCGGTGTGGGCATCGTGCTGATTGTGGCCGGGGCCCTGGCACTGCAACCATCGATTCCGAACGTGGTGAAGGTGGTGCTCATTCTGGTGGTGCACCTGGCGTCATCCGCTGTGGGCACCATGGCGATCGCCCGAGCAACCTACATCACCCGCACTCCCTTGGAGCACTTCGAGTTCGACGAACTGGCGGAGGCGACACCGGAACACGATGTTGAGGAAGAGGAACTCTCCACCGAACGCGGAGCTGCAGAACGCCGTTCTTGAACTGAGTACACGACATCCGGGAACGCGCAGCGGGCAGGACGGATGAGTTCACAACTGAACGTTTAGAGGGGCGGACATACCCCGAAAAAACCGTGTACCAGTGGACCTCTATTCGTTCTGTGCTCCGCCCTGGGTGAGAAACCCGTTCGTAGGTTCACGGTTTTGAAAGAGTAAAGCCCGGGGCGCCTAATCGGCGACTCCGGGCTTGTCTCTAATCTTTAGGCCTTTCGAATTCAGGTGACCGTGGCGACCATGTCGATTACGAGCGCTCGAGCTTCGAAGCTTGTTTCAACCGCAGCGCTTCCAGCTCGTCCTCTTGCTCACGGGCGCGATCAAGCAGTTTCTGGAGCAGTGTCTTATCGAGACGGTCATCATTGACTTCCAGGAGAAGGCGCCACCCGAGCGACTTGGCGTGAACAGCAGCTGTCAGAGCCTCCAGTTCCTCAATGTCGGACAGCGGCGAGCGTTGGGTCACTCGCTCGTTCGGCTTGAACCGGGCGATCTTTTCCGCGAGGCGTGCGGGGACGTCCTTCAACTGGTTGGGCTTCACATGGAATGCGGACATGATCGCTTCGAGCGACCGCTGGTCCTCGGCAACGTCATAGGCCATGCGCGTGACTTTCGCCCGCACCTCGCGGTCGCTGTGTCCCTCGGACACTCGCCGGAACGCATCCACACCAGCGGCCGACCCTGCGTGATGGTCCTGCAAGTACGTCTCGATCGTTTTCGTGGTCATGAAGTAAGCCGCCTTTCGATTGTTTTTCACCACGCTACGGAACCAGCGCGTGAGGTGCCACCCCCTTGGGAGGGTGAGAGCGGCGTCGTCGGCGGAAATTTGGACAGGAGGAAGGCCCGCGACCAGTGATGATCGCGGGCCTTGTTTCGCCAGCTATCAGGCGTGAGGGGCGACGACGGCGCGCGCGGACAGGGTGCCGTCACGCAACTTTTCGTACGCCTCGAGTGCGTTGTCGAGCGTGTACTTCTCGACGGCCGGGACGATCTGGCCGGCGCGGTACATCGCGACCACCTCGTGGAGTTCCTCGATGGTGCCCCAGTAGGTGGAGGAGAAATTCACTTCATAAGGCACAGCGAAGAAGTTCCACGCGAATTCGCCGCCCGCGATGCCCACAACGGTCAGTGAGCCTCGCTGTGCAACGGTCGCGGCACCGAGTGCGATGGTGGGGCCGGCACCGACGAAGTCGAACACGGCGTCGACGCCGCGGCCGCCCGTGAGTTCGCGGATCTTGGCGGCCTGGCCTTCGCCACCGGGAACGGTGACAGCGCCGAACTTCTCGGCCTCGGCCATGGCTTCTGGCTTCATGTCGGTTGCGATGACCGTGGCGCCGGTGAGCGCTTTGAGGATCTGCACGCCCACCAGACCCAAACCGCCCAGACCGATGACCAGTGCGGTGCTGCCGCCCTTGTCGAGGTACGGGAGGACGCGCTTGATGGCGTGGTACGGGGTAAGGCCGGCGTCGGCGAGGGGCGCTGCGGCGACGGGATCGACGTCGTCACCGAGCGGAACCAAATTACGTGCGGGGGCGACCATGTATTCGGCCATGCCGCCGTCGCGGCCGATGCCGTTGGCCATGAAGCCGACCTCGTGCGGGTTCTCGCAATAGGTGTCCTGGCCGCGCGTGCACGGCGGGCAGTGGCCACAGCCGATGGGGCCGTAGCAGAGGTAAGCGTCGCCCTTATTGAATCCGGTAACGCCGGGGCCGACTTCCTCGACCCAGCCGGAGTTCTCGTGACCGAGGATGAACGGCGGCTCCATGAGACCACCGTTGGGGTCAGATTCGAAGTCGTTGAAGATCGCGACATCCGAGTGACAGGCACCCGCGCCAGCGATCTTCAGGAGCACCTCCCCCGGGCCCGGAGTGGGCTTCTCCACCTCTTTGAGAACCGGGAATTTCTTGAACGATTCGACGACAACTGCCTTCATCACTGCTCCCTTCGGTATAAGAACAATGTTATCGGGAGCAGGTTACGGTCGGGTAAATGAACACACCTTGTGACCTGTTCTGACGCGGTTTTTCAGCGCTGGGCTGGCCGCCACATGCCGATGGTCTCGACAGTTCAATAAGCACCCAACCAAGCCACGAAACATTCCCTTGTCCGGGTCAAGACGGGCCTACGCTCTAAGTGGTTGCCCCCACAATCAGAAGGACTCGCCATGAGACGCTACCGATTTGCATTCAGCCTTGCAGCACTTCCCTTGCTCGCCTTGTCCATGACAGCGTGCGGCAGCGGGGATGAAGGTGGTGAGTCCCCGTCGGCCCCTGTAACGACAGAGGCTGCCCCCGATCTAACGGGAACCTGGAAGCAAATCGAAGCTGATACGGATTACCAAGAAGCGACCATCGATGACGAAACAATCACCATCAACTGGGTTAGTGATGAGGACAAGTCGAAATCGTTGTACTGGACCGGAACCTTCGAGGCACCTGACTCTCCTGGAGCATTCACCTGGGAGTCAAAAGGTGACATGGAAGCAATGGAATCAGCCTGGCTGGCATCTACGAGCGAGTCGAAGACTTTCTCCTATGAGAACGATTTGATTACCTACGAAGTGAGTGCGATGGGAACTACGACCACCATGCAATTGGAGAAACAGGACTAACCCTTGGTCTGAGCGGGCCGCCACATGCCGATGGTCTCAACGGTGCCACGGCTTGGAATCCTGCTGCGCTCCACGAACCCGAACTTCTCGTAGTAGGGCATGTTGGCCTCGGAAGAGGACTCGAGATAAGCGGGAGTTCCGGTGGCATCCGCTTCCGCCAGACGGTGGCGAATCAGTGCCGACCCCGCGCCGCGACCGCGGGCCTGTTCCGTGGTGCCAATGGCCTTTAGGTACCAGTGCGGAACGAGCGGGCGGTGCTTCTCTGCGTTGTTATCGGTGATCGCAGCGTCGAGGATGCGTGATCGGAAAACACTGAGGTAAGCAGGGAGCTCGGGAGCCTGCGAAAGGAAGCCCGGATTCGTTCCCGGTGCTCCCCATTCGGAGACGCCCAGCAGTTCATCAGTCGCAGCATCGATTGCGAGCCACACGTGACCTCCGTACTTGAAGGTGTGTTTGAGCTGCACTTTGAAGATCTTGTACAGCTGGCTCGTCACGTCGCCGGAGGGCAATAGCCCAGTTGCGTAGGCGTCCCTGGAGAACGCATCCGCGAGGACCTTGGCCGCACGGTCCAAGTCCGCGAGTGCGGCGGGCTGCACCTTGATGTCTGCTTTCGTTTTGGCAGGGTTGGGGGATGTAGTTGCTTCGGTTGTTTGGCCCATAACGCCTAGTTTAGTAGGGGCACCTTGGTGTCGCCTTCGCCCGGAGATTCGGTCGAAGATACGAAGATCCTTAGGAGAACCATTGGAAACGAGCGACGCAGTCCCCGGACACATCGCCGTCCGCGGTGCCCGCGAACACAACTTGCGAGCGCTCGACGTCGACATCCCCCGCGACACCGTGGTCGCCTTCACCGGAATCTCCGGATCGGGGAAATCCTCGCTCGCGTTCGGCACGATCTATTCGCACTCCCGCCAGCGCTACCTCGAGTCGGTCTCGCCCTACGCGCGCCGGCTCATCGACCAAGGTTCCGCTCCGCACGTCCGGCTCATCAGCGGCCTCCCACCGGCTGTGGCGCTGCGCCAGCAACACGCGGGGAGCACGCGCTCGTCGGTCGGCACCGTGTCCCGGATTTCGAACGTCCTGCGCATGC
This sequence comes from Actinomycetes bacterium, assembly GCA_023426375.1. GTDB lineage: Bacteria > Actinomycetota > Actinomycetes > Actinomycetales > Micrococcaceae > Kocuria. Next base: position 34,549 of record JAFAAV010000011.1, on the reverse strand, counting down.
TCTTCTCGCGTTCGGGTACCTACCCCGAGGGCTACCGCCCCGCCGATCTCGCCGGCACCTTCCCGCGCGACGCCGCTCCCCTGGATTCGGACAGCTTCTCCCCCAATACCGCGGTCGGCGCCTGCCGCACCTGCTCGGGCATGGGACGTCTCCTCCTGGTCGACATCGACAAACTCGTCGGCGACCCCTCGCTGAGTATCGACGACGGCGCCATCGTCGCGTGGCCGGGTGCGTTCGGCGGCAAGAACAACCGTCGGATCCTCCGCGTCCTCGGCATCGACATCGACGTCCCGTTCAAATCCCTGCCCGCCGATACGCGCGAGTGGGTGCTCACCACCGACGAGCAACCCACCGTCCGCATCGGCGATCGCTACAACGGCACGTACATGAGCCCCAAACGCTGGGTCGAGCACACCTTCGCGGATTCCCCGTCGGCCCGAATGCGCGCGAAGGCCGCGTCGTTCATGACCGACCAGCTCTGCCCCACCTGCCACGGCAAGCGCCTCAATCCGGAAGCTCTGGCGGTGACGATCGCCGGTATGGATATCGCCGACGCCGCCCGCCTCCCCCTCGACGACCTCGCCTCGTTCCTCGACGCCGCTCGCACACACCCGGCTACCGACGAGCTCTCCGTCGAACGCAGACAAGCCGCTCTTGCGCTCATTGATGTCCTCCAGGACCACATCACGACCATGGTCGATATCGGGCTCGGCTACCTCGAAACCGCGCGACCGACGTCGACGCTCTCAAGCGGTGAACTCAAGCGACTGCATCTGGCCACCCAGTTGCGCAGTGGACTCTTCGGAGTCCTCTACGTGCTCGACGAACCCTCAGCGGGGCTCCATCCCTCCGACCTCGAACTGCTCCTCGGCGCGCTGAAGCGACTCAAGGACGACGGCAACACGGTCTTCGTGGTCGAGCACAACGCACAGATCATCCGCACCGCGGACTGGATCGTGGACCTCGGTCCGGGCGCGGGCCGCTACGGCGGACGCGTGCTCTACAACGGTCCGGCAGACGGTCTCGCCGAAGTCGAGGAATCGGCCACCGCACGCTATCTCGGCCCCTCGGCTCCGGAACCGCCGGGACCGAACACTTCGCGCGAGCTCAAGGATTGGATCGAACTGCACGGCGTCACGGGGCACAATCTTTCCGGCGCGGACATCCGCTTGCCGCTGCACGCGTTCACCGCGATCAGTGGAGTCTCCGGTTCGGGTAAGACCACCGTTCTCACGGCTCTCGCCGACGCCGCTCGCGCCCAGCTCAATGCCACCGATCTCAAAGCCGACGAAGATCGCAATCCTGATTCTGTCGAGATCGCCGAAGAGCTCGTCAACGGCGGTCCCGTCTGGGACCTGGGCAGCGAGCAACTGGAGACCGCGTCCACGATTGGATTGGACGCCGTCGACCGCGTGATCGAAGTCGACCAACGTCCCATCGGGCGGACGTCCCGCTCGACCCTGGCCACCTACACCGGGCTTTTCGACGGCGTTCGTAAACTTTTCGCTGAACAGCCCGGGGCCAGGGAGCGCGGCTTCGGCGCGGGTCGCTTCTCCTTCAACCAGCCGGAGGGACGATGCCCGACGTGCTTGGGCGATGGCGAGGTCAGCATCGAGTTGCTGTTCATGCCCACGGAGACGGCGCCGTGTCCCGATTGCCACGGCAAGCGGTACAACCCCGAGACCCTCGAAGTCACCTACCGCGACCATTCGATTGCGGATGTGCTCGCCATGACCGTAGACGAGGCAGCCGACTTCCTCAGTGACGTGCCCAAGGCATCTGCGATCCTCACGCTGCTGCAGAACATCGGTCTGGGCTACGTCAGTTTGGGCCAGAGCGCGCCGACTCTCTCCGGCGGTGAGGCCCAGCGCATCAAGCTCGTCTCGGAGCTGCACCGTTCATCGCGTGGCCACAGCCTCTACATCCTGGACGAACCCACGACCGGACTCCATCCCTCGGATGCCGATCTCCTGATCGCTCAACTTCAATTGCTGGCAGATGCGGGCAACACCGTGGTCATCGCCGACCACGATCTGCGGACGCTCAGTGTCGTTGACTGGATCGTCGATATGGGCCCGGGTGCGGGTTCGGCCGGAGGATCCGTGGTTGCCACGGGAACTCCCGCCGACCTGGCGACTCGCGAGGACAGCCGCACGGGGGTTTACCTCGCGCGGCGTGCTGAGGCCGGGGATTCCGAATAGAGTTCCCGCCACGGGGCCTGCAAATCGGCGCTGAGTTTCTCGGGATAGCAAAAAGGCCCCGGAACCAGTGCTGGTTCTGAGGCCTAACTGCTTCCCTGATGGGAAACTCTGGTCGGGCTGACAGGATTTGAACCTGCGACCCCTTGACCCCCAGTCAAGTGCGCTACCAAGCTGCGCCACAGCCCGCGACCATGTTCGGTACTGGGAACCAGTCCCGAACACCAGAGATACATTACCCCAACGTCGATCGAAATTCACATCGACGTGCCCGGGTCGAGAAACCACCATCGCGTAGCCCCCGAACTCGATCCGATGCGCCCGCGTTCGCGCCGGCAGCAAGACCGCTGCATGTTCATGGACGTTAGGACCAAGATCTCCTGCAGTTAGGAATTTGATCGACCTTGCGACCCGGGATTCGAGGATTCCGGGTCGCAAGGTCGATCAGATTACGAGGGCACTCAGAACGCGGTTTTTACGTCGATCAGGCTGCAGTGTTCGGAACGGCCGTGGTCGTAACGTCGATCAGAGTGCAGCGTGAGACGGCTCAATGGTCGCAGCGTCGATGGAGTTACACGCCGGAGACGGCCATGGTCGTAACGTCGATCAGAGTGCACCCCTCTCCCCCGCAAACAACACCAAACCCGCCCAGCAACGAAAACACCGGGCCGCCCCGCACGAAACGGGACGACCCGGCGTCGTCGTCAGCCAAGAAGCCACGAGAGACCGACCGGAACCGCTACTTCTTCCGCTGCCGCTTCTCGCGCACGCGCATGGTTACCTCGATGGGCGTGCCCTCGAAGCCGAAGGTCTCGCGCAGGCGGCGCTGGATGAAGCGGCGGTAGCCGGGATCCAGGAAACCGGTGGTGAACAGCACGAACTTGGGCGGCCGGGAGGAGACCTGCGTGCCGAACAGGATGCGGGGCTGCTTGCCGCCGCGCACGGGGTGCGGGTGGGCGGCTACGAGCTCGCCCAGGAACGCGTTGAGGCGCCCGGTGGGAATTCGTTTATCCCACGAATCCAACGCGGTATGCAGGGCGGGAACCAGCTTGTCCTTGTGCCAGCCGGTCTTCGCGGAGATGTTCACGCGCGGAGCCCACGACACATGGGCAAGGTCGCGTTCGATCTCACGCTCCAGGTAGAAGCGGCGCTCATCGTCCAGCAGGTCCCACTTGTTGAAGGCGAGCACCACGGCGCGGCCGGAGTCCACGGTCATCTGCAGAATGCGCACGTCCTGCTCGGACAGCACTTCGTCCACGGCCAGCAGCACCACGGCCACCTCGGCACGTTCCAGGGCGGACTGGGTGCGCAGGGATGCGTAGAAGTCCGCACCCTGCTGCAGGTGCACGCGGCGGCGGATACCGGCGGTGTCGATGAAGCGCCAGGGTTCGTCACCCAGCATCACGATCTCATCCACCGGGTCACGCGTGGTGCCGGCCAGCTCGTCCACGACCACGCGCTCGGAACCGGCCATCTTGTTCAGCAGCGAGGACTTGCCCACGTTCGGGCGACCCAGCAGGGCCACGCGGCGGGGGCCGCCCTCGACCTCGGGCTCGGCCACCTCGGAGTGCTCAGGCAAGGCCTTGACCAGGGCGTCGAGCGCGTCGCCGGTGCCCATGCCATGCAGGGACGACACCGGGAATGGCTCCCCCATGCCCAGCGACCACAGGTCGGAGGCCTCGATCTGCAGCTGCGGTGAATCGGCCTTGTTGGCCACCAGGATGATCGGCTTTTTGACGCGACGCAACATGGAGACCACGGCCTCGTCGGTCGCAGTGACGCCCACCGTGACGTCCAGGACCAGCAACACGGCGTCAGCGTTCTGCACGGCCACCTCGGCCTGCTCGGCCACGCGGGCGTGGATGCCCTTGGCATCGTGCTCCCAACCGCCGGTGTCCACCAGGGTGAAGTTCTTACCGGCCCACTCGGCCTTGTAGGACACGCGGTCACGGGTCACGCCCGGGGTGTCCTCCACCACGGCCTCGCGGCGACCGATCACACGGTTGACCAGCGTGGACTTACCCACGTTGGGTCGACCGACCACGGCCACCACAGGGTCGGGTAGACGGGTTTCGCGCTCGTCGTCCCAGCCGTCCCACTCGTCCAGCAGTGCGGCGTCTTCCTCGTCCAACTCGTAGTCGGACAGGCCCGCACGCAAGGCTTCGGCGCGGCGCTCGGCTTCCTCGTCGTCGATCGCGGCGAGACGCTCGGAAATATCTTCTTGGCCACCACCGAGCACGGACTGCTCGTACGGGTCAACCTTGTTCTCTTCGGAACCGGTCATGGCTACCTCACTTACTCTGGGCGGGAGCGCCCGGGGATTGATCGGGGCCGGCGGCCCGTTCGGTCATGGTTTCGGTGGTGCGAATCACCAGATCGATCACGCCCTGCACGGTCTGTTCCATGCTCAGTTCGGACGAATCCAGCAGGTGCACGCCATCCTGCGCTTCGGTGAAGTTCACCACGGTGGAGTCCTTGGCGTCACGGCCCACCACTTGGTCTTTCAAATTCGACGACGCCGCCGCGCCCAGTTGCTTGCCTCGCCGCGCCAACCGCGCTTCCTCCGAGGCTGTCAGCAGAATGCGCACGGTGGCATCCGGGGCCACCACGGTGGTGATGTCACGGCCCTCGGCCACCATGCGTTCGCCGCTGTCGGCGATGATTTGGCGCTGCATGGCCACGAGTACCTCGCGGGCCAAAACGGTGGTGGCGATCGCGGACACGTTATTGGTCACGTCGTCCCCGCGGATCTCGGACCGGACGTCCTGACCGGCCACGGTGATGCGTTCACCATTGGGGTCGGTGCCCATGTCCAAGGGAACGGAGCGGGTGGCCTCCACGATGGCGTCAGCGTCGCTCAGATCCACGTTCGTGTGCAGGCACCACCAGGTCACGGCGCGGTACATGGCACCGGTATCCAAGTAGGCCAGGTTGAACCGACGCGCTACCTCCTTGGAGACGGAGGACTTCCCGGAACCGGAAGGTCCGTCGATGGCGACCACCAATCGGGCGTTCTCATCGCGTGCGTCCATTACTGCACCACCTTCCAGTTGCGTTCGTACAAAGCATCCACCAGTTCATCGCGGCGGTTGGGATCCACCGAGACCACGGCCAGACCCACCGGTTGCCCCGGTGAGTGCTCGAGGCGCAAGTCTTCCAGGTTGACTCCGATCTCCCCGATCTCGGCCAGCAACCGCGCCAGGGTGCCCGGGGTGTCGTCCACGGCCACGGTGAGCGTGGCAAAGGCCTTGGGAGCGCCACCGTGCTTACCGGGAATCCGGGCCTGGCCCGAGTTGCCCTCGGCCATGAGCTGAGCGATATCCAATCGGGCACCGCCGGCGGTCGGGTTCTCCAGGGTGGAGATCAACCGGTCCAGGTCCGTGCGCACCCCGTACAGGGAATCCACGATGGGCTGAGCGTTGGCGGAGAGTATCTGCACCCACAAGGACGGATCGGAACCCGCAATCCGCGTGGTGTCACGCAAGCCCTGTCCGGACAAGGACAAGTGGTGCAACGGGGTGTCCTGCAGGCGGGAGGCCAGCAGCGAGGACATCACCTGCGGCAGGTGCGAAATCAGCGCCACGGTCTCATCGTGCTCGGCCGCATCCATCACGGTCACGGTCGCGCCCAGGTCCACCGCCAAGTTTTTGGCGGTGGTGATGGCTCGCGCGCTGGTCGTCTCGGTCGGGCAGATCACCCACGGCATGGATGTGAACAGCTCACCGCGGGCCGCCACGGGACCGGACTTCTCACGTCCGGCCATGGGATGCGTGCCTACGTAGCGGGACAGGTCCGCCCCGGCCGCGGCGACGTCGTCGAGGATCGAGGACTTGACCGAGGCGATGTCGATGACCACGGCGTCCGGGAAATCCGACAGCGCCTCGACCACGAGCTCGGCGACCACGTCCGGCGGAGCGGCCACGACCACGAGTGCAGGATCGGACAGCGTCTGACCCGCCTCGTGAACGGCACGGACGGACTGGCCCGCGCCGATGTCCTGAGCCACGGCCTCCGTGGTGGGCGAGGCATCGCGCACGTACACGCGCACGCCCAGGTGCTGGAGCCCTAGGCCGATGCTGGCCCCCAGAAGCCCCGCACCGATCACCAGGACCGGTCCGGACGTGGACGCGATTGCTGGAACCACCGTTACATCCCCACCGATGCGAGCAGGGTGCCCACCTCGGTGTGGGACAGCTTGCGCACCACACCCTGGCGCTGATCACCAATGGCGATCGGGCCCACCTGGGTACGAGCGAGCCGCTCGACCGGGTGGCCCACAGCGTCGAACATGCGGCGGACAATGCGGTTGCGACCGGTGTGCAGCACGACCTCGATCAGCACGTGGCCGGGCTTGGAGTCGATGAGCTTGAACGAATCGACCTTGGCAATGCCGTCCTCGAGCTTGATGCCTTCGCGCATCTGCTTACCGATGCCCTTCTCCACGGGGCCGTGTACCTGGACCAGGTAGGTCTTGGGCACCTCATAGGAGGGGTGGGTCAAGCGGTTGGTGAGTTCGCCGTCGTTGGTGAGCAGCAGCAGGCCCTCGGTCTCCACGTCCAGGCGACCCACGTGGAACACGCGCTCGTGCTTGCGGACGTCCAGGAAGTCACTCACGCAGCGGCGGCCGTCCGGATCCTCCATGGTGGAGACCACGCCGGCAGGCTTGTTGAACGAGTAGTAGACGAGCTTCTCGTCGGTCTGGATGCGCATGCCGTCCACGTGGACGCTCTGCAGCGCGGGATCCACGCGCACGCCCAGTTCGTTGACGATCTGGCCGTCTACCTCCACGCGGCCGTCCAGAATCATTTCCTCGCACACGCGCCGCGAGGCCACACCTGCCTGGGCCATGAGCTTCTGCAAACGCACGCCGTTCTCGTCGTGGGCTTCCAAACGGTCCACGGGCGGGTTCTTGGGACGACGACGCCGGTGCGGGCCGTGCTCCTTGATCGCCGAGGCGCGGCGCTCGTACTTGTCCACGCCACCGAAGGCGCGGGGCTTCTGCGGGCCCTTCTTGCCGGCTGCGGCCTTGGGCTTGCCGGGTCCGGACTTGGGACCGGACTTGAAGCCGCCCTTGGGTCCGGCCTTGGAGCCCTTGCCGCGACCCTGCGGTCCGCGGGCACCGCCACCGGGCTTGCCACCACCGCGGGGTGCTCCGCCGCGGGAGGAGTTGTTACGTGATTGAGCCATGCTGAGATCAGTCCTCTAAATCTTCAAGTTGGTCGGTTCCGGGCAGTAGCGGGGCAATGTCTGGCAGTTCATCCAGTGAACCGAGACCCAGCTTTTCCAAGAACAAAGGGGTGGTGGAGTAGAGCACGGAACCCGTGGATTCCTCGCGCTCGTGTGCTGTGAGCAGTCCGCGTTGCACCAGGGTTCGCACCACGCCGTCCACGTTGACTCCGCGGATCGCAGAGATCCGGGAGCGAGACACGGGTTGCAGGTAGGCCACCACGGCAAGGGTTTCCAGGGCTGCTTGCGACAATCGCGAGCTGCTGCCTTCCACCACGAAGTCGGTCACGAGCTGGGCGTACTCACTGCGTGAGTAGATGCGCCAGCCGCCGGCCACTTGGCGCAGTTCGAAACCGCGCGTTCTGGTGGCAGACCCTCCATCATATCCGAGATGGGGGTTGTCCCGAGGCGCTGCGGGGGTGGGCGTGATCACGCCGTCGTATTCTGCTTTGAGGTATTCCAGGCCGCTGCGCGCCTCGTGCACGGGTACGTTGAGGGTCCGGGCGAGTTCTTCTTCCCGGACGGGGGCTGCGGCCACCATGAGTACGGCCTCGAGGGCCGCGTAAATATCGGACGGGGGTTGTTCGTGTGGTTCGTCTACCACGCTGACATCATCTCCTTCGGTACGGTTCACACCGATCCATGACGTGTCTCATTGTTTCAGGTTTTTGACGCCTCCGTAGCCAGGGGTCACTCCCCCGCGCCGTGCTCCTGATTAGGCACGGTGTCCTCGAGGGGAACTTCCGCACCCGTGTACTCACTATTGAGGCCTTCCGAGGTCCAGTCGTCCGGCCCGTCCCAGCGCACGAGCAGCGGCCCCAGCACCTCGTCCTGGCGGATACGCACCACCCGGTCGCGGAACATTTCCAGGATCGCCAGGAAGCGCACCACGATCACCAAGGTGGAATCCGCATCCGCGATCAGAGCGGCAAAACTGTGGTCCTGGCCGTCCTTGAGGATCTCGGCCATGGTCTCGGCCTCGTCCGCCACGCGCACTGCGGCACCGTGCAGGTGCTCCACGTTGACCTCGTCCGGCACGTGCCGTTCGGGGTCCAGCGCGACCACGGCGAGTTGCGCGAACTGTTCCGGGGTCAAAGTCCATTTCAACGGCGGAAGAGCGGTGGTCACCGCGGGGTCCAAGTCCACCTGGCGCGGGATGCGCACGGACTCCGCCGCGAAGCGACGGTTGAGCTGCCCAGCCACTTCCTTGAACGCCTTGTACTGCAGCAATCGCGCAAACAGCAGATCGCGGGCTTCCAGGAGTTCGACGTCGTATTCGTCCTCCACCTCGCCCCGCGGCAACAAACGTGCCGCCTTGAGATCGAGCAGCGTGGCTGCCACCACCAGGAACTCGCTGGCCTCGTCGAGCGCCTTGACCGAGCCTTCTTCTTGCAACGCTTTCACGTAGCGGATGAACTCATCCGTGACCACGGACAGCGCCACGTGGGTGATGTCCATTTCGTGCTTGGCAATCAGAGAGAGCAGCACGTCAAAGGGGCCCTGGAAGTTTTCCAGGGCCACCTTGAATCCGGTGTCCGAGTCCGTGGGAAGCTCGGCGACAACGCTCATGCTCGTGAGGTGACCTCACGCGAGGTCAGGCCGTGAGCGGCGTGGGCGCTGGTGATCACGGCGCTCCGCCGCGGCTGATCAGCTCACGCGCGAGCTGACGGTAGGACTCAGCGCCCGGGTGGTTCGTGGCGAAGTTGAGGATCGGCTCGGCTGCCACCGTGGCATCCGGGAACTTCACGGTGCGCTTGATCACCGTGTCGAAAACCTTGTCTCCGAAGGCATCCACGATGCGAGCGATGACCTCACGCGAGTGCAAGGTGCGGGAATCGAACATGGTGGCCAGTACGCCGTCGATCTGCAGCTTGGGATTCAGGCGGTCCTGAACCTTGTTGATCGAATCCACCAACAGGGCAACGGCGCGCAACGCGAAGAACTCGCAGATCAGCGGGATGATCACGCCGTGCGAGGCGGTCAACGCGTTCACGGTCAGCAAGCCCAAGGACGGCTGGCAGTCGATGAGGATCACATCGTAGTATTCCTCGACCTTGCGCAGCGCGGAGGAGAGCACCTGTTCGCGGGCGACCTCCGTGACCAGCTGAACCTCGGCGGCCGAGAGGTCGATGTTGGCGGGCAGCAGGTCCACATTGGGAACGTGGGTTTCCTGCACCACGTCCCACACGTCCACCGAACGGTCCATCATCACGTTGTAAATGGTGAGGTCAAGCTCGTGCGGGTTGGAGCCGAAGCCCGCGGACAGCGCGCCCTGCGGGTCGAAGTCCACCAGGAGCACCTTGCGTCCGGTCTCCGCGAGCGCGGCACCCAGGTTGATGGTGGAGGTGGTCTTACCCACGCCACCCTTCTGGTTCACCATGGCAATGATGCGGGCGGGACCGTGGTCCTTGAGTTCCGGCGGATCCGGGAAGGTGCGCAACGGACGGCCGGTGGGGCCTACGGCGCCCGATGACTGGTCATCGAGCTCGGGGAACCTCTCGTCACTGGCTTTGCTCACGTGCTACGGCCTGCTTTCCTCAAGTCACTGGTCAGGTCTCAACGCACTACACTACCGCCGTCACGCGGGAGCGAACCAACCGAGGTCACCCTGGTTGCTGAACCTGACGGTTCGTGCAGGTGGGTATCCGCGCCGTGCATGTCGAGAGTCGGAACACGAAATGTCCCCTCCGGTCGGTGACCGGAGGGGACATGACGAGTCTTGGAGCGACGTCGTAATCAGGCGTTCTGCGGGCTCAGGGGCTTGACCTCGGGATTGCCCTCGAGCGCTTGCTCGGCGGAATTGGGTGAGGCGTGCGGGTCGGCGACCAGGGACTGCTCGTCGAAGGGCTCCTGACCGGCGAGCACACGGTTCACGCGGTCCTTGTCCACCTGCTTGACCAGGGTGCCCAGCACCACGGTGGCCACGGCGTTACCGGAGAAGTTGGTGAGGGCGCGGGCCTCGGACATGAAGCGGTCGATACCGACGATCAAACCAACGCCGTCCACCAGATCGGGGCGGTGGGACTGCAGACCGGCGGCCAGGGTGGCGATACCGGCGCCGGAAACACCGGCGGCGCCCTTGGAGGCGATGATCATGAACAGCAGCAGGGTGATCTGCTCCCCCAGCGCCAGCGGGGTACCCATAGCGTCAGCCACGAACAGCGCACCCATGGTCAGGTAGATCGCGGTGCCGTCCAGGTTGAAGGAGTAACCGGTCGGGACCACCACGCCCACTACGGGCTTGGAGACACCCAGGTGTTCCATCTTGGCGATGAGTCGGGGCAAAGCGGCTTCGGAGGACGAGGTGGAGAAGATCAGCAGGTACTCGCGGCCCAGGTACTTCATGAGCTTGAAGATGTTCACGCCGGAGACCAGCTTGAGGATCAGGCCCAGCACCACCACGATGAACAGGATGCAGGTGACGTAGAACGCGGCCATCAAGCCGATCATCGACACGATGGCCTGGATACCGGTTGCGCCGACCACGCCGGCGATCGCACCCAGTGCGCCGATCGGAGCAACCCACATGACCATCATGAGCAGACGGAAGACCACGGCCTGGATGTAGGTCACGGCCTTAAGCACGGGCTTGCCGGACTCCCCCATGGCCTGCAGGGCAAAACCGACCAACAGAGCCACGAACAGGGTCTGCAGAATATTGCCCGCGGTCAGTGAGGACAGCAGAGTGGTGGGGATGATGCCCAGCAAGAACCCGATGGTTCCCTCTTCACCGTGGTCAGCGGTCGAAGCCAAGCCGGCAGAGTCGTAGCTCGCGTTGGCCAGGTCCAGGCCGCTACCGGGCTGCACGATGTTACCGACCACCAGGCCGATGAACAGCGCGAACGTGGACATCAGCAGGAAGTAGGCCAGGGCCATACCGCCTACCTTGCCCACGGTTGCCGCGTGGGCGATCGAACCGACTCCCAGCACGATGGTGCAGAAGATCACCGGAGCGATCATCATCTTGATCAGCGCGATGAACGCGGTCCCCAGGGGCTTCAACGTGACCGCGAAGTCCGGGACGATCAGGCCGAGCAGGGCACCGATGACCACACCGGCGATCACGAAGATGTAGAGGTAGTGGGTCCGGTCTTTCTTGGGCTTGCGCTGCGCCCCGCCGGACACGGTCGACGCTGACCGCGGTGCCGTTGAATTATCGGCCATGATGGCTCCTTAGAACACGAGTGCTGGAATAGTGACTAGCCTCACGCAGGGCTGTGAGTTCTGTCGCGTTGTGTTCATACTGTTCATGGCGCCGGTCACATTGATGTTCTGACGGACCCGATCGGACTAACTGCGGAGGTGCACGTGTCACTCGCCAAGCGATTCCTGGCGCTGCAGCTGGGCTTGGTGATCGTCATTTCCGTGGTCGTGGCCTTGGTGATGATCCAGCAGACCCGCTCGTGGGTGACCTTGCGTGCGGAGTCGGTGACCCGGGCGGCGACCTCCGTGATGGCCCAGGATCCGTTCGTTCGCGACGGCATGAAGTCCGAGGACCCCACCGCCCGTCTGCAGGCCTATGCTCATCGGATCGAGGACGAGTCCGACATCGATTTCGTCACCCTCATGACCCCCGAGGGCACCCGCCTCACTCACGCCATCCCCGAATTCGTGGGTCACGAGTATTCGGGCGATCGCTCCCGCGCACTCGCGGGCGAGACGTACACGGTCACCGAGACCGGTCAGCTGGGCCCCTCCGTCCGCACGATCGCCCCCATCTATGACACAGACGGCTCGATCGTGGGTCTGGTCTCCAGCGGGGTGCTGCTGAATCAGATCGCGCAGGAGAACCGGCAGCAACTTCCGGGTCTAGCTCTGATCGTTTTGTCCCTACTCGTGATGTCATCCCTTGTCAGTTACGTCTTGGCCCGCTATCTCAGCCGCGCCACCAACGGTCAGGCACCCGAATCACTCGTGCGTTCACAGGCCCTCAACCGCGCCGTTCTGGCCGAAGCTCGCGAGGGTCTCGTCCTTCTCGATCAGCTCGGCCGCCCGGTCCTCGCCAACGTCCGCGCCCGCCACCTACTCGACATGACACCCGACGCCGACGACGCCGCCCCGGCCCCGCGGCGTCGTTCCGTCACGTTGCGTCGCAGGAACGAACCACTGCCCTCCGAAACTCTGCCCGCGGTGATCCGGGAACTCGTCGATGACCAACGGGAGTTCTTGGACGAGTGGTGCACCGTGGGAACCCGAACCTTGATCGTCTCGTGTGTGAAGGCCTCACGTGATTCCAAGCTGCGGGTGCTCATTGTCCAGGACCATACCGAGTTGACGCGGTTGTCCGGCGAGCTGGACACCGTGCGCACCATGGCCGCCGGACTGCGAGCGCAAACCCACGAGCACGCCAATCGAATGCACACGGTGGTGTCCCTGCTGGAGCTCGAGCGTTATCCGCAGGCGTTGGAGTTCGCAGCATCCGACCTCACGGTGACCCGCGATCTGGGCTCAACGGTCACTGAGTCGGTGGCCGATCCCTATCTCTCCGCGCTGCTGCTCGGAAAGACCGCGGAAGCGCACGAGCGGGGTGTGGACCTGCAGGTTCTCGTGCACGGTCAAATACCGGCTTCCACCGCGGACCCGTCAGAGGTGGTGAGCGTGGTCGGAAACCTGGTGGACAACGCGATCTACGCGGCGGCGGCCAACCAGGACCGGGAAGAACCCGCGGTCGAGGTGGAACTGGCCCCCTCCGACCGCCCGGGCTTCGTTCATCTCACCGTTGCGGACTCCGGCCCCGGCGTGGATCCCGAGGTGGCCGGCTCCTTGTTCGAACGCGGGGTCTCCACCAAACCCACCGGTGGCTCCCTGCGTGGTGTGGGTCTGTACCTGGCGTCTCAAATCGCGGAATCTTGGGGAACACGCTTGAGCTTCGTCAACGATGCGGGCGCGGTCTTCACGGTGGAGATCCCCGTGCACGACTCGGCCCGCGATGTGGAAGGGGACGACGCATGATCAACGTGTTCGTCGTGGACGATGAAGAACTCACCGCGGCGGCCCACGCGGAGTATGTCAAGCGGTGTCCTGGCTTCCGGGTGGTGGGTGTCGCGCTCACGGGGCAGGCAGCGGCCCGGGCCATCATCCAGAAAGCCGCGGGCCCCGATCCCGTGCACTTGGTGCTGCAGGACATCAACCTGCCGGACATGTCCGGGCTGGACGTGGCGCGCACCCTTCGAGCACGCCGCGTGGATGTCGACTTCATGATCGTCAGCGCCCACCGTGATGCGGGAACGGTGCGTGGTGCCACGGCACTCGGAGTGGTCGGATATCTGATCAAGCCGTTCACGTTCGCGGTGTTCGAACGCAAGCTGGCCTCCTACGCCGAATACCACCGGTTGCTGTCCGCGGCCACACCGGCTTCCACCACGTTCGACCAGGAGGAACTCGACCGGGCCTTCGCCACGATGCAGGACCAGTCGCCGCCCAAGGTTCCCAAGGGACTCTCCCCTGAGACCCTCGATTCTTTAGTGACTGCCTTGCAAGACGCTGGACAGTTCCGTTCGGCCGCAGAGCTCGCCAAGGATTTGGGGCTCTCCCGAGTCACGGCTCGGCGCTACCTCGAACACCTGACCGAGAAGGGAACCGTTCAACGGCGCTCTCGCCACGGCACACCTGGACGCCCCGAATTGGAGTACGGCTGGAACGGGTGAGCAACAAATTCAGGCTTCATTAGCCAATAATATTGAACTAGATGACGGCCAGGCGCTCCAAAGAACAGCGGCTGAAATTCCAAGTGCCCCACAGAAAACACGAAGTGACTCGGAGGGGATTTCCCCATGAAGCTGCCTTTGTGACCGGATCTTCTACGGATCAAGTATGAACTGTCATGAGCCTCTGCTGCCACTTCCCAACCCTGGGTTGAATGGAAAGCAGCCTAGATGCATATGCATTATCATGGATGCTCCGCGCTCACCTCTCACCTGATTCCCAGCTGAAAATTGCGAAATTTTCGGGGAGTGTCCAGCGAAAGCCTTGAAGACAAGATACTATTTGGTCATGAGAGCATGGGTTGTACGAGCAGGAACAGACGGTGAACGTGAACAGCGTGCACTTGAAGAGAATTCAGTAATTGCAGGCTGGCCAGAGATTGGAGACTTGTCCGATGCGTCAACGAGACACGATATTGAAGACGAAGTAATCCGCACATACCCAGATGAAAATAACTACTTGATCGGTAACTGGACGGGCCAATTGAGCCGGTTTGTTTTGGAGATGGCACCCGGAGATATTGTCTTATTACCAAGAAAATCTATTGGCGGATTCGCAATGGGTCGCGTGACATCTGATTATGAGTATTGGTCGGACGCAGACCCCGGATTCAGGCAACGCAGAAAAGTGCAATGGAAGCGCGAGCAAGTCCCCTCGGAGACATTTTTTCCGGATTTAAGGGCGACTCTTGGTGCATTACCGACAGTTTTTGAAGTCTCCAGAAATGATGCAGTTAATCGTTTAGCTTCTATCGAAAGAGGCGAGCCAGACCCTGGAGATAGTTCCATCAAAAATTCTGGCCCGATAACATTTGAAGAACTAAAAAACGAAGCCCCAGTAAAGGTTCCAATTCGAACCTTACTAGAACTCGTGGGCCAGATGCGTAGATCCGCTGGCACAGTAGAGTTAATTGAAAATTCTCTTAAAAATCATGAACTTAACGTAACCGAATCGCTCACCGAAGGCAGTATAGATGACGCGGTCTACATCGAGAAACTGGACTCCAGCCAAGAAACTACGGCAATAGTAGGCAGCAGCCCTCATACGGCGAGTTCTTCCTCCACGGGCGCAGAAAGCTCAACATCTGGTAGCGGGCGATACCGATTTCCGGTTTCTCAATTACCATCAGCCGAGCGTCCGCCTGAAAGCATCGATTGGCATGATCCGATTTCGGCGGCACACACAAAAATGCTCAAAGACCGGCTGCCATTTCTACTTGTTCTGAGTGAAGGTGGCCCCGCCGGTCTTCTAACTTGGGAGTCTTTGGCCAATGCGGCATTATCTAGAAGATCAATCACAGTCGTAGGAGATGCCGCGATTTCAGCGCCTATATCTGTCCCCAAGTCGAGACCACTATCAGAAGTAGTCGATCTAGTTCAGCAACACGGGATGGTCCTTGTCACAGACAACGAACAAGTTAGCGGGATAGTTACATCCGAAGACCTGAGCGCCCGTTTCAGTGCTGATAGATTGCCACTAATGTACATCGAAGAAATTGAGATGCAACTTCGCGAAGCTGTTCGTTCGAACTTAACAACCGAGCGCATCAGATCCTTCGGGGTTAAAATAAGTGACGATACCGAAATGACTCTGGGCGGTTACCCCTTCTTAATTCGTGAGGACGAATTGTGGAATGCGCTACCATTTTCATTTCTTGACAGAGACTTGATACTGGAGGAAGTAACTTTCGCTCGTGACATTCGGAATAACTTGAGTCACTTTTCCGCGGACCCACTCCCTGACAACACTCTTAATCGGCTGGAATCCCTCTTGCGAATGCTGCGTGCTGCTTAATTCTAGACTCGACTTGAGTTAGATTGAGTTCGACCTTGGAGTAGTTCTGATTCTGAGAAAGAAATCTATTTACAGGATTTATTACGCTGATAAATAGAAGTGGGCGGCCTCATTGGGTAGGCCGCCCACTTTTCTTATCCGATTCAGTTTTAGTTCCTGGGTGCCAAGATCGAGTGCAGCGCCTCCAAGACCGAATCGTCCTCGATGGTCGAAGGCACCGAGTACTTCTCACCGTCGGCCATCTGGCGCATGGTCTTGCGCAAGATCTTGCCGGAGCGGGTCTTGGGCAATGCTTCCACCACGGCCACGTCCTTGAAGTCGGCCACGGGACCGATCCCTGAACGCACCAGCTTGACCAGGTCCTTGGCCAGCTCGTCCTCGCTGATCTCGGAGCCGGTCTTGAGCACCACGTAGCCGGAAGGCCGCTGCCCCTTGAGCGGGTCGTTGACGCCGATCACCGCGCACTCGGCGACATCCGGGTGCGTGGCCACGATCTGTTCCATCTGGCCCGTGGACAAGCGGTGGCCGGACACGTTGATCACGTCGTCGGTACGGCCCATCACGTAGACGTAGCCGTTCTCATCGATGAAACCGGAGTCACCTGTGGCGTAGTAGCCCGGGAACGCCTCGAGGTACGAGGAAATGTAGCGATCGTCGTCGCCCCACAGGGTGGCCAACGTGCCGGGAGGCAGGGGCAGCTTGACCGCGATATTGCCCTCTTCGCCCTGAGCCACGGGATCGCCCAGGGGATCCAGGATTTCCACGTTGTAACCGGGCACCGGAACGGTGGGCGAGCCTGCAACGATCGGCAGCTTCTCGATGCCGAACGGGTTGGAGCAAATGGCCCAACCGGTTTCGGTCTGCCACCAGTGATCGATCACCGGAACGCCGAGCACCTTGGCAGCCCAGTGATAGGTCTCGGGGTCGAGTCGCTCGCCGGCCACGAACAGGGCTTCCAACGTCGAGATGTCGTAGTCCTTGACGAAATCGCCCTCGGGATCCGCCTTGCGAATTGCACGCAGGGCGGTGGGAGCGGTGAACAGCGCCTTCACACCGTGATCGTTGACGCGCTTCCAGAACGCGCCGGCGTCAGGCGTACCCACCGGCTTGCCTTCGTAGAGCACGGTGGTGGCGCCCACCAGCAGCGGCGCGTAGACGATGTAGGAGTGGCCCACGACCCAGCCGACGTCCGAGGCCGTCCACATGACCTCACCCTCGCCCACGTCGTAGATGTTCTTCATGGACCAGGTCAGCGCCACCGCGTGGCCGCCGTTGTCACGCACCACGCCCTTGGGCTTACCGGTGGTGCCGGAGGTGTACAGGATGTAGAGCGGGTCGGTGGCCGCCACGGTCACCGCGTCCGCGGGTTCGGCGATTTCCAAGGCCTCGGTCCAGGACAGCCACGCGGGGGCGTTATCGACGCCTTCGGCGCGTTCGCGCGCGTCCGCCACGGAGTTCTCGAAGCCTTCGCGCTCGTGGACCAGGATCGCCGACGGCGCGTGGTCACTGATCTCGATGGCTTCCTCAACCGACGGGATGTATTCGATTCGACGCTTGGGTTCCACACCGCCCGAGGTCGTCACGATCACGGTGGGCTTGGAGTCATCGATACGGCTGGCCAGCTCCCGGGGAGCGAATCCGCCGAACACCACCGAGTGCACAGCACCCAAGCGGGCACAGGCCAGCATGCCCACCACGGACTCCGCGATCATGGGCATGTAGAGGAGAACGCGATCACCCTTCTTCACGCCCTGGGCCGCGAGCGCACCGGCGAACAGCTTCACTCGTTCGAGTAGCTCGCTGTAGGAGATCTCTTCCTGGATGCCCAACACGGCCGAGTCGTAGATCAGCGCGGTACGGTCCCCGTGACCGGCTTCCACATGGCGGTCCAGTGCGTTGGCGCACGTGTTCAACTCCGCGTCAGGGAACCACCGGTACATGGGCGCTTGGGAGTCATCGAGAGCCTTGGTGGGCGGGGTGACCCACTCGACGGCCTGTGCAGCGTCGAGCCAGAACTGTTCCGGATTGCTGACACTGTTCTCGTAAATGGATGCGTACGTAGCCTGGGACATGATCACTCCGACATCATTGTTGGACTCGTTTGACGGCCTTGGTTCCAGGCTAGTGTTGTGAATCACACCTTTCAATAGGTTTGTATACACACATTCGAATTTTCCGGATTATTTCCCGAAAGACTCGCCCATTCAAGGCGTCTGTGTATACACTCGGGGTGTTCGATGCGAATCACGAGGAGGTGTCATGCGAGCTGGAGAACGCGCTTACCAAGCACTGCGCGCAGACATAGTGGAATGGCGCCTGCTGCCGGGACAAGTTCTCGGTGAGGTCGAACTCTCCGAGCGGTTGGGCATCTCCCGCACCCCGGTGCGCGAAGCGCTGTCCCGGCTCACCGCGGACGGTCTGACCGAACCGCATAGCGGCCGCGGCGTCGTCGTCGCGACCATCTCCGCGGACGACGTTCGGTCCCTCTACGAATTCCGCGACAGCCTCGATTGCCGAGCCGCAGAACTAGCCGCCCGCCGCGGCGACCCGGAAGTTTTCCGCGCCTTGGCCTCGGAACTTCTCGAGGCCGTGGAGGGCCTCACCAATGACCACGACCCGGACCATGTCTCGTACTACGAACTGGTCCAGCGCATGGACGCCGCGATCGACGAGGCCGCCGCGAACCCGTTCTTGCGACAGGCCCAGGCCGGCGTGCGACTGCACCTGGCCCGCGTCCGCAAGCTCTCCAAGTCGGACCCCCGGCGCTTGGCATCGGCCGCCGTCGAACACCAGCGCATTGCCCAGGCCATTGCCGACGGCGATCCCGCCTTGGCCATCGCCACCACTCGCGTGCACCTGAGCAACGCGCTGCAACACGCTTTGAACACCAAAGAATTGGCGCCGGTGCGGCCCGCCGCATCGTAGCCACAACACCCGCTACACCCGCGCGGCGCCGACCGGTCCGCGCGTAACGGATCTGAGGAAGGACTCCCCGTGACCGTCAAGCACACCGTACGTACGTACTCGTCCAAGGAAAATCTGCCCCGTGAGGAGCAGTTGGCCTACAAACTGGCCAAGGTGGCCACCGACCCGGTCGAGGTCGATCCCGAGGTTGTCGACATGGTCATCAACCGCATCATCGACAATGCTTCGGTCGCCATTGCCTCCCTGAACCGTGCGCCCATCGTCTCGGCTCGAACCCAGGCACTGGGCCACAAGGTCACCGAAGGTTCCGGCTTCACGGGTAACGGCGCCCTGCTGTACGGCGCTCCGGACAACAACGCCCCGGTCTCCCCCGAGTGGGCCGCATGGGCCAACGGTGTGGCCGTGCGTGAGCTCGACTACCACGACACCTTCCTGTCCGCCGAGTACTCCCACCCCGGTGACAACATTCCCCCGATCCTGGCCGTGGCCCAGCACGTGGGTAGCAACGGCAAGGACCTGATTCGCGGTATCGCCACCGGCTACGAGGTCCAGGTGGACCTGGTCAAGGGCATTTGCCTGCACGAGCACAAGATCGACCACATCGCTCACATCGGCCCGTCCGCGGCTGCCGGTATCGGCACGCTGCTGGGTCTGGACACCGAGACCATCTTCCAGGCCATCGGCCAGGGCCTGCACACCACCACCGCGACCCGCCAGTCCCGCAAGGGCGAGATCTCCACGTGGAAAGCACACGCCCCCGCATTCGCCGGCAAGATGGCGATCGAGGCTGTGGACCGTGCCATGCGCGGACAGACCTCCCCCACGCCCATCTACGAAGGCGAAGACGGCGTGATCGCCTGGCTGCTGTCCGGCCCAGAAGCCTCCTACGAGGTGCCGCTGCCCGAGCAGGGCGAGCCCAAGCGCGCCATCCTGGACACCTACACCAAGGAACACTCGGCCGAGTACCAGGCGCAGGCTTGGATCGACCTGGCGCGCAAGCTGCACAGCGAGCACCCCGAGGTCACGGACCCCCAGAACGTGAAGTCCATCCTGATCAAGACCTCGCACCACACGCACTACGTGATCGGCTCCGGCGCCAACGACCCGCAGAAGTACGATCCCAAGGCCTCCCGCGAGACCCTGGACCACTCGATTCCTTACATCTTCACCGTGGCCCTGCAGGACGGCGCGTGGCACCACGTGGACTCCTACGCTCCGGAACGTGCCGGCCGCGAGGACACCGTGGCCCTGTGGAACAAGGTCACCACCGAAGAGGATCCCGAGTGGACCCGTCGCTACCACTCCTTGGACATCTCCGAGAAGGCCTTCGGTGGTTCTGTAGAGATCACCCTCAACGACGGCACCGTGATCACGGACGAGATCGCCGTGGCCGATGCCCACCCGCTGGGTGCCCGTCCGTTCGCCCGCGAGCAGTACATCAACAAGTTCCGCACCTTGGCCGAGGGCCTCGTGGCACCGGAAGAGATCGAGCGCTTCCTGGACGCAGTCCAGCGCCTGCCCGAACTCGAAGCCGGTGAACTGGGTCAGCTCAACATCGTGGCGGCCATGGACCTGGAGAAGGCCCAGAAGGGAATCTTCTAAATCATGCTGTATTCGAAAGTCACCCCCGCCGAAAAGCGCGTGGCGTTCCGCAAGGCACTGGCCGATCCCCAGGTCGCCCAGTTCCCCGGTGCGTTCACCCCGCTGTCCACCAAGCTCATTCAAGAACAGGGCTTTGAGGGCGTGTACATCTCCGGTGGCGTGCTGGCCAACGAGTTGGGTCTGCCCGACATCGGGCTGACCACGCTCACCGAAGTGGCCACCCGCGCCGGGCAGATCGCCCGCTCCACCGACCTGCCCGCGCTGGTCGATGCGGACACCGGTTTCGGTGAGCCCATGAACGTGGCACGCACCGTTCAGGAACTCGAGGACGCAGGCCTGGCCGGTTGCCACATCGAGGACCAGTTCAACCCCAAGCGGTGCGGTCACCTGGACGGAAAGAACGTGGTGGACACCGCTACGGCCACCAAGCGCATCAAGGCCGCCGTGGAATCCCGCCGTGACGACAACTTTGTGATCATGGCCCGCACCGACATCCGCGGTATGGACGGTTTGGACGCCGCGATCGATCGCGCCAAGGCACTTGCTGATGCCGGTGCGGACGTGATCTTCCCGGAGGCCATGGCCGATCTGTCCGAGTTCGAGCGCATGGCCGAGGCCTTGGATGTTCCCATCTTGGCCAACATGACCGAGTTCGGTAAGTCGGACCTCTTCACCAAGCAGGAACTGCAGGACGCCGGAGTGTCCATGATCATCTACCCCGTCTCCCTGCAGCGTCAGGCACTGGGCGCCATCGAACGCCTGTTGACCGCCATCCGCGAGGACGGCACCCAGCAGGCCGAGGTCGAGAACATGCTCACCCGCAAGCGCCTGTACGAACTCGTGGATTACAACGGGTACAACCAGTTCGACTCCGGAGTGTTCAACTTCGAGGTCCCGGGCACGCCCGGTAACTAAACGTTCGCCTACGACGCCGCTGCCCAGCGGCGTCGTAGGCTTTCAAGTGATCGACCACACACGAACCAGGAGGTCACCATGACCGAAACCGAGATTCGCAAGGGTCTTGCCGGCGTCGTCGCCGACACCACCGCTGTGTCCAAGGTCAACGCCGAGACCAACTCGCTGCTGTACCGCGGCTACCCCGTTCAGGAACTGGCCGCCAAGTGCTCACCCGAGGAAGTTGCGTTGCTCCTGTGGACCGGTGAGCTGCCCTCCGAGGATGAGCTCGCCGACTTTAAGAAGCGCGAACGTGCCAGCCGCGCTCTGACTCCGGAACTGAAGAAGATCATCGACGCGCTGCCCACGGACTGCCACCCCATGGATGTGTGCCGCACCGCCGCGTCCGTGATCGGTGCCCAGCACCCGGACGCCGAGGACTCCTCACCCGAGGCGGAACTTCGCAAGGCGCAGGAACTGTTCGCCGTGATGCCCGCCGTGGTCTGCTACGACCAGCGACGCCGCCGCGGCGAGGACATCGTGGAACCTCGCGATGATCTGGACTACTCGGAGAACTTCCTCTGGATGGCTTTCGGTGAGGAGGCCGCTCCCGAGGTCGTGGACGCGTTCCGCGTGTCCATCATTTTGTACTCCGAGCACTCCTTCAACGCTTCGACCTTTACCGGCCGCGTGATCACCTCGACCCTGGCCGATCTGCACTCGGCCGTGGTCGGTGCGATCGGCGCTCTGAAGGGCCCGTTGCACGGCGGTGCGAACGAGGCCGTCATGCACACCTTCGAAGAGCTGGGGATCCGCAAGGACGAATCCGCCGAGGACGCCGAGAAGCGTGCCAAGGAATGGATGGACAAGGCCCTGGCCGAGAAGAAGAAGGTCATGGGCTTCGGCCACCGTGTGTACAAGCACGGTGACTCGCGCGTACCGACCATGCAGGACGCCCTGTTCCGCATGCTCGACTACTACGACCGCCCCGAGATCCTGGGTCTGTACAACGGTCTGGCCAAGTCCATGGACGAGGCCAAGTCCATCAAGCCCAACCTGGACTACCCGGCCGGTCCCACGTACTGGCTCATGGGCTTCGACATTCCCACGTTCACGCCCATCTTCGTGTGCGCCCGCATCACCGGCTGGACCGCCCACATCATGGAACAGCGCGCCGACAACTCGCTGATCCGACCGCTGTCCGAGTACGACGGACCGGAAGAGCGTCACCTGGACTGAGCGCTCACCCGCGCCCCAGGTACACAGAAGTCCCCGGGATTCACGCCATGACCGTGAGTCCCGGGGACGTTTCTCTGTTGTGACAGGTAGTCAGGTGGGCTGGCTCCCTGCGGTAGAACTGCCCTGGTCGGCTTGGCTGCGCCGGTTGCGTCACTCAGTAGCGAGGTGCGTTGGGCAGGCCCAGGTAGCCCTCCAGGGTGATGTACCCGTTGTTCTTCAAGCTGTTGGACGTGGGAGTCCCCACGTAGCGCAGGTGCCACGGTTCGTAGGCGTAGCCGTGAGTCCCGGTGTAACCGTTGGGGTAGCGCACCACAAAGCCGTACTTGTGGCCGTTGGCGGCAACCCAGCGGCCCTGGGGTGTGTTGCCGAAGCAGGCCTGCAGTCCACAGACTCCCCCGGGTGCTCCCACGTCGATGGCCAGGCCGGTCTGGTGCTCAGAGTATCCGGGGCGGGCGGAAATGGTGTCCGCGGTGGCCTGTCCGTACATGTTCACGTAATTCCAGTACAGGCTGTTCTGGGTCGAGTAGGAGCGGTAACCACTGTTCGGCACCAGGGTCACACCCTGGTTGGCCGCAGCCTGGCTCATACGCTGATAGGCGGCCGCAGCGTCACTGCGCAGCTGCACTCCGTTGCCGACATGCCGCAGATTTCCAGGGGCGTAGGCGCGAGGATTCAGGGGCCGCTTCTTGTTCACGATCACGGACGAGCTGTTGGCACGGTCGATATCTCGGCTAACCGTGGTGCCCTTGCCCTTGGTCCAGCGAATGGTGCCGCGCTGATAGTGGACGACGCACGAGTTGCCGCTGCAGGTTTCGCGGACCTTCGGGTAACCCAAGTTTCCGTGCTCGGAGCCTTCGACCCGCCAGCGCTGGAGGATACCGCCTCGCTGGGCACGGGCACCGGTGCTCGGTGACCAGTGGATGGTGCCGCCCTGGTACTGGCGGTAGCAGCCGGCGTCGCGAAGACCACAGCGTTCATTCGACGTAGCCTTGCCGAGCCAGCCGCTGGAGCCACCCAGCGAACGGTACTCGTTGTCGATGCCGGCTCCGGCCATGGCGGGAGCGGTTCCCAGCATGGAGAAGACCAACGCCAGGAGTGCGGAGAAGAGGACCGTTCGAGACATCTGTTTACGCGGCATGCTCCCAGGGTAAACCGGGCGTGGCATCAGGAACCCGAATTCCCCTTTAAATTTCGGCGCACAACGTCACATGACACTTAAAAGATCAATGTGCGCGAGGGTGCGCCGTCGCGTAGACCTCGCGCAGCGATTCCACGGAGACCTTCGTGTAGATCTGGGTGGTGGCCAAGGATGCGTGCCCCAGCAGTTCCTGAACCACTCGCAGATCCGCTCCCCCCTCCAGCAAATGGGTGGCGAAAGAGTGCCGCAGGGTGTGTGGCGTGACGTCCTCGCTGAGATTCGCGAGGTCGGCGGCGTCCTTGACCATGGTCCACGCCGTCTGGCGGGAAATCCGTCCGCCCCGGGCGTTGAGGAATACTGCGGGTGTGCCTTTGCCGTGCCGGGACAATTCCGGTCGAGCACGCACCAGGTACTGATCCAACGCTTTCTTTGCGTAGGAACCCACCGGAACCATGCGCTGCTTATTGCCCTTGCCCAGCAATCGCACGAAGGACAGCTCCGAATCCTGTAGCCCCGCCAGATCGTCCACGTCCAGGGAGACCGCTTCCGAAATGCGCGCACCCGTGGCGTACAGCAGTTCCAGGAAGGCTCGTGAGCGCAGTCCAACGGCCGACTCCGGATCAGGTGCCGACAGAATCTTTTCCACGCTCTCCAGGCTGATGGCCTTGGGGAGGCGCTGCGGCGGCGTCGGCGGGCTGACGCGGGAGGCCACGTCCACCGGGCACAAACCTTCCGCGACCCAGAAAGCGTGAGCGCCCCGCACCGCCGCCAGAACCCGGGCGGTGCTACGAGTGCTCAGCGCGGGGTGATCCGAAGACCCCTCATGGAGCAGCCGCACGAACGCGCGCACGTGCTCGGTCGAAATATCGGACGGAACGAACACGGAACCGCATTCGGAGACAGCGATGGGTCCCGTCAGGAACTCCAGATATCGCGTGAGGTCCCGGCGATAGGCGGCCAACGTATTCGCGGCCAGCCCCCGCTCCACGGTCAGATGATCGAGGTAGCGATGAACGGCGCGTTCCAGGTCGGACGGAACGGAGGAATCGGTCACCGGAAGTTCGGGTGACCCGGCCAGAGACTGTCCACCGGGCGCAGCGATGTCCAACCCTGCGCGCGTGCGGCGTGCGCGGCCAGGATCCCGAGGACCGCGGCAGGAGAATTGATCTGACCCGAGAGAGTCGCCGCCACGGCGTCGTCGAGATCAGCGAAGCGGGCGAAAATTTCCGCTTCCTCGCCATCTCGCTCGTGACGGTCCGCCTCGGGGACCTCGTGCAAACCACGAGCAAGGAAAATACGATTGGCCTCGGAAGAAGAACCGGGCGAGTTGTGGAAGTCCACCAGAACGTGCCACTCGTCCGCGGTCATGTCCGCTTCCTCGGCGAGCTCGCGCTGAGCTGCCGTGTGGGGCGATTCCCCTGCCACATCGAGCAGGCCTGCGGGGATTTCCCACATGCGCATGCTCACCGGATGGCGGTATTGGTTGATGAGCAGAACTCGGTCCTGTTCATCCAGGGCCACGATGGACACCGCCCCGGGGTGGGTGATGAAGTCTCGTTTCAGGGTCGAGTCTCCATCACCCATGCGGAACTCGTCGCGCTGAACGTCCCAGATGAATCCCTCGTACACGGTGTCCGACGCCACCACCGTGTGGGGATCCACCGTATCTGTCAGGTCTGCTCGGCTCACGCGCGAGAGTTCCATGCGAACCTCCGGTTGCTCGGTGACGTACTGTCCGGTGCCGTTACTTGCTGCCCAGGGCCTCGCGGCGGGACAGTGCCGCCTTGATAAGGCCGTCGAACAGCGGGTGCGGGCGGGTCGGGCGGGAGCCGTACTCCGGGTGAGCCTGGGTGGCCACGTAGTACGGGTGCTCGCTGCGGGGCAGCTCCACGAATTCCACGAGCTGGCCGTCCGGGGACGTTCCGGACATCACCAGGCCACCCTGGGTCAACGCATCGCGGTAGGCGTTGTTGACCTCGTAACGGTGACGGTGGCGCTCCGAAACCTCCAGGCTGCCGTAGGTCTCGGCGACCACGGAGCCCTCGGCGAGCTTGGCGGGGTAGGAACCCAGGCGCATGGTGCCGCCCAGATCGCCGGCGCCCTCAACGAACTGCTTCTGCTCTTCCATGGTGGCAATCACCGGAGTGTCGGTCTCGGGATCGAATTCGGTCGATGACGCGTTGGGCAGGCCCACCACGTTGCGCGCGAATTCCATGACCATGCACTGCAGACCCAGGCACAGGCCCAGGACCGGAACCTGGTTCTCACGGGCCCACTTGAGCGCGCCCAGTTTGCCTTCCAGACCGCGGATGCCGAACCCGCCCGGGACACAAATCGCGTCCACGTCGCCGAGTTCGCGCTGTGCGCCCTCCGGGGTGTCGCACAGGTCGGAGGCAACCCACTTGATGTGCACGCGGGAATCGTTGGCGAAACCGCCGGCGCGCAATGCTTCGGACACGGACAGGTAGGCGTCCGGGAGATCGATGTACTTGCCGACCAGAGCCACGTTGACGTGGTGCTCCGGCTGGTGCACGGCTTCGAGCAGGTGCGACCACTGGGTCAGATCTGCGTCGCCGTAGGACAGGCCCAGGTAGTCCAGGATGTAGGTGTCCAGACCCTGGTTGTGCAGGGTGGTGGGGATGTCGTAGATGCTCGGCGCATCTGCACACGAGATCACGGCGTCCAGGTCAACGTCGCACGCGCCGCCGACCTTGCGGAGCATGCCGTCCGGGACCTCACGGTCGCAACGCAGCACCAGGGCGTCCGGCTGGATGCCCAGACCGCGCAGCGTGGCCACGGAGTGCTGGGTCGGCTTGGTCTTGAGCTCACCGGACGGGCCGATGAACGGGATCAGGGACACGTGCAGGTAGAACACGTTGTTGCGGCCCACGTCCTGACGCACCTGACGTGCGGCCTCGATGAAGGGCTGCGATTCGATGTCACCCACGGTGCCACCGATCTCGGTGATGATGATGTCCGGGGCGTCCTGGTCCTCGGAACGGCGGCGCATGCGGCGCTTGATCTCGTTCGTGATGTGGGGGATCACCTGAACGGTGTCGCCCAGGTACTCACCGCGACGTTCCTTGGCGATCACGGTGGAGTACACCTGACCGGTGGTCACGTTGGCGGAGGCGTCCAGGTTCTCGTCCAGGAAGCGCTCGTAGTGACCGATGTCCAGGTCGGTTTCCGCGCCGTCGTCCGTGACGAAGACTTCACCGTGCTGGAACGGGTTCATGGTTCCGGGATCAACGTTGAGATACGGATCCAATTTCTGCATGGTCACTGACAGTCCGCGCGAGCGGAGCAACATACCCAGTGACGAGGCCGTCAGGCCCTTGCCAAGAGAGGAAGCTACACCACCCGTGACGAAGATCTGCCGGGTCACTTTGCCGTTATTCTGCGTGCCTGCCTCGGGGGCGGCGTTCTGAGCGTTCACCACGGAATTTCAGCCTACCATTCCAGTTTCGTTGAGTTGAGGGGCAGTTGTGTCATGCGGTTGCGTCCCGCAAGAGCTCACGGGCGTGTTCCCGCGCCGCTTCAGAGTTTTCGTGGCCCGCGAGCATGCGCGCCAATTCCACCACGCGTTCCTCGTCCGTGAGAACTCTCACGTCAGAAACCGTGGAATCCGAAGATTTGGTCACCAGCACGTGGTGGTCCGCGAAAGCCGCGACCT
The DNA here is from genome assembly GCA_023426375.1 of Actinomycetes bacterium. Lineage (GTDB taxonomy): Bacteria > Actinomycetota > Actinomycetes > Actinomycetales > Micrococcaceae > Kocuria. The sequence continues at coordinate 7,155 of JAFAAV010000011.1, read as the reverse complement.
GCGGCAAGTGTGTCACCACGAGGACCTGAACATTCTTGGCCAGCATCTTGAGGCGCCGACCAATTTCCACAGCCGCCTTACCGCCCACGCCGGAGTCCACCTCGTCGAACACGAAAGTCGGTACCGGGTCCACCTCGGAGAGCACGACTTCCAGGGACAGCATGATCCGCGAGAGTTCACCGCCGGAGGCGCCCTTTCCCAGCGGACGCGGTTTGGCATCCGGGTGGGGTGCCAGCATGAACTCGATCTCGTCCCGCCCGTGCTCGGTGAACTGTTCGGACGGTTCCACCGACACGACCAGCGACGCATTGGGCATAGCCAGTGCGGTCAGTTCTTTGCTCACGGCCTTGGAGAGTTTCTCGGCGGTCTTCCGTCGGAGCTCCAGCATGGTCTGCGAGCGCTTGAGAAGTTCTTGGTGCAGTGCATGGGCTTCCGAACGCAGTTCTTCGTCGCGTTGCGGGTCGTCCACCAGTTCGGAGAGCCTACCGCGGGCGGTGTCCGCCCATTCGATGACCTCGTCGATCGTGCTCCCGTACTTGCGTGTGAGGGTCCGCAGCGCGTTACGGCGCTGCTCCACCTGAGCCAGCCGCGCGGGACCGTCCTCGTCGAGACCGCTCGCGTACCCGGAGAGGTCTGCGGCGACGTCGGCGGCGACCACCGTGAGTTCACGCACCCGCGTGGCCAACTCGGCCAGATCTGCATCCGAATCCGACTCATGGTCGAGTGCTTGCTGGGCATGGGACAACAGGGCCACGGCATTGGCGGTGGGCTCGTCGTCCGCATCCGTTCCGCTCAGCGCGGCCTGGGCCGTCACCGCCGCCGAGCGCAACGCCTCGAGGTTGGTGAGTTTCTCGCTCTCGGCGTCCAGCTGGACGTCCTCGCCGGAAATCGGCTCAACGGCATCGATTTCTTCGAGCGCGGTGGTCAGGCTCTGGGCCTCCAGTGCGCGCTCGCGCATGTTCTCTTTGATCTCGCGCAGGGTTGCCACGATGGTCCGGTAGCGGGCCAGCCTTTCGCGGTACTCGGCCAGTTCCTTGGCCAGTGGCGCCCCCGCATACTCGTCCAGAGCTTTGCGCTGAGCCACCGCGGACTTCAGCCGAAGCTGATCAGACTGACCGTGCACGGCCACCAGGGTCTCCCCCACGGCGCCCAGGGTTCCCACGGGCGCCGAACGCCCGCCCACGTGCGCGCGGCTACGTCCCTCGGCGGAGACGGTTCGGGACAGCAGGATCTGCGCCTCCTCCCGGCCGTTCACCGTTTCGACGTCGACGACGCCGCCCGCCTCCTCCACGAGTTCCACCGCACCGTGTGTTGCCGGCACCATGACGGTCGCCTCGGCCAGGGCCTTGCCGCTTCCGGACCGTACCGCTCCGGCATCCGCCCGGTTGCCCAAGAGCATGCCGAGTGCGGTAACCACCATGGTCTTACCTGCGCCGGTCTCACCCGACAGGATAGAGAGTCCGGGTCCCAGGGGCAGCACGGCATCCGTGATGACACCCAGGTCATGGATGTGAATTTCTTCGATCATTGGCTCGGGTTCTCACCTGACGAGGATCGGTCCGGGGATTGGTCGAGAATGTGCCGCGCGCTGTCGCTGTCGCGCGCCGAAACGGGGTCATACGGGATTTCTCGTCCCACGCTGAGCTTGGGGAACCCGTGTCCTTCGGAGACCACGTTGTGCTTGGGTTCCACCATGGGCAGTGCCGTGGTCTTGGCCTCCAGCTGCTCGCTGGGCAGTGGGCCGCGCCAACCGGCGGTGGGAAGTTCGAACTTCTTGACGAGTCGTTCCGAGAACGGGGTGGCGTGCATCCGCGCCAGGTTCACGGGCTTATCCGAACGGCGCACCTCGATGCGGCATCCGGGTGGTAGATCCGCGGTCCGTCGACCGTCGCACCACAGGACGCCACGGGCGTCGGTGCGGGTGAGCACCTCGACGGCCATGGTCGAGCGCGGGGAAATCACCAGCGGGCGGGAGAACAGCGCGTGAGCGGACAGCGGCACCATGAGCAGCGCCTCGACTTCCGGCCACACCACGGGACCGCCCGCGGAGAACGCATAGGCGGTGGAGCCTGTGGGAGTAGCCATGACCACACCGTCACAACCGAACGTGGACAGCGGGCGACGATCCACCTCGATGACCACTTCCACCATTTTTTCGCGGTTACCCTTTTCGACCGAGGCCTCGTTGAGGGCCCAGGTGTGCAGAACCTTCTTCTGGTTCTCCCACACGGTCACGTCCAGCGCCATGCGACGCTCCACGGTGTAACGGCCGTCCACGATCGCTTCGACGGTCTCGGTGAGGCCGGAGCGTTCGGATTCAGCCAGGAAGCCCACGTGCCCCAGGTTCACGCCCAACAATGGGGTGTCCACACCGCGCACCACTTCCGCCGCGCGCAGGATGGAGCCGTCTCCGCCGAGCACCATGACCAGTTCGATGTCGCGCAGGGCCACGTCTTCTTCGACGATCTCCACGGGAGCCATGCTCTGACCGTCCGCCTGCAACGCTTCCAGATCTCGGCGGGACAACACAGGAATCAGCCCGGCATCGTGCAATTGCGCGCAGGACTGACGGGCGGCGTCCTTGGCGTCACGCCTGCCCGTGTGTGTCATGACCAAGATTTTCCGGCTCACGTCTTCGGGTCATCCTCCTGCGATTCGGTCTGCGGTCGAACGGACTGTCCTAACACTACGCGAGCGATCCGACTCGCTGAGCGCTGCTTCGCTTACGGCACCAGACGAAGAACTCCACGTTACCGTCTTGGCCCGGAAGGGGACTTTCCACCCTTCCTATGACCTCGAGGCTGGCTTTTTCGGCGGCCGCGGTCACGCCGTCCACAGCGCGCCGTCGTTCCCGTTCGGACGTCACCACTCCGGTACGGGAGATGTTGTCCACGCCCACCTCGAACTGCGGTTTAACCATGAACAGGACGTCTCCCCCGTCCTTGGTGGCTCGCCCGAGCGCGTCCGTGACCAGGGTCAGAGAGATGAAGGAGAGGTCGCACACGGTCAGGTCCGCTGGCCCCCCGACCTGCTCGGGCGTCATGTAGCGCACGTTCAAGCCCTCGAACACACGCACGCGCTCATCGAGGCGCAGTTCGGCCACCAACTGGTCGTGGCCCACATCCACGGCGATCACTTCGCGGGCTCCTCGGCGCAGCAGTACGTCCGTGAATCCTCCGGTGGATGCCCCGGCATCCAAGCAGCGCAGCCCGGTCGGGTCGATTTCTGTGAAGGTGTCCAAAGCTCCCGCGAGTTTGTGACCGGCGCGGCTCACGTATTCATCGGCCGCCGACGCAGCCACCTCCAGATGGTCCTCGTCACTCACCTTGAGGGACGGCTTGGTGGAGGGCGAGCCGTTCACGCTGACGCGTCCGTCCCGGATCCAGGACGCCGCAAGCGTCCGGGACCGGGCGAGCCCTCGTGTGGTCAGGGCTTGGTCCAGGCGCTGGTTCACTGGCCCGTGAGTCCCGTGGGGAGGGAACCGGGTTGTTGATTGAGGATGGACTCCAACTCGGCGTGGAGCTCCTGGTACGCGGCGGCTCGTTCGTTGACCGGCAGTTCACTCACCGCTGCTTCCTTGGCGAGTACCCGATCTACGGAATCAAGCCCCGTGACGGGTACGGCATCGGAGGACCCGGGATCGGAAGACGCACGATCGGCGGCCTGGCCCGGGGACGCTTCCTCCACGTCTGCGTCCTGGTCCATCGCGTCCGCGTCGTCCAACGAGTTGACGCTCTGCTCTTCGGACTCCGGTGCATCGAGTTCTGAAACGTCGGCCTCGCGTTCGTCCCAGCTGTCGTTCGGGAACTGTTCACTCATGGTGCCGCCTCCCACGTGACTTCGGGATGGGTGGGGGTTTCCGCTTCGGGATGCAGTGCCCACCAGGCCGCACACGCGGCACGCCAACCGTCCAAACTGTTCTCGGGGGCGTGAATCCGAACGCTGTTGTCTCGCGCGACCGCAACCGCGTCACGGCACGTGGCGGTCACTTCCTGATCGCCGTGGTCCTCCCGGGCCACCTGGGGATCCGGGTAAGTCTCGAACAGCTCCCGAAGATTGCCGAGCAAGTACGTGGGGCGTTCCTTGTCGCACGCACGCAGCACGCTCTGCGGGGTGTCAACTCCCGTGAACACTTCGATGCTGTCCATCCCTGCGGCATGAGCACCTCGGATGTCAGTATCAAGCCGATCACCGACCACCACCGGTCGTTGGCTCTTTGCCCGCTCCGCTGCTTCGTGGAACACAGGGGCCTGGGGCTTACCCGCCACAATGGGTTCACGCCCGGTGGCGGCGGCAACTGCGGCCACCAAGGTGCCGTTACCCGGCGCGATACCGCGTTCTTTCGGAATCGTGAAGTCAGTGTTGGTCGCACACCACAGCACGGATTCATCGGCCAACGTGTAGGCGGCTTCCGCCAACTGTTCCCAGCCGATTTTAGGGTTGAACCCCTGAACCACGGCCACGGGTTCCTCCGACTGTGACCACACCGGGGTCAGACCCACTGCACTGATCTCGTCCGCGAGCGCCTGCGCTCCGGTGATCAGCACCCTGGCCTTGTGGGGTAACCGACCGGCCAATAGCTTGGCCGCAGCCTGGGCAGAACTGGCCACGTCACTATCCTGAGTCGGCGCACCCAGTTCCGAGATGTGTGCCGCCACCGCCGCCGGTGGACGTGACGCGTTATTCGTCACGTACATCACCGGGACGCCCATCTCCACGGCGCGGTTCAGGGACTCCGGACCACCATCAATGGCATCGGGACCCGCGTAGACCACGCCGTCCAGATCGCACAGCAGCGCGTCGAAACGGCTGATCAGCAGCTCATCGGTCATGGTTCTCGGAATCGTCACCGGTCTCGGAGGGCTCTCCGGATTCCGACGCGGGTGCCACGGTGTGAGACTCCCCGGCTTCCACGGGAGCGGTTGGCTCCTCCACGATCTCCTCGTGTGACGTTGCGTCCTCGCCAGCCATGGCGTCGTCTGCGACCGACGTGCTGTCGTGACCATCGGCTGGCGCGGTGGCCGCGGCGTCGTCGGCAGACACGTCAGACGGATCGCCGGAGGGACCGGCGGTCTCGCTGTGGCGCTCCCCTGCCTCGCGGACGGTCTCCTTGGCGGCGTCCAGGTCGATGTCGTCGCCGAGGTCCACGATCTCCGGTTCGGAGAACTGACCCAGCCCGAGTGCGGCTTCCGCCACGATGGCCTGGCGTTCCCAACTCAGGGACTCCTTGTCCCGGCCGACACCGCGCAGTGCTTCCGCGTAGGAGCGAAACAGGCGCGGGCTGTAGGAGAAACCGCGATTCTTGTCGAGCTGCGGGATCTGCAGAGCCTCCAGCGACGCCTGATTGTCTCCGGCATCGCCGTGAATTCCGGACACGACGATGGCCAATTCCACCTTACCCGCGGCATCCAGCTTCTCGGCTGCGGATGACTGGGCCTCTTCGAGTGCCTTGTCCACTTTACCCAGTGCGCGCTGGCAATCCACGATGAGCGGCAAGTGCTCTTCGGAACCGGAAATACGGCGGTGCGTGCGCAATTCCTTGAGTGCCAGCGCGTAATCCTCGGCGGCGTAGGCGGCCACACCCGTTGCTTCACGGACTACCGCGATGCGGCCGGCCTTACGCACGGCGGCGTTGGCGTGCTCGAGCGCGAACGCGGGATCCACTTCCAGGTAGCGCGCGGCCATGACAAGGTGCTGAGCAACTCGCTCCGCATTCCGCGGTTCCAGTGCCTCGAGCTGACGACGCGTGGGCTTGTCGACCTCGCGACCCGTGACGTCCTCATCAATGTCCGGCGCGATAAACCGGGGCTTGTCCAGATCGTTCAGATCCCGTCGAGTCATGCGCTCTTCGCGGTCAGCGTCCCTGCGGCGATCGTCGCCACCAAAGTTGTCGCGGCGCCGATCATCACGGCGACCACCGGAACGGTCGTCACGGCGGAAGTCCTTGCGCCCATCGGGACGGCCACCACGATCATCACGACGGAAATCACGGCGATCTCCACCGCGATCGTCACGACGTCCTTCGAAGGAACGACGGTCGTCGGAGCGGCCTCCACGGTCGTTTCGCCGGTCGTTGGTGCGGTCTCCGTAGGACCGGCGCTCGTTGCGGTCGTTACGGGGGCGATCGTCCCAGCGTCGGTTCTCGCGGCGGTCGCCTCCGTTAAATCCTTCGCTGCGCCGACCATCGGAACGGCCCCCGCGGTCATCACGGCGGTCGTTGGTCCGATCATCACGCCGGAAATCCCTGCGATCTCCACCACGGTCATCACGGCGGCCGTCGGAGGAAGGGCGGTCCCCGCCCCGGTCATCGCGGCGGTCACGGGAACCCCCGCGGTCATCCCAGGTGCGGCTCCGGTTACCGGTTTCGCGCTTGCGCTCCCAGTCGCCGCTGCGACGCTCGGAACGATGGCCGTCCTTGCGGTCCTGGAAGCGGTCGAACTGTCGGCCCTGACCCTTGCGATCGCCGGAACGCGCGTCCGAGCGGTCAGCGCGAGGGCGGTCGTCCCAGCGTCGAGGTTGACGGCGTTCTTCGCCGCCCTTTCCGTCACGGCGGCGATCGTCTCGGCGGTCACCGTCACGATCGTAGCGGCGATCATCACGCCGGTAATCCCTGCGATCCCCACCGCGGTCGTCACGGCGACCGTCGAAGGAGCGGCGGTCATTACGACGGTCGCCACCGCGGGCCTCGTCGCGACGATCATTACGGCCACCCTCGCGGCGGTCATCCCGACGATCCCTCGAGTCGCCGCGGTCCTGCCAGGAGCGATCCCGGTTCCCTCGGTTACTCCAGCCACCGGGCCCGCCCGAGCCGCGGCGTCGGTCTCCGCCGGAACGCTCGGAATTGTCGCGGGAACCGTACTGTTCGGAATCGGTCAAAGGGATCTCCTTGTGGGCCTGTAGGCCAAAAGCGTGGAAGCGACATAAGGTGTCGCGGTAGTGTTCATTGCATTCTACAAAGGGGACGCGGTCGGCGTCCCCTCAACCGTGGGTCAGCTTGGTCACCGCCGTTCGAAACGGAAGGTCCAGCGTCATCGACACGGCCACAATCGTGAGAACGTGTCGTTGAACCAATACCCCTCCTTGTCCCGAGAGATCTTGAACCATGAGTCTTCGTTCCCTGTCCAAAAACCTGCTGCTGCGGGTACTGGTGGCCAT
>JAFAAV010000071.1 GCA_023426375.1 Actinomycetes bacterium | reverse complement strand
GGGACACATCGAGGCCTTCGAGGACGGTTGGATTCAGCACCCCCATCCTGGAGGCCTCGACCCCTACCCGACCCCCGTGACACGCACCCCGCTTGGGCCCTTACCCACACTCATTTGGGAAGGGCCGTTGATCCGGGGCAGCTCGTTCACGGATTGCCGCCGCGGCTCACCCGGCCACGGGTCCCAGCACGGCCACGAGGAAATCGCTGTCCTGGGCCCAGGGGCGTACGTCCCACCCCGCCAGGGTGAGTTGCGGTGTGAGACCCTCCGCAGCGGCGTCGGCGAAGAACTCCTCGGCGGAATAGCCGCGCCCCGCGCCGAAACCGACCACCGCGCGGCCGTCCCGACCCAGGTGGCTGCGGAAGCCGCGCAGCACGTCCCGCCGGGTGCTTTCCGCGAGGAAGGTGACCACGTTGCCCGCGCACACGATGACGTCGAAGGGGTCCCCGAGATCCATGTCGGCCAGTACGGCGAGATCGGCCACGCGATACTCAGGGCCCGGGTAGTCCTGCCGGGCGGCGTCGATCAATTCGGGATCCACGTCCACCCCGACCATCCGATGCCCGGCCGCGTGCAGGTACCCGGACAGCCGCCCCGCTCCGCACCCGGCATCCAGGATGCGAGCGCCGCGGGGAACCATGGCGTCGATGAGCCGGGCCTCCCCCACGATGTCCTCACCGCGCGCGGCCATGGTGCGGAACCGTTCGATGTACCACTGGGAATGCCCGGGGTTCCGAGCCACCTGGGCAAGCCACTTGTTCTGTTCCGTCATGGGGCCAGGCTATCGAAGTGCCGCCCCCTTGCCCGGGCTCCGCGTGCCCGCCTCCGTGAACGGACTGGGTAGGCTGACGATCGGCAGGCTCGTCGGCGAACAAAGCTCGGAGGACAGACAGTGGCTGGACGTGGAGGCGTCTCGTGGCGGCTGCGCCTCGCGGCGCTGCGGTACCGGTTCGAGGAGAGCCTGTTCCTCTATCCCTCCATCATCATGCTGGGCGGGATCGTATTGGCGATCATCGCGACGTCCGTCGATCACGCCCTGGGGTACGACACCCACGTGCCGTTCACGTTGGAGATGAGCAGCAACGCCGCCACGTGGTTGCTGGCCACCGTGGCCGGGGCGATGATCACCACCGTGGGCGTGGTGTTCTCCCTGACCGTGGTCAGCCTGCAATTGGCCAGCAGCCAGTTCTCCCCACGGGTCATGCGGTCCTTCATCCGGGACCGGCTGAGTCAGCGCGTGATCGGTCTGCTCGTGGCCACCTTCTTCTACTGCGTGCTGGTGCTGCCCAGTGTCAGCGGGGAGACCACGGTCCCTGCTCCGAGGGTGTCGCTGACGCTCGCCGTGGTGCTGACGCTGATCACCGTGATCGGCATCATCGTGCACCTGGGCCACGCGGGACTGTTGCTGATCGCGGGGCTGCTCGCGGTGTGGGGGATCTTCACCCTGGTTCACCGCTCGTCGTGGCGGGCCTCCCACGCCCTCCAATGACGGAAGCGCAGCGCCAGGACCGTCCACGTGACGAGCACGTAGGGCCACGTGTACGGCGCGACCCCCACGGCCGTGATGGCCCACCACAGCGGCACGGTGACCGCGGCGGCCAGGAGGGGCACCCCGATCCGTGAGGCGAGGGACCCCCGCGCGGGGAATGCCACACCGAGCGCCACGGTCACGAGCAACGCGCCGTAGCCCAGCAGCCCGGAGGCGGCGGGCCCCTGCCCGATCCCCACGAACCCGGCGAGCGTGCCCACCAGGGTCCCGACCGTCGCCCATACACCGGCCCGCCACCCGGCGGCGAACATCCCCGCGAGCACCAACAGCCCGCCCAGCACGGACCCACCCAGGGTCACCTGGTGCGCTCCCCGCACGGCCCCGGCGAGCACGTCGTGCACGGGGGAGCCCAGGGGCACCACGGCTCCCTGGGTCCGCTCGAACGGGACCGCCACGGCCACCGCGATGCTGTTGACCAGGCAGAACGGCCCCGTGAGCAGCGGGAGGGATTCGGGCCACCAGAGCTTGGGTGCACCCCACACGATCACCGCGCAGACCGCCGAACCCGCGAGGGTCCACAACGCCGCAGGGATTCCGGGCCCGCACGCGAGTACGGCGGCACACCCCGTCAGGGCACCGTTGAAGCCGTGCAATCCCTGGTCGACCTCCGCGGGGATCACCCCGGACCGGTTCCGGGCCAGGGCTTTCGCATCGACCCGTGAGCTCTCGGGGTCGTGTTCCAGGGGACGTCTCCGCGCCCGGGTCCCGCCCTCCCGGAGACGGTGCAGGCCCCGTGCGTCGTCCCACCCGGCGAGCCCCAGCGCACACCCGCCCTGGACCGCCGCCCCCGCGAGCGCGGCGAGCGCGAACCACGGGGACGCCACCGTCATGGCGGCGAGCGCGAACACCGCGGGGCCCCATCCGGCCTGCAGGAAGATCTGGCCCTGGGCCCGGATGATGCCGCGGAGGAAGTTCATACCCCTATCCTCCTACCGTCGCCCCAGGTCGTGACCCATGTCCCGGGTGCGGCATCCATGACATGCGCCACGGATCCCACGTGGTGCCACCCGGCGGCGCACACACGGTTACCCTCGAACCACCGACCCCGCTCACCGGAAGCCGCCCATGTTGATCCTCATCGCCGCCCTGCTCGCCGTGCTCGTGGGTACCGTCCTGCAACGGGTGTCCGGCACCGGGGTGGGCCTCGTGGTGGCACCGGTGCTGTCCCTGATCATGGGCCCCGGCCCGGGAGTCCTGGCGACCAACGCGGCCACCACGTGCTCCGGTTTCCTGATCACCCTGTCCGTGCGCCGGCTCGTGGAATGGCGGCACGCGGCGGTGCTGGTCGCGTCCGCCGTGCCCGGGATCGTGGCCGGGGCGCTCGTGGTGCGCTGGGTGCCGAGCGCGTGGCTGCAGGTGGCCGTGGGTGCGGTGGTGCTCGCGGGCCTCGCCGTCACGCGTTTCTCCCCCGCGACCCCCGAGCTCTCCCGCCGCAAGGCCATGGTCCCGGCCGGGGTGGTCGGGGGATTCTTCAACTCCACCGCTGGTGTGGCGGCACCGGCCATGGTGATCTACTCACGGGTGACCCGCTGGGACCAGCACCGGTTCGCGGCCACCATGCAACCGGTGTTCATGTCCATGGGGGCCCTGTCGGTGGTCTCCAAACTCGCGGCCGGGGTCCACTTCGCCCTGCCCGTCCCCGCGGTCGTGGCCGTGGGTGCGCTCGTGCTCACGGTCCTCGCCGGGATCGCGGTGGGGACCTGGCTGTCCCGTCACCTCAGCAAGGCGACCGCGCAGAAACTGGCCATGGCGCTCGCGGCCGCGGGCGGCGTCGTCGTCCTGCTGCGCGGCGCGGCGTCCTTGGCGCTCGGCTGAGCGCGGCTGCCGCGCGGTCGTACCCGTCACGGGACGACGACGCCGCTGCGCGGGCTACCGCGCGACCGCCGCGGCCTCGAGGGCGTCCAGGTCGCGCACCTCGTGTCGCCGCCCGTAGGCCATGACGCCCAGGCACAGGGCCGCGATCACGGCGCCGGAGGCGAACAACCACGGGTAGGACGTGAACCGGGCGATCAGCGCGAGGACCATGGGCACGAAGAAGCCCACGTAGGTCAGGGAGTAGAAGACCGCGGTGAGTCCCGCCAGGTCGTCCGGGCGGGCGATGCGCTGGACCTCCTGCAGCCCGGAGATCAGCACGAGACCGTAGCCGCAGCCGAGGACCGCGGAGGCCGCGAGGACCACCACGATGTTCAGGGTCGCGGCGGCGGCCACCGCGGTGAGCATGCCCAGGATCACCGCGACCATGCCCACGGCGAGCGAACGGATGGAACCGTCGCGGTCCAGATGACGGCCCAGGGGCTGGATGAAGAACCCACAGCCCAGACCCACCAGGCACATGAGCCCCGAGAACGCGATGCCGTAGTCCGGGCCCACGACGTCCGCCATGAGCGCCGGGAGGATCGCGTACGAGGACGCCGCGCACCCGAACACCCAGGGCGCGGACGGCGCCACCACGAACCAGAACCGGTGCTGGCGCGTGGCCGGGATCTTCAGGTCGGACAGGAGCGAGCCGTGCGGCGCGGTCGCGTGGCGGGTCTCGGGGGCGCCCGCGACCAGCAGGACCGCGGGCAGACAGATCAACAGGTTGATCACGTACGGCAACACGGTCTGCAGCGGGGCGAACTGGGCGAGCGTCGCCGCGATCGCGGCCCCCAGGGCGAAACCGGCCGTGAGCGACAGGGACGCCCTGCGAGCGCCCGAGACCCGTTCCGGGTATGCCTCGTACGGCCGGTCGGAGAGCTCCTTGATCCACGAGGTCCCCACGGCCATGCCCAGTCCCAGGGCCAGCCCGGAGAAGACCCGGCCCACGAAGAGCAGCACCAGACTCCCGGCGCCCAGGGCCAACAGGATGCTGCCCACCATCGCGAGGATGGGCGCGGGGATCATCAGTGCCCGCCGCCCGTGCCGGTCGGACAGCGGCCCGCCGATCAACAGGGCCGGGACGATCCCCAGGACGTACGCGGCCAGGAGCATGTCCACGGCCACCTGCTCATAGCCCTCCACCGTGCGGTACATGACGAGCAACGGGGTGAACTCGTTGCCACCCCACGCCACCGCCAACAGCGCCGAACTGACCCTCATCCAGGGCTTCACACTCATGACACGATCCCTTCGTACACGCGCTGCAAATGCTCCGCCAACAGGGCCTCCACCCGTTCCGCATCCTTCTCCCGAACGCCCGCCACGATCTCCGCGTGCTGCGCCAGGATCTCGTCCGACCGCTCCTGGACCGTGCGCACCGCGGTGGCGATCAACCGGATCTGCCGGTCCCGCAGCCCCTGGTAGAAGCCGCTCAGCAGACTGTTGCCCGCGGCCTCCACGAGAGCGGTGTGGAACGCGGCATCCAGCTCACCGAATCGCGGCGTGCCCACAGCCTTTCGCTGCTGTTCCAGGAGGTCGGCGAGGGTGTCGGGCAGATCGGGCTCCCCGATCGCCTCCTTCACGCTCGCGCACTCCACGACCCGCCGTGCGGCGAGCTCCTCGCGGGACTCGTGCGGGCCCACCGGCACCACGAGCGCACCGCGCTTGGGGTAGAGCCGCATGAGCCCCTCCACCTGGAGCCGCAGGAACGCCTCACGGACGGGAGTCCGCGAGACCCCCAGCTCCGTGGCGAAGACGCCCTCGGACAACATGTGCCCGTCCAGCTCACCCGTGAGGATCCGGGCCTTGACATGCTCGTACGCGCGCTCGGCCGCGTTGTGCGCCATGGTGCTCCCTGTTCGACGTCGCTCCGGCCGGTTCCGTACCCACTCGTTCGTCCGCGCGCCCCGGGGTGTGGGGCGAGCGGCGGCCCATAGCGATCAGGCCGCGGGTCGCATAGATACAAGCTGCATACTAGGTGGCGCGCGTCACGCGGGCAACCGGGACGAGTGGGTCCGCTGGATGGTCACACTGCGCGGCGCCGTCGAACTCTGCTGCGCCGTCGACCCCTTCCGGTCCGGACCCACGAGACCGGGGGCCGTGCCGGATCAGTGCTCCATCTCGTACAGCCGCCGGGCCCGGACGCGCGCCTCGTGGTGGACGGCGGCGTCGGAATTCACCAGTCGGTAGCACGCGAAACCCAGCAGCACCGCGATCGCGTGCCCGATGGCCGTCCACCCGAAGTCCAGGAGCATCCCGCCCGCCGCCACGGCCACGAGCCCGGCGGCCCACAGGAGCCTGCGGCGCGCGGAACCGTGATAGGTGGCCAGCGCGGCGAGCGCGAAGAACCCGTAGCTCGCGCCCACGTCGATCCGTTCCGGGATCAGGTCGGGATTCGGGAAGGCCTGGGCCTCCCACATTTGCAGGGCCGCGGTCGAGACCGTGGCACCCACGTGCCCGATCGCGAAGCCGGCGAACACGCGCCGCCACCCGAAGCGGTGTTCCATGGGCGCCACGACCAGGGAGAACGCGATCCACCACACCGCGAGTTCGATGGGTGAGACGTACATGGCGCTGCGCAGCAGAACGGTCACCGGATTGATGCCCAACTGATGCAGGCTCGTGGACTGTTCCGCGAGGAACGCCCCGCGCAACCGCCCGTTCGTGTTCCACAGCAACCACGTGGTGAACGTGAGCAGCACCAGGTACAGGTACGTCAGGGGTGCCCGGCGCACCCAGTCCTTGACCGGATCCCCACGGCGCAGCCACCAGCGGCCGATCTTGCGGAAACCGGGCCAGCCGTGCTCCACGGCGTACACCACTCCCACGACGAGGAGCACCAGGGCAAGTGTGATCACCCGGAAAGTATGCGCCCCCTCCCATGGTCCCGGTGACCACGGGCCGGGAGAACCGCTCGTGGCGCGCTCGGGCGGGGTGAGCGCGGGGGGCCCGCCACGAACCGACACCGTGGGCCGGACCTTTGACATGCTCCGCGGCAACTCATGACAATCGGGGCCATGAGTGCAGATTCTGGGGAGAGCCCGCGGACACCCGGAGCTGCCCCCACCATTTACGACGTCGCGCGCCGAGCGGGCGTGGCCCCGTCCACCGTGTCCCGCACGTTCGCCCGACCGGGACGGGTCTCGTTCGACACCGCCGAGCGCGTGCGCGCCGCCGCGGAGGCCCTGGGCTATCGGACCCGCTCGGTCGCACGCACCGGGGGCGAGGGGCGGCGCAGCAACCTGATCGCCCTGTTGCTCGCGGACATCTCCAACCCGGTGTTCTTCGAGCTCATCCGGGGCGCGGAGGCCGCCGCGACCGAGGCCGGGTACACGGTGCTGCTCAACCACACCCGGGAATCGGACCAGCTGGAACGCTCCATCGCCGAGCGCGCCCTGCCGCTGGTGGACGGCGTGCTGCTGACCAGCTCACGGATGTCCGACTCCGCGATCCGCATGATGGCCAAGCAGAAACCCACCGTGATCGTGAACCGCGCGGTCAACGGGGTCGCGTCCGTGGTGGCGGACAACGCCCGGGGCATGCGCCGGGCCGCCGAGCACCTGGCCTCCTCCGGGCGGCGCACCATCATGTACGCGTCCGGACCGGAGGCGTCCTGGTCCAACGGGATGCGCTGGCGCGCGCTGCGGGAAGCGGGCCTGGAACTCGAGCTGAAGGTGTATCACGCCGGCCCGTTCGAGCCCACGGTCAAGGGCGGCGCCCTGGCCGCACAGCGTTGGCTCACCCACCGGGTCCCGGCGGTGGTCCTCTACAACGACCTCATGGCCATGGGTTTCGCCCACGAGCTGCAGAAGCACCACGTGCGCATCCCGCAGGACGTGGCGGTCGTGGGGTTCGACAACGTCCAGGAACTGGACCTGATGAACCCCCCGCTGTCCTCCGTGGCCGCGCCCATGTACACGATGGGGCGCACGGCGGTCACGAACCTCCTGGCCATGATTCGCGGCGCCGCCCACACCGCGGCCAAACCCGTCCTGGTCCCCACGTCCCTGGTGGTGCGCACGTCCTCGGACCTGCCGTTCGTGGAGCCGTGACGTTCGACGGCGCCGCGCCCCGGCCCGGCGGCGTCGTCCCCTGACCGACCCCGCGGGACTCGCCGGGGCACCCAGCAACTCACGGCAACCCGTTGCGCGCGCGGGACGGCCGGGCTGTGATGAGAGCATGTCAACGTCGATAGCAGCTCACCCCGACCGCTTGTTGCCGGCCGATCCCGCCACGCGGGAGATCGCCCGCAACCTCCTGGAGCAGGTCGAGGACCTGCCGATCGTGTCCCCGCACGGGCACGTGGACGCCCGGATCATCGCGGAGAACACGCCGTTCCCGGATCCGACCCAGCTGTTGATCAGTCCGGACCACTACGTGACCCGGTTGCTGCACGCGAACGGTGTGGACCTGGCCGATCTGAACGTGGGCAAGAGCTCGGGCGCGGATCCGCGTGAGGCGTGGCGGATCTTCTGCCGCAACTGGCACCTGTTCGACGGCACGGCCTCCGGGTACTGGCTGCGGTCCGAGTTCGTGAACGTGTTCGGCATCGACGACTCCCGGATCGACGAGGCCCACGCGGACGAGATCTACGACCAGCTGCAGGCCATCGTGGAACGCCCCGATTTCCGCCCGCGCGAGCTGTTCGGGAAGTTCAAGCTCGAGGTCATGGCCACCACGGACGATCCCCTGGACGATCTCGCGGCCCACGAGCAGATCGCCGCGGACGATTCCTTCTCCGGGCGCGTGCTGCCTACGTTCCGCCCGGACGCCTACGTGAAGTTCCACGGCGCGGGCTGCGCGGAGCGGGCGCGAAAGCTCATCGACGTCGCCGGTGACGGACTCACGGGCCACGAGGGCTATCTCCGCGCCATGGAGAACCGCCGGAAGTACTTCATCGACCGCGGCGCGGTCTCCGCGGATCACGGGACGCTCAACGCGGACACCCTCAAGCTGGATCCGGCCGAAGCCTCCCGCCTGTTCGAGAAGGGCCTGCGCGGCGAGGCCACCGTGGCGGAGGCCAACGCGTTCGAGGCGCACATGACCTACCAGTTCGCGCGGATGTCGGTGGAGGACGGCCTGGTCATGACGATCCACCCCGGTGTTCACCGCAACCACTCCCCCGAGACCTTCGAGAAGTACGGGGCGGACACCGGCCACGACATTCCCTTCGCCATGGAGTACACCCGCGGCCTGCAACCGCTGCTCGGAGATTTCGGCAATCGCAAGGATTTCCATTTCGTCCTGTTCACGATCGACGAGACCGTTTACTCGCGCGAGATCGCCCCGCTGGCCGGTTTCTACCCGTCCGTGTACGTGGGCGCGCCCTGGTGGTTCATCGACGAGCCGGACGCCATGTTCCGCTGGCGCTCGGCGATCACCGGCACCGCGGGCTTCTCGCGCTCGTCCGGGTTCATCGACGACACCCGCGCGTTCTGCTCCATTCCCGCCCGCCACGACGCCTCCCGCCGCACGGAGGCTGCCTTCCTGGCCAAGTACGTGGCCGAACACCGCATCAGTGAGGACCGCGCCGCCGAGATCATCGTGGATATCGTCGACGCCGCTCCCAGAAGGGTTTTCAAGCTGTGACCACCTCGAACACCACCGAACCGCGCCCCTTCAACCGCAGCACCGTGGACGTGCCCCCGGCCCCGCAGCCGCGCCTGGTCCATATTGGCTTGGGCGCCTTCCACCGCGCGCACCAGCTCTGGTACACCCAGCATTGCGAGGACGACGCCACTCGCCCCCAATGGAGCTATGCCTCCTTCTCGGGGCGCTCGGCAGATCTCGCGAACTCACTCGAAGCGCAGGACGGGCTCTACACCCTGGTGGAACGCGGTCCCGACAGCGACGAGTACGAGGTCATCAACGGCATCGTTGAGGCCCACCCCGCAGAGAACGTATCCCGGTTGTGGGAACTATTGGCCGCACCCAGCACCGCGGTGCTCACCATTACCGTGACCGAAGCCGCCTACAACTTGGGCGAAAGCCTCGCATTCGACGCCGCGCAGTCAGCGGTTGCCGAGGATCTCGCGTCTCTCAAGGCCGCATTCACCGACGGCGCGTTCGGCCTCTCCGAGGTGGGCGTCCCGGCCACGATGGCCGGCAAGGTGGTCGTGGGACTGGCCGAGCGACGTCGTCAGAACGCCGGTGGGCTGGCTGTTGTCTCATGCGACAACTTGTCCGCCAACAATGTGGCCGCGCACAATGCGATCCAGGGATTGGCCGCTGCCGTTGACCCGGAGCTGGGGGCGTGGGTCGAAGAGAACGTGTCCTTCGTGGCCACCTCGATCGACCGCATCACCCCGCGCACCGAGGACTCGGTGCTGGCAGACGTGGCCCGGGAAACCGGCTACGCGGACCAGGTGCCCGTGGTGACGGAACCGTTCCGCAGCTGGGTGCTGCAGGGCGAATTCCCCGCGGGCCGCCCGGGCTGGGAGAAGGCCGGCGCTGAGTTCGTGGACGACATCGAGCCCTTCGAGCGTCGCAAACTGTGGTTGCTCAACGGCTCCCACTCGCTCATGGCCTACGCCGGCCAGTTGCGCGGTCACGCAACCGTGGCCGAGGCCATCGGGGATCCCGTGTGCCGCGCGTGGGTTGAGGAATTCTGGGACGAGGCAGCCCAGCACCTGACCACACCGGGACTCGACATCCCTGGCTACCGCGACGCGCTACTGGACCGGTTCTCCAATCCGCGCATCGCACACCACCTGGCCCAGATCGCGATGGACGGCTCCACCAAGCTGCAGATGCGCGCTGTACCGGTGCTCAAGGCTGAACGACAGGCCGGTCGCGCCGGAACCGCCGCGGCCCGGGCCATAGCCGCATGGATCGCCTACCTCGACGGCCGCACGGAGGTTTCCGACGCACGCGCCGATCTGGTGCTCGAAGCCAACGGCAAGCCGACCGGTAAGCGCGTTCATGCACTCGTCGCCGTGCTGGACGCGGAGCTCGCGCAGCAGGAGGACGTGGTGGATCAGATCAGTGGATTGGTGAGCGAGCTACGCTGAACAAGCGCCCTGGCAGTCAACACTGAACCAGTAGAAACACGCCCTGAGACGGCCCCGGCACGTGCGGGGGCCGTCTCGTCGTTCACGCGACCGAACGGCGTCGTCGCGCGACCCGAATCACGCCGCTGGCAACTCACGGAAACCACACGTGTTCCCGAGTGCCGCGGGTGGAAGCTGGGGGTAACCAAGGGTGAATAACCCTCGCTGACCTTTGAACCAGCGCCGCAGGGCGCGGATCGGCACACAGGCAAAGGAGCCTTAAATGTCAGTCCCAGCAACATCGCAAATACCCGCGATCAACAAACCACATCTCAAGCCCAAGACCCTGGTTGGGTACGGCTTGGGAGACGCCGGCTGCAACATCGCATTCCAGATGACCGGCCTGTTCCTCTTGCTCTTCTACACGAACGTGGTAGGCATCCGTGCGGATCACGCGGGTGTGATCCTCATGATCGTGAAGGTTTGGGACGCGTTCGCGGACCTGTTTGCCGGTCGCATGGTGGACCGCACCATGACCCGCTGGGGCAAGTTCCGCCCGTTCCTGATCTGGTACTCGATCCCGCTGTTGCTCTCCAACCTGCTGTGCTTCTGGATCCCCGTGGACGGCTACGGCGCCAAACTGGCGTGGGCCACCATCAGCTACGCACTCATGGGCCTGCTCTATTCGATGGTCAACATTCCGTACGGCTCGCTGGCCGGCGCAATGAGCCAGAACCCCGTGGACCGTTCCCGTTTGGCTTCTGCCCGCATGGTCGGCTCCGGCGCGACCATCCTGTTGCTCTCCCTGTTCCTGGCGCCGCGCATCAAGGGTGCGGAGAACCTGGCCGCGACCTTCCTCATCACCGCCGTTGCGTTCGTGATCATCGGTGCGCTGTTCTTCTTCACCACGTTCGCGACCTCCAAGGAAGTCGTGTACCGCGAGGTCGAGCGAGTGACCCTTAAGGAAACCATCGCGACCGTCCGTCAGAACGGCCCGCTGATCCGCCTCTGCGGCTCATCCTTGTTGTATTTGATCGCCCAGAACGTGATCGGTGCCCTGACCATTTACCTCTCCACCTATGTGCTGACTCGCTACTCCGAAGCTGGCTGGGTGGCCACCATCTCCATCGTGATCACCACCGGCGCGGTTCTCTACGTAGGCCCGTTCGGCCCCACAGTGACCCGTGTGCTCGGCAAGAAGCGCGGGTTCATGTACGCCGCCATCCTGGCAGCCGTGGGTGGCGTGCTGTTCTCCCTCAGCAACTTCTTCTGGTATTCCTTCGCACTGAGCCTGCTGGGCCTGTTCTTCATGGGCGTGGGCATGGGCATCCTCAACACCATGACCTGGGCACTTGAAGCGGACACCGTGGAGTACGGCGAGTACAAGACCGGCATCCGCACTGAAGGCGCCACCTACTCCGCGTTCTCCTTTACCCGCAAGGTGGGTCAGGCAGTGGGCGTGGCCGTGGCCGGGTACGTCCTGACGTGGAGCGGATTCGACGCAGCCAACACCGTTCAGTCCGAAGACACCGTTCGCGGCATGGCTCTTGGTGCCGGGCTGGTTCCCGCCGTGATCTTCCTGGGCGCCATGCTGATCATGGCCGGTTACCCGCTGACCGAGGCCAAGTTCAAGGACATCATGAAAGCCATCGAGGCCAACCGTCACCTGCGTCATGAACAGTTACAGCACGGTGAAATCCCGAACTCCGTTCCGACCCGTGAGGACCGCGTTGGCCCCACCGCTCGCGACTCGCACCCCATGACCACCCAGTCCCCCGTTGTCCCGCCCAAGGATGACGACGACGCGCCGTCGGCCTAGAAACCGACACCCACCATTCGATTTCCGGAGAGGATTAATCCATGAAGATCACCTCGGCCAAGGTCATCGTGACCAGCCCCACCCGCAACTTCGTGACTTTGAAGATCACCACCGACGAGGGCATCTCCGGCATCGGCGACGCCACCCTGAACGGCCGTGAGCTGTCCGTGGCCACGTACTTGTCCGACCACATCGTTCCGCTGCTGATCGACCGCGATCCCGCGAACATCGAGGACACCTGGCAGTTCCTCTACCGTTCGGGTTACTGGCGCCGCGGCCCGGTGACCATGGCCGCGATCGCTGCCGTGGACATGGCCCTGTGGGACATCAAGGGCAAGGTCGCCGGCATGCCGGTGTACCAGTTGTTGGGTGGCGCGTCCCGTCGCGGCCTGTCGACCTACGGTCACGCATCCGGTCGTGACACTGAGGAGATCTTCGACTCCATCCGTTCCGAGCAGGAGCACGGCTACACCGCTATCCGTGTTCAGTCCTCGGTTCCGGGCATCACCGCCCTGTACGGTGTGGCAGCCCAGCCGCAGTCCTCCGGCGAGCGCTACGACTACGAACCCGCTCAGCGCGCCGCCCTGCCTGCGGAGGAAGACTGGGATACCCGCGCCTACCTGCGTCACATCCCCTCCGTGTTCGAGGCAGTGCGCAACGAGTTCGGCCCCGAGCTGCCGCTGCTGCACGACGGTCACCACCGTATGACGCCCATTCAGGCCGCCAAGCTCGGCAAGTCGCTGGAGCCCTACGACCTGTTCTGGCTCGAGGACTGCACCCCGGCGGAGAACCAGGAGGCCCTGCGTCTGGTCCGCCAGCACACCACGCAGCCGCTGGCCATTGGTGAGGTCTTCAACACCATCTGGGACATCAAGGACCTCATTTCCGAGCAGCTCATCGACTACGTTCGCTGCGCCTCCACACACTTCGGCGGCATTTCCCCGTTGAAGAAGGTCATGGATTACGCCGCGATGTACCAGGTCAAGTCCGGTTTCCACGGCCCCACGGATGTGTCCCCGGTGGGCTTCGCCGCCCAGCTGCACGTGGGCATGGCCATCCACAACTTCGGCCTCCAGGAGTACATGCCGCACTCGGAGAAGACCAACCAGGTCTTCCTGCAGAACATGACGTTCGAGAACGGTCTGCTCCACCCCTCCGACACCCCGGGCCTGGGCGTGGAGATCGACGAGGACGAGGCGGAGAAGTACGAATACGCCAACGCCTACCTGCCGTACAACCGCCTTGCCGACGGCACGGTCCACGACTGGTAAGCCCCGCCGTGACGTCGCACAACAAGGTAGAGCCGCTCGTGGTGGTCATGGGCGTTTCGGGGTCGGGCAAGACGACCATTGGAACCCTCGTGGCCCACGAGCTGGGCGTGGAGTTCATCGACGGCGACAGCCTGCACCCCATCGAGAACGTGCAGAAGATGGCCTCCGGGACTCCCCTCACGGACGATGACCGGTGGCCCTGGCTCGAAACCGTGGGTAGGAAACTCCACGACCACGGTGAGCAGAAACAGGGGTTGGTGATCGCCTGTTCGGCACTCAAGCGGGTCTACCGCGAGCGCATCCGCTCGCAGGCTACAGGCGCCCTGTTCCTCCACCTGGACGGGTCGCTCGAGGTGCTGACCGGGCGGCTCGAAGGGCGCAGCGGACACTTCATGCCGGCCTCGCTCCTGCAGTCACAGTTGGACACCTTAGAGCCCCTCGAGTTGGAAGAGGGCGGGTACAAACTCAACATCGACCAGCCTGTCGAGGCCATGGTCAGCGAAGCCGTGACCAAGCTCCGCGCCATCGCGAGAGCTCAGGTCTAAAACCCCAACTTCGCTCATTACCGACGACGCCGCCCCGGCCGTTCCCTGCCGAGGGTCCGGTCGCGGCGGCGTTGCCATACCGAGCGTCGCACCCGGCGGACGAGCCACACGATGATCGCAACACCCACGGCAAGCACCACGAGCAGCGAAAGAAGGCTCACCACCGCTTCACGACCGGTCGGGACTATGGGGCTGGACGCCGCGAGAAACAGAGCTAACCACATCGAAAAACTCCTCATCCGCGTCGCTTCAGCAACACCGCTACCTCGTAGTGGCCGGTGTGCGGGAACATGTCGAGCAACCGCGCCTCGACCGGTTCCAACGATGGCATGCAGCCCAGATCTCGCGCCAGGGTTTTGGCGTTGCACGAGGAATACACCACGGTCGGAACCCCGGAGTTCTGCAACCACTCGCACAACCCCGCATCCAGTCCGCGACGCGGAGGGTTCACGATCGCGAAGTCAGGGGCGTGGCCGGAAGGTACGGCAGCGGCGTCGTCGGCGATGAATCGCACGGAACCCGGGCCGGAATCGGGAAGGCCCATGGCCGCGGCGGTGTCGCGGGCGGAGGCGACGGCGTCGTCGGAAATTTCCGTGCCCGTGACTTCGCGCGACGGGCCGGCCACGTGCAACGCGAACCCACCCACACCGCAGTAGACGTCCCAGACATTACGCGGTGAAGCGCGGTCCACCCACTCGCTCACCTGGCGATACAACTGCGAGGTGACATCGGTGTTCGTCTGGAAGAACGACCGAGGCCGCACTCGCAACGGAATCTCGTTGACGGTCATGATCAGCTCGGTCTGATCGGTGAGCATGATTTCTTCGGGGCCCTCGATTACGGCCTTGTGCTCGGGCTGAATGTTCACGGACACCACGTCCGCGTGCGGCACCAACTCGCGCAGCAACGACATGTTGTCCCGGATCTTGGGGAGCTGCTGAGTGGAGCGGAGCACGAACCGCACCATGAGCCGCCCGTCCGGTGAGCCCGTGACGATCACGTGCTTGATCTCCCCACGCCGCTTGTTCACGTTGTAGGGCAGCAGCCGCACGCTCGCGATGAACTCGGCAAGCGCGTCCAGAGCCACAGAAATAGGCTCGGGGTAGAGCGGGCAGTCGCGCAGGTCCGTACCGGCGCCGTTTTGGTCCAGAATGCCGAGCGTCGGATCGCCCACGGAACCAGCCACCACCATTTTGGCCTTGTTGCGGAAACCAGCCTGGCGCGAGGTCACCGGCTCTAACCAGCGCGGATCACCGTGCGGGGCCACCAGCTCCTGCACGAGCCGCTGCTTGTCGGCCACCTGCCGCGCGTACGGCACCTCGATCACCGTGCATGATCGGCAAAGTCCCTTGTTGTAATAACCGCAATCCACGCGGTCGAGTCTACGGTCCGCACGTAACCTCCTGCTCAGGCCACTGGTCCTCCACTGGTCCGCGGGCGGCAAGCGTGGCACGGTGGTTACCTACACCCGCCCTCCACCGGAAATCCGAGATGACCGCACGCAAACCTTCCCCCGCAGTGATGACCGGTCGCAAAGATCCCGCTCTCACCGTTCGTCCCGTGGACTACTCCTCCTGGAAGCCGACGACGCCGCCCTCGGCCGATCCCACGCACGGCACCGACGCAGCGTCGGCGCCTGATGCGCCCGTGACTGCGGCAGCGACCGCGCCTGTGGAAGGGCCTCCGAAACCCGGGCCCGGTCCGCGGAAGGTCGGTGATGCCGCTCCGTCTTCGGATGCCGTTGCTCCGTCTCCGGAGACCATTGAGTTGAGCTTGGACCCGCTGATTGCGCACTTCGTGGAGCAATTGCGCAAGGGTGTTCAGCCAAGCATTTCCACGCCGGAATCGGCGGTCTATACCGCGGATTCTTCGGGTACCGACTCACCCGCTGAGCTTGATGTGCCCGCCTCCGGCGTGCATTCGCAGGGCGTATGGAACGTGACCGAAGATCAGTTGCGCGTGGTGGTCACCGACCCCGAAGACACCTGGACCGCGGACCTCGGTCGCACGGATTACTACGTACGCCAGAGCTTGTGTGTGCAGGTGAACAGGGCCGAACACCGTGTGGTCGGCATCTACCGCAGCGGCTGGGCGCTCGCCCGCCGACCGGACGAGACATGGGCCGATGGCCCCGACTCCCTGGACCGCACCGGCGCGAAACCCGGTGGCAGTGGAACGAGGTATCCAACTAACCGTCGTGAACTACTGGCACGGCTGAAGACTGCGGGGTTCCACGTGACCACCTCCGGGCCCACGCACGGCAAGATCACTCACCCGGAGGTTCCGGGCCGGTTCATTCCGTTCTCGTCCACGCCGTCATCCCAGCGCTACGGCAAGCACGTGACCACCGCGGTGAAGCGGGTGTTCGGGATCGACTTGCGGGGTTGAGCGGAGTTGATAAGCAGCACTGCCCTAGGTCAGGCGTGGCTGCCCCTGCAGTAAGCGGGACGGGTGCCGTGCCCGGTCTCACGTGAAGTCGGCCTGCCTTTGCCTCCCCAACTGGCCACATGGCCAGTGTTGATTAGCCAACCGGCCAGAAATTTTCATGCAAACGTCAGGAAATACTGGCCGAAAGTCAGTGTTCGGGCGCGCGGGTCCCTTCATATCGTGACTACTGCCGGGTAACGCTCCGGGCTCACGGGAGCGGGCCGGCACTTACATTCACTCGCTATTAGGAGAAGCAGCCCATGGAAATTTTCACCTCGATCATTCAGGCCCTGAGCACCATTTCGAGCGTCGTCCTGGAGTTCCTCAAGGCGTTCGGCGTGGCTGGCTGAGTCACCCTCTGATTCCTCCCTGTGCTGGCGGTCGTCGTTATGAAACGGCGGCCGCCGGTGGATTTTAACCACTCAGTGGCATGACTGACCCCTCGGGGCCTCAAAACGCTTCCCCCACGCACCCCCGGCATCCGGGGACCTGACGAGTGGGACCCGACCGAGCAGTGTCGTCACCCTGAGTGTCGCTAGAACCTTGACCAACACCTGAGGTGCCGCTGGAACCCTGATCCGCAGCCTCACGGGTTCTATCGACACCTCAGGTGCAGCCCGGGGTCCTAACGCCGCGTGAAGCGGGAAATAAGACAGGATCACGAAGCCGCCACCCATGCGGGGACCTGACGAGTGGGACCCGACCGAGCGTCGTCGTCGTCGTTGGTCAGTCTGTGTTGAGAAAACCGGCAGTATGAGCCAACTCGTCACTTACCGGACTCTGGTGCCCCACAGGGAGGCAGCCGCGCATGCCGCCATGGGTGTGGCGATCATTCGTTCCAACGGCGACGGGGAAAAGAGATTCATCACGGCATTCACGCCGGTGTAGATAGCCGCGCCAGTAACCACACGGGTCCGCGACGTGGAATTGGGCTGAAGGGTGTACCACGCCAGAGTCACGAGCACACCGGCCGATAGACCACTGGCGACACGGATTGCTGGGGGAAGCTTGCCCGGAAATTTCCCGCCCCACGCCGCGCCACCCCACGGTGCTCCGGCAGCGAGTGCGCACTGAAAGGCACCGATCCCCGCGAGATTGAAAGCGGCAAGATGAGCGGATTCAAAACCACGAACCGGACCCCGGCATTTCATGCTCACAGCCTACGACCGCCGGAGGACCTTGGGAACTGGTGCAGACCCGGCCGAGCGGCGTCGTCGTCCTGCGTGTCGTTAGAACCGTAACCAACACGTGAGGTGCCGTAAGAACCCTTAACGGCAGCGGTAAGGGGTCTAACGACGCCTCAGGTGTAGCGCGGGGCCCTAACGCCGCATGAGGTGAGTGCACCCGCGACCGGCACCCAGACCTGCCCCGCGCGTAAGGCTCCGTAGCGGAGAAAACCCCGCGAATGCACGGACTAGGATGTCCGTGTGAAGGCCTTACTGCTTGAGAACATCCATACCGACGCCGTTGACCTCCTGCGCAGCCGCGGAGTTGAGGTCGAGACCCGCAAGGGTGCGCTGGACCCCGCCGAGTTGAAGGACGCGCTGCACGGCGTGGACATGCTGGGGATCCGATCGAAGACCCAGGTCACACGCGAGGTGCTGGAAGCGCACCCGCAGCTGCAGACCATTGGTGCGTTCTGCATCGGCACCAACCAGATCGACCTGACCGCCGCCACGGACACCGCCACCGTGGTGTTCAACGCGCCGTACTCCAACACCCGATCCGTGGTGGAACTGGCGATGGGCGAGATCATCGTGATGGCGCGTCACCTGACCGACAAGAACAAGGCCATGCACGAGGGCGTGTGGGACAAGTCCGCCAAGGGCTCCCACGAGGTGCGCGGCCGCACGCTGGGCATCGTGGGCTACGGCAATATCGGCAAGCAGCTGTCCGTGCTGGCCGAGGCATTCGGCATGAAGGTCTACTACTTCGACACCGTGGACCGCCTGGCCATGGGCAATGCCACCAAGTGTGATTCCCTGGACGAGCTGCTGCAGTCGGTCGAAACGGTGACTCTGCACGTGGACGGCCGCCCGAACAACGCCAACATGTTCGGCCGCGAGCAGTTCCGCAAGATGCGCCCGCGTTCGCTGTTCCTGAACCTTTCGCGCGGTCACGTGGTTGATCACGAGGCACTGCGCGAGGCCCTGGTCTCCGGTCATGTGGCCGGTGCTGCGGTGGATGTGTTCCCCACCGAGCCCAAGGCCGCGGGCGATCCGTTCACCTCGCCGTTGCAGGGTCTGCCCAACGTGATCCTGACCCCGCACGTGGGTGGCTCCACTGCGGAGGCCCAGGAGAACATCGGCCAGTTCGTGGCCGGCAAGCTCATCGACTACAGCCGCTACGGTTCCACGAGCCTGTCCGTGAACTTCCCCGAGGTTCAGCTGGATCCGGAGATCGTGGGCACCCGTCTGCTGCACATCCACAGCAACCTGCCCGGTGTGTTGGCCCGCGTGAACTCGGTGCTGGGCGAACACGGCATCAACGTGGACCGCCAGCAGTTGGTCACCAAGGGCCAGACCGGTTACCTGGTCACCGATTGCGGCAACGGCGTGACCCCGGAGGTCGTGAAGGCTATCGAGGCTCTACCCGAAACCATCCGCGTGGCCACGGTCAACTAGCGCGACACCCCAGCTGACGTCGCCTCCACACGGAGGCTGTTGAGCGAAAACTGAGCCGACGGCCCGTCCCGAATCACCGGGGCGGGCCGTTAGCACTCGTGACCCGCCGCGCGTCAAGGTTCCGAGGGAAACACTCAGTAACTTCATAGAATAAATACCACGTAATTCCCATCACAATGACGTGGAGATCCCCATGAGCCACCCAGCGGTGCCCGGCGCGCACCTCAAGAACTTTGATCCAGATCCGCACCGCGGCGAAGAAGTCGACTTCCAGTCCCCCGGCGAGCGGGCTGAACCGGAGGACCAGAAAACCCACCGGATTAAATGGCTCGGCCTGATCGCCGGTCTTGCGTTGGCCCTTCTCGTGTACTTCCTCATGCCCGGGGACGTCGCCCAGGGTGCCCGACTCACCGCGGCCACGGCTGTGCTCATGGGCGCGTGGTGGATGACCGAAGCCCTCCCGCTCCCGGCCACCGCACTCGTTCCGTTGGTCGTGTTCCCCGTGCTCGGCGATGACGTCAAGTTCGACGACGTCGGAGCCTCTTACGGCAACAACGTGATCTTCCTGTTCATGGGCGGCTTCCTCCTGGCCCTGGCCATGCAACGCTGGAATCTGCACCGCCGCATCGCGCTGTTGACCGTCAAGGTCATCGGCACCAAGCCCACCCAGATGGTCGCCGGGTTCATGGTGGCGACCGGCTTCCTGTCCATGTGGGTCTCCAACACCGCGACCGCCGTGATGATGCTCCCCATCGGTGTGTCAGTGCTGCTCCTGGTCACCAAGATCGGCAACGGTACGGACACCGTCGCGGGTCCCACGCCCGACGCCTCCGATTCCGGCGCTCGCCAGGCACGCAACGACGACGACGCCCCGGCCACCCCCGCTGTCACCTCCGACACCGAGGTCGACCCCGAGGACGGCTCGGTCAAGCAGGAGATCATCAAGTCGAACTTCGGTACGGCATTGATGCTCGGTATCGCATATGCCGCATCGATCGGCTCTCTGGGAACCATCATCGGCACCCCGCCGAACACCCTGTTGGCCGGTTACCTCTCCGATTCCCACGATATTCAGATCGGTTTCGGCCAGTGGATGCTGGTGGGTGTCCCCCTCGCGGTCGTCATGCTGGCGATCTGCTGGTTCCTCCTCACCAAGGTGCTGTTCAAGCCGGAGATCACGGAAATTCCGGGCGGTAAGGAACTGATCCAGGACGAACTCAACAAACTGGGCCCCATGTCCTCCGGCGAAAAGCGCGTGCTGGCCATCTTCATCCTGGCCGCACTCTCCTGGGTTTTCGTGCCGATGATCTTTGACACCCCTCCCATCTCTGACGCCGGAATCGCCATGGTGGTCGGCTTGCTGCTGTTCTTCTGCCCGGCCGGTACCGCCCGAGGCGTGCGCCTGTTGGACTGGGATTCCGCGGTCAAGCTGCCCTGGGGCGTGCTGTTGCTGTTCGGCGGCGGTTTGGCCCTCTCCTCGCAGTTCTCGAGCTCCGGCCTGACCGAGTGGATCGGCGAGCAGGCCCAGGGTCTGGGTGGCATCCCCATGGTCCTGATGGTGCTGATCTTCGCGACCGGCATCCTGTTCCTCACCGAGCTGACCTCCAACACCGCGACCGCAGCCACATTCCTGCCGGTGGCCGGTGGCGTGGCCATGGGCCTGGGCATCGACCCGATGCTGCTCGCCATCCCCGTGGCCCTGGCTGCGACCTGTGCGTTCATGCTTCCGGTGGCCACCCCGCCCAATGCCATCGCGTTCGGCTCCGGGTACGTCACCATTGCACAGATGATCCGCGGAGGCATCTGGCTGAACCTCATCGCCATGGTCCTCATCACCCTGGTGACCATGACACTGGCCGTCTGGGTCTTCGGGCTCACGTACTGACGCGGCACCCCTGAACGGACTGAGGGCCCGGATCCACGTGGATCCGGGCCCTCAGTTCGTCTGACGTGAAAGAAGGTTACTTCTTCTTATCGGACTTCTTGTCGTTCTTCTTGTCCGCCTTGGCGGGCTTGCTGGCCTTCGTCGACTTGGTGGACTTGGCCGCCTTGTCCGTGGTCACCGCGTTGGCGGCAGCCTTCTCGGTGTTGGCACGGGAGTTCTCCAGCTGTCCGGTCACGGACTCGATGTGCGAGCGCATGAACCACTGGAACAGTTCGAGCTCCTTGACCTGACCGATCAGCATGTCCTCGGTGACCGGGTCCACCTTGCCGGCCTTCTCGATGGCCTTGCGGTGGTCCTTGATCACGCCGGAGTAGACCAGGTCCAGTGCGGCCAGGTGCTCCACACCGGTGGCGCGCATGACGTCGTAGTCGTCCCACTTGCGGGAAGCGACGATGGCGCCGGGCAGACCGTTGGGTGAAACACCCATGGTGGCCATGCGCTCGGCGACCTCATCCACGAAACCGCGAACGGTCTCGATCTGCGGGTCGAGCATCTCGTGCACGGAGATGAAGTTGGGGCCCACCACATTCCAGTGAGCGTGCTTGAGCGTCAGCTGCAAGTCGTTCAAAGCGTTCAGGCGCTGCTGCAGCGTGTCCGCCAGTGCGTGACCCTCGGTGGTGGTCAGACCCGGAACGGTGTAGCTGGCGTTCTTGTTGGACTTCTTAGCCATGTGAACCTCCTTGTGCACCCGGCGTGAGAAAAATCGCCGCGTCATGGTGCGGTTTATTTTGATGTATTCATAATAACAAGTTCCCGAACACTCCACCAGGCACAACGGTTCGCCCGCGGAGTAATTAGTGACGCCGGTCACTCATCACCTAGTCTTGGAGCAAGTACCTGAGACTTGGAGTATCGGATGACTGCGCCTTACCCCCATTTACTGTCCCCGCTCACCGTGGGTTCCACAACCCTTCCGCATCGCGTGATCATGGGATCGATGCACACCGGCCTTGAGGAAAAAGACGGCGGTGAGCACAAACTCGCGGCGTTCTACGTCGAGCGTGTCCGCGGCGGCGCGGGTCTCATCGTGACCGGTGGCGTATCCCCCAACGCCGAGGGCACCACACGTAAGAACGGTGCCCACCTCAGTTCCGACGATCAGCTACCTCGCCACCGTGTGGTGACCGAGGCGGTGCATGAGGCGGACGGACTGATCGCCCTGCAGCTCATGCATTCCGGGCGCTACGGCATGCACGAACACGCCGTGGCACCGTCACCCATCCGCGCCCCCATCAACAGGGTGACGCCGCGAGAACTGTCCGACAGCGACGTCGAACGCACCATCGAGGACTTCGCTCACGCCGCGCACCTGGCCCAGCAGGCCGGTTACGACGGCGTGGAGATCATGGGTTCCGAGGGGTACTTGATCAACGAGTTCCTGGTCGAGCACACCAATCAGCGCACCGACCGTTGGGGTGGTTCGCCACAGGCCCGACGCCGCTTCGCGACCGAGATCGTGCGGCGCGTGCGCGAGCGCACGGGCCCGGATTTCCTCGTGATGTATCGACTCTCCGCCTTGGACCTGGTGCCGGACGGCCAGGAGTTCGAGGATGTCCTGGCCCTGGGGCGCGAGGTGGAGAATGCGGGCGCGTCCATCATCAACACGGGCATCGGCTGGCACGAGGCTCGCATTCCGACCATCGCCACGAGCGTGCCCGGCGCGGGATTCACCTGGGTCAGCCGCGCGTTGCGGGAGAACCTGAGCATTCCGATCTCCACCGTCAACCGCATCAACACCCCCGAACTCGCCGAAGAGGTCCTGGCGCGTGGCGATGCAGACCTCGTGTGCATGGCCCGCCCGTTCCTTGCCGACGCCGCATTCGTGGCCAAGGCACGCCAGGCCCAGCCGGACCGGATCAACACGTGTATTGCGTGCAATCAGGCCTGCCTGGACCACACGTTCACGGGTCAACGCATGTCCTGCCTGGTCAACCCACAGGCCATGCGGGAAACGGACCTAATTCTGGGACCCACGCGCACGGCCGAGCAGATTGCCGTGGTGGGCGCGGGCCCGGCCGGGTTGGCGTTCGCAGAAGCCGCCGCGGAACGCGGGCATCACGTCACCTTGTTCGAGGAGCAGCCCGAACTCGGAGGACAGTTCCAACTCGCACGCCGCATTCCGGGTAAGGAGGACTACGGGCACACGATCCGTTATTTCCGCACTCGCCTGAAGGACCTTGGCGTCACGGTCCGCACCGGCCATCGAGCGTCCGTCCCGGATCTCGCCTTCGCGGACCGCGTGGTCATCGCCACCGGTGTCCACCCCCGTCAACCCGGAATCCCCGGTGACACCGGCCCCACGGTTCTCGGATACAAAGACGTCCTGGAGGGCGCCCCCGTGGGCGAGCGTGTGGCAGTCGTCGGTGCCGGCGGCATCGGGTACGACGTCGCGCACTTCCTCACGCATAATCCTTCCGCGGACTTCTATGCCGAATGGGGCATCGATCGTTCGTTGGAAGCACGCGGCGGACTGTTGGCGCCCGCTCCCGAGCCTCCCTTACGCCGGGTCACGGTATTGCAGCGCAGCACCACTAAACCTGGCTCACGCCTGGGACCGACCACCGGTTGGATCCACCGCCTGGAACTGCGCATGGCCAACGTGGAGTTCATCACCGGCGTGGACTACCAGGAAATCACCGACCGCGGCGTTCGGATCACCGTGCCCACCGCGGAACCGGCCAGTGGGCAGACCCCGGAGGGCGGCGGCGTCGCCCTGGACAGCCCGCGAACCGAAACCCTGGTCGAGGTGGACACCGTGGTGCTGTGCGCGGGACAGGAATCCCGGAACGAACTAGCTGCGGAACTGGCCGGGGATCCGCGCCCCGTCCACGTGATCGGTGGTGTTGATGTGGCTGCGGAGTTGGACGCCAAACGGGCGATCAAGCAGGCCGTGGAACTGGCAGCGGCCCTGCCCTGAGTCGATATCGATCGACACATCAGGGCAGAGCCGCGGCTCCCCTTACTCCGGTGAAGAGTGAAGGTCAGTTGTTGCTGTTCACCGAGCCGGTGTTGGCATCCACGTAGTAGGTGGTGTCGTTGTCGTTGATGTCCAACTCGACCTCCCAGTTGAGGGTTCCGTTGTCCTCTTCCAGGGACGCGTCGTCGAACACCACGGTGCCGTCCTGCGAGGATGCCTCACCGAAGGCACTCTCGATGGCTTCCTTGATCGAGATGGACGCCTTACCCAGCTCGTCCAGATCGTCCTGATCCGCCGTGCCGTCGTCCTTCTCGTTGCTGATGTTCTCGCCGGCACCGTCCAGGGTGACCTCGTGCTTGGTGTCGTTCTGGATCACGTCCGCCTCGAACACGTCATCGCGGCGGTCGTAGTCGAGCTCCACCACGTCGCCGCCCTCGTACTTGGCGAGCAGAGTGTCCACGGCGGCCAGTGATGCCGCCTGCCCACCGTTCTCACCGCTGGCCGCTGCGGATTCCGAAGAGTCCTCGGTGGGCGTGGAGGCCTGGCCATCACTGGGATCGTCGGTGATCTCGGCGGTCGACTCGTTTTCGGGAGCCGCAGCCGTGGTTTCGGCGGGAGCTTCGGCAGCGGGCTCATTGTTGTCCCCTCCGCAGCCGGTCAGCAGCAGCGCACCGATCACGGCGGAGGAACTCAGGGTCAGGATTTTCTCAGTGTGCTTCATGCTTCGATTATCCTGGCCGCTCGCGACATGACGAAGGATTTGACGCGCCCCTTCGCTCCCGACGAAAGCCATCAGCCCACTCGAGGCTTTTCATCGGCCACTCAGCCACGGTGTCTACTATTCTGGGGACTACTCACCGTCACACGCCTGCCTTTCTCCGGTTGGCGCGCACACGACAACGCCACGGATTGGCCCGGAAGGAGGCGGCAGTGGGTTTTTGGACCGGTTTGGAAAGCGGTATCGAAAAAGCCGTACGCACCGCTTTCACCGCGGGGTCGCGCAAGCGGGTAGAAGCAGTGGAAATCGCGAGCGCCCTGCGCCGTGAACTCGATCAGGAATCGTTCACCATTTCGGCGGGCCGCACCATGGCCCCCAACGTTTTCACAGTGCAGTTCTCCGACGATGATTTCCCCCGCGCCCAGGAGTGGGGCACCCAGTTGGCGGAAGAATTGTGCGATGTGATCATCCGCCACGCCAGGTCACAGGCTTATACGTTGCAGGGCGCTGTGCGGGTCAGTTTCATTCGCAATCCAGACCTCGAAGCTGGGGAATTCCACATCGTCTCCGCCTCCGAGCGCACGGATTCCGCGCCCGGAGCAGGTAGTTCGGCCGGCGCGGCGTCGGCCTCGGTACGCGCGCCGGAACCGCCGCCGGCACCTCATCAGGCACCCCGATCGGCGCCGTTCGACGCCGCCGCCTCCCCCACTGCGCACCCCGAGCCTCAGCCCGCGGTCACCTACGTTCCGGTGATCGAGGTCAGCGGCGAGCGCTTCTCGCTCAACGCCCCGAGCGTGAGCGTGGGTCGCTCCACGGAGGCGGACATCACCGTGGAGGACACCAGCGTGTCCCGTAAGCACTTGGAAATTCGCCAACAGGGCCAGCACTACGTGGCTGTGGACCTCGGATCCACCAATGGTTCCTACGTTGATGGTGAACGTGTGCAGGGTCGTGCCGAGTTGGTCAACGGATCCGTGATTACCATGGGGCGAACCCGTTTGGTGTTCCGGTTGCTAGTCCCCAAGGAAGGGCGCTGACGTGTCTGAGCTGACCATCACGCTGTTGCGCTTCGGGTTCTTGGCGTTGCTGTGGATCTTCATTTTCGCCGTCATTGCCTCGCAGGCACGAGATCTGGCCGTCGGTAACAGGGCCCGAGCCGCCGTGGACAATGCACGCACCAAGCGCGCGGCCCGCAAGGAACGTCCGGCCAAACAGCCGACCGGCAGCGGAACCGGGCCCACCACCACCGGCGGCACACGTCACCGACCCCAGAACCTGGTGATCATCGACGGCCCGCTCTCCGGCAGCAGTTTCCAGCTCGGTTCGGCCCCCGTTCTGCTGGGCCGTTCTAACGAGGCCACGGTTCCCCTCGAGGACGACTACGCTTCAGGCCGCCACGCCCGACTTTTCCCGCAGGGTTCCCGTTGGTTCCTCGAGGACCTGGGATCCACCAACGGCACGTTCGTCCAAGGGCAGCAACTCTCGCGAGCGGCCGCCGTTGAACCCGGTGTTCAGTTCAGGGTGGGACGTACCGTCATGGAACTGAGGCACTAACCCATGCCCATTGCTTTCCGCTTTGCCGCGCGCTCCGACGTCGGCCGGATCCGCTCCAAGAACGACGACTCCGCGTACGCGGGTCGTTATCTGGCCGTGGTCGCGGACGGCATGGGTGGTCACGTGGGCGGTGATGTCGCCTCCGCATCAGCCGTCATCGACCTGACCCATCTGGATCACGCGGGTCATGATGGCGAGGCCGAGACCGTTCTGGCGGACGAGATCCAGAACGCCAACCAGAATCTGGCCAAGCTCGTTCAGACCAATCCGCGTCTGGGCGGCATGGGCACCACGGTCACGTCATTGCTGATCGACGGCGACTCGCTGTCCGTGGCTCACATCGGTGACTCCCGCGCCTACCGCTGGTCCGAGACCCAAGGCTTCAGTCAGGTCACCACGGACCACACCTTTGTTCAGCGGCTCATCGACGAGGGTCGGTTGCGCCCCGAGGAAGCCGAGAGCCACCCCCACAAGAACGTGCTCATGCGGGTTCTGGGTGACGTAGATGCCTCCCCCGAACTCGAGGTGCAGACGCTCACCCCCACGGTGGGCGAACGGTGGCTGCTGTGCTCCGACGGCCTCAATGCCGTGGTCAATGCGCAAACCATCGAATCGGTCATGCGCTCCACCGGGGACCTCAACCAGATCGTGAACTCCCTGGTGGAGCTCACCCTGGACCGCGGTGCCCCGGACAACGTGACCGTGGTCGTGGCCGAAATCCAGGAGATTCCGCAAGGGAGCGAACCGGCTCCCACCACCGGCGAGACCGTGGGTGCAATCCCTGATGACAGCCGCACCTCGGACGAACAGTTGGCCGACGAAGAGCTCTGGAACTCCAGTCTCGACTCGCCCGTGGCCGGTGCAGGGTATTCGGATAACCACCGCACTCCGGAAGAAGTCGAGGAATCCTCGGCAGCTGCCCTGCGCAGGGACCTTTCAGAACGACCCCACCTGCTGGTGGGTGCGGCGGCCAACGCCACCCAGACCGGCAGGATCCCCACCGTCACGGATTCCGTGGCACAGCGCCGAGCCACCCTACTGCGCACCTCCACGTTGGACGTCCCCTCGGACCCGGACGAGGTCCGTAACGCACTGTTCGGCGAGCGGAGACAGCGCAAGGGCGGTAAACGGCGCCGCGCGTTGATCATCGGCTTGCTGGGTCTGGCGGCACTAGCGCTGTTGCTCGGCGGATGGGCCGCCAAGTCTTGGACGTCCTCCCAGTACTACGTGGGTGAGAACGACGGCAAGGTGGCCATCTACAACGGCGTCTCCCAGAGCTTGGGCCCCATCGGCCTGAGTGATTTGGACAGCACCACCACCATCGACGTGGACAGCCTGCCCAATTACGTCCAGGAGCGCGTACGCGGAACCATTCCTGCGGGGAGCCACCAAGAGGCCGAACGCATCGTGAACGAACTCGCATCCTCCGAGAGCGGCAGTCCGAGCCCGCAACCGACCGGGCGCGTCACGGTCATCACGCCCACCCCGGAGGATTCTCGCGCGCCGTCGGCCACTCCCGACAACACCGGGGGTGATGACTCGTGAGCAACGCCGTCACGAACGTTCCGACCAACGCGCCCGAGGAGCAGGTCACGCCCAAGCCCCGGCGGATCACCGAATTACTGCTGTTGTTGGTGGCCCTGGCCATCGGGATCGG
Source organism: Actinomycetes bacterium (assembly GCA_023426375.1). Classification (GTDB taxonomy): domain Bacteria; phylum Actinomycetota; class Actinomycetes; order Actinomycetales; family Micrococcaceae; genus Kocuria. The sequence continues at coordinate 33,583 of JAFAAV010000071.1, read as the reverse complement.
CGCCAACATTCTGGTCGACCCCGATCAACTCACTGAGGATCCGGCGCGCATCATCACCAGCGGGGCGGTTCTCGCCGGTGGCGGTCTCCTGATTCACGTGGTGCTGTGGATCCGCGCCCGCTATGCAGACCCGTATTTACTGCCCCTCGCCGTGGCCCTCAACGGGCTGGGACTGGCGATGATCCATCGCATCGATCTGTCCACGGGCCAGACTGCTTCCGACACCCAGGTGGTGTGGACCGGGCTGGCCATGGTGGTCGCGTGCGCAGTGCTGTGGCTCCTCAAGGACCACCGCAGACTCCGCAAGATCACGTACACGTGTCTGTTGCTCTCCGCGCTACTGCTGCTGTTGCCGATGGTTCCGGGACTGGGAGTCGAGATCAACGGCGCCCGCCTCTGGATCTCCGTGGCCGGACGGACGTTCCAGCCGGGCGAAATCGCCAAGATCACGCTGGCCATCTTCTTTGCCGGATATCTCTCGACCAACCGCGACCTCATCATGTTGGCCGGTCGCAAGATCGGCCCCGTACGTCTGCCCCGCTTCAAGGACATCGCCCCGATGTTCGCTGCGTGGCTGATCGCCATTGGTGTGCTGGTACTGCAGCGAGACCTGGGTACCGCCATCCTGTTCTTCGGCCTGTTCCTGGTCATGATCTACCTGGCCACCGGCCGGATCGGGTGGATCGTTCTGGGCGTGAGCCTCATGCTGGTGGGCGGCTTCGTCGCCAGCCAGATCTTCTCTCACGTGAGCCTGCGACTCGATTCCTGGCTCAAGGCGTTCGAACCCGAGATCTACAACCGCGCCCCCGGTGGCTCCGGCCAAATCGTGCAGGGACTGTTCGGCCTGGCATCCGGCGGTCTGTTCGGTCAGGGCCTCGGTCAAGGCCGGCCGGACCTCGTCTCGTACGCCAATTCGGACATGATCATCACGGCCTTCGGTGAAGAGCTCGGCCTCATCGGGCTGGGCGCCATCCTGTCCATGTTCTTGTTGTTCGCCAGCCGCGGCCTGCGTGCCGCTCTGGGTACCCGTGACGCATTCGGCAAACTGTTGGCCGCGGGTTTGTCCGCCCTCATGATCATTCAGCTGCTCGTGGTCATCGGCGGTGTGACCCGGTTGCTGCCCCTGACCGGTCTGACCACGCCGTTCATGTCCGCCGGTGGTTCCTCGTTGCTGTCCAACTGGATCATCACCGCGGTACTGCTGGCCATCTCGCACACGGCGCGCCGCCCCATCCTGACCGGGCCGGCCACGGACGAGGACTACGCCGAGCTCGAGGCCCATGTGAAGGCCAGTCGCGAGGATCAGGACCTGGACGAGGACCTGAGGGATTCCGAGCCCACCACCGAGCTGTCCTCCTCGGTTGCGGGCACACGGGACAGCAACGACGACACCGGCACCGCAACCGAAGTCATTTCTCGAATCAGTGGCCGTTCCGGCTCCACGCCACCGAACCGATCGACGTCGTCCTCGGAAGGGGGAACACCGTGAACACAGCCATCCGCAGAGTGTGGTTCGCGTCCGTGGCCATTGTGGTGGTCCTTCTCCTGGCGCTGACGTACGTGCAGTTCTTCGCCGCCAAGTCGTTGGAAGCCAACCCCTGGAACAACCGCGCCCTCTACGAACAATTCGGTTCGGACCGAGGCTCCATCCTGGTGGGCGGTGAGGAGATCGCCAAGTCGGTCCCCTCCCAAGACGATTTCGAGCACCAGCGTGTGTATGAAAGCTCACCGCTGTACGCGCATCTCACGGGATACTTCTCCCTGGTCTACGGTGCAACCGGCCTTGAGGCGGCCATGGGCGAGCAACTCTCCGGTGCTTCCGATGAGCAGTTCTACAACCGCGTGGTCTCGCTGTTCTCCGGTGATCAGCCGAGCGGAGCCTCCGTGGAGCTGACACTGGATCCTGAATTGCAGCGCACCGCCCACGACCTGCTGGAAGGTCACAAGGGATCGATCGTGGCTGTGAACCCGCAGACCGGTGAAATCCTGGCCATGGCCTCGAGCCCCGGATACGACGCCAACCGTTTGGCCTCGCACAACACCGACGACGTAGTGGCCGCCGCGGACGAGCTCAACAGCGACCCCGAGAAACCGTTCGAGAACCGCGCGATTGCGGGTGACCTCTACTCCCCGGGCTCGACGTTCAAGATCATCGACACCGTGGCGGCACTGGAATCCGGTCAGTACGACACCGATTCCACACTGCCCAACCCTGCGGAACTTCCCCTGCCCGGCACCACGGTCACGCTGCCCAACTACCGCCAGGGTGGTTGCGCCGCTCGCACCGAGGTGAATCTGGAATTCGCGCTGGAACAGTCCTGCAACACGCCGTTCGCCTCCATCGCCATGGATCTCGGCCAGGACGCCATCCGCGACACCGCAGAGAACTTCGGGTACGGGCAGGACCTGTCCATCCCGCTCCAGGTGACTCCCTCACTCTTCCCGGAGGACATGAATGACTCCCAGCTCGCTTTGTCCTCCATCGGCCAGTACGACGTACGCACCACTCCCCTGCAGGTGGCCATGATGTCCGCCGCGATCGCCAACGACGGCGTGATGATGAAGCCCCAGCTGGTGAAGACGGTGCGTTCTTCGGACCTGTCCGTGATCCAGGACTTCGAGGCCGAGCAGTTGCGACGTTCCACGGACCCTGAGACCGCGCAGACCGTCAAGGACCTCATGGTCCAGGTCGTGGACGACGGTATCGCCGGTGGTGCGGCTGTTCCCGGTGTGGAAGTAGGCGGCAAAACGGGCACCGCAGAGGTGGGAACCGAAGCAGGATTGAACGACTCGTGGTTCACTGGGTTTGCACCTGCCAACGACCCCCAGATTGCGGTGGCAGTGGTTATCGAAGATGTGGACGTAACCACCGGTGCGCAGTTGACCAGTCCGAGCGCCAAGCAACTCTTTGAGGCGGTGTTGAACAAGTGAGGCCATCGTCGAACACCATTTTGGGCGGCCGCTACGCGCTCACGGAACGTATCGCCATTGGCGGCATGGGCGAGGTCTGGAAGGCGAAGGACCAGGTCCTGGGCCGGATCGTGGCCGTCAAGATCCTCAAGGACGAGTACAACGGGGACCCCACGTTCCTGCAACGGTTCCGTGCCGAGGCACGGCACACTGCCCTGCTCAACCACCCAGGCGTTGCCAATGTCTTCGACTACGGCGAGGACGAGGGCTCGGCGTTCCTGGTCATGGAGCTCGTCCCCGGTGATCCGCTGTCCAACGTGATCGACCGCAAGAAGTCGCTCGAGCCGGACACGGTTCTGAACTACATCGGTCAGACCGCACGTGCGTTGGCCGCGGCACACGCTCAGGGACTCGTGCACCGCGATGTGAAGCCGGGCAACCTGATCATCACCCCGGACAACCGGGTCAAGGTCACTGACTTCGGTATTGCTCGTCTGGCGGATCAAGTACCGCTGACGGCCACCGGCCAGGTCATGGGCACGGCCCAGTACCTGGCTCCGGAGCAGGCCACCGGCCAGACCGCCACGGGTTCTTCCGACATTTATTCGCTGGGCATCATCGGTTATGAGTTGCTGGCGGGGAAGCGCCCGTTCACGGGTGAGTCCCAGATCGCCATTGCCCTGGCACAGGTCAATGATCCGCCGCCGCCGCTTCCGGACAGCGTTCCGGAGCCCGTGCGCGCGCTGATCATGTCCATGCTCGCCAAGGACCCGCAGGACCGTCCTGAGAACGCCGGCAAACTGGCCAACGCCGTGGATGCGCTGCGACGCAATGACGTGAAGTCCGCCGTGGCCATGGTTCCCGGCATGGCTCCGTTCCTCTCCGCTCACGAGGACGACGACCAGGCCACCGAGGCAATGGCGCCGGTCAAGGATGATCAGACCCGTCCCATGCCGCGGTCCACGGGGTCGGCAGCCGCCCCGGCTGTCGTTGGTTCCGCAGCCGCCGCAAACAGGCCGGACCCCAAGTACAGCGCCCACCCCTCCACCGCGCAGTTCGATGCCGTGGATCACTCCGGCACTCCGAGCAAGGGCGGTTCCGAATCGGCCGGTCGTCGGAAGTCCGTGTGGCCTTGGGCGCTGCCCCTGGTGCTGCTCCTGCTGGGCGGTCTGATCTTCGGTCTGTGGGCCCTGGGCAATCGTGACAACGGCGATTCGACCCCGCAGGGCACCGTGACGTCATCCACGGCCAGTCCCAGCACGGAGATGGTGGCTCTGCCCGCGAGCATCGTGGGTGAGAACGGTGATGAGATCGCCAACCAGATCGCTCAGCTGGGTGTGAACGTCGACAAGCGTTTGCAGCAGGGCAGCGGTAGCCCCGACGGCACCGTGATCTCCTCGGATCCGGAAGCCGGGACTGAAGTAGAAGTCGGTTCCACCGTGATTTTGTACGTGGCGTGGTCCCCCGAAGCCGACGGTAACAACGGCGGCAACGGGGGCGGCAGCCAGCAGAGCACGGAGGCCCCCGCGCAGGATTCTCCGGCCACGCAGAATCCCGCACCGGAGCAGACACAGGCTCCCCAGCCGGCCGAGCCCACGCAGGCTCCCCAGGAGCCGGAGGCCACCCAGGCTCCCGAGGCCGCTGATTCTGCGGCCACCCCCGCAGCTGAAGCTGCCGCCGGTCCGGCCGACGACGCGGCGTCGTCACCCGCCAACGGCCAGCTGCAGAGCGTGGCCGAGGCTCCGCGCCCGGATGCCGCCCAGGGTCAGCAGGATGTCAATGACAGCGCGCAGGGTTCCGGTAGCGGCACCGGAACCGAGGGGTGACCCAGTATGGCGATGCCCGCAATGCCCGACCTGATCAACGACCGGTACAAGGTCGGTGAGGTCATCGGTCGCGGTGGTATGGCCACCGTGCACCTGGGTGAGGACGTCCGTCTGGGGCGTCGTGTCGCCATCAAGGTATTGCGGCCAGAACTCGCCGCGGACGACACGTTCCACGAGCGGTTCCAGCGCGAGGCCCAGGCTGTGGCTTCGCTCAACCATCACACGATCGTGTCGATCTATGACACCGGTGAGATCAAACCCCAGGGCCCGGATGGTGTGACCCGCCCCTACATCGTGATGGAGTACGTCCCCGGTCAGACACTGCGGGAACTGATCCACGGCAAGGGCATCGATCCCGAGCAGGCCATCGAGTACATGTTCGGCATCCTCGATGCCCTGTCCTTCAGCCACCGCGCGGGCATCGTGCACCGAGACATCAAACCTGCCAATGTGAAGGTCACCCCGGACGGCGGGGTCAAGGTCATGGACTTCGGCATCGCACGCGCGGTCGAAGACACACAGGCCGCACTCACGCAGTCCCAGGCAGTCCTGGGTACCGCCCAGTACCTCTCTCCCGAGCAAGCACGCGGAGCCGCAGTCGATCCGCGCTCGGACCTCTATTCGGCCGCGTGCGTCCTGTTCGAGATGCTCACCGGCCGCGCACCGTTCGTGGGCGAGTCCTCGGTCGCGATCGCAGCGCAGCACGTGCGGGACGCGCCTCCCGCGCCGTCCGCGCTGAACCCCCAGCTACCCAAGTCCGTGGACCGGTTCATGGAGAAGGCGCTGGCCAAGGACCGCGACCATCGCTATTCCGACGCCGCTCAGATGCGACGCGCGCTGCGTACCGTTCTCGTGGAGTTGCCCGACGATCTCGAGGCCACCCAGGCCATGGATCCGACCAAGACGGCAGAAACCAGCACCAAGACCCTGCCCGCGGTGGGGGCCGGTGCTGCCGCCGGTGCCGTGGTGGCCGCGGGGCGCAGTGAAACCGCTGAGCAGCCTGCATACGCGGGCGAAGACCCGGTGCACTATGAACTCGATCCGGATGAGGACACCGAGGACGTCCGCCAGGGCGCGATGGCTGCGGCATCCGAAGACCGTGAGAAGAAGAGCCGGGGCGGATGGATCCTCCCCGCGGTTCTGATCGTGCTGCTCATCACGGGACTGGGCATCGGCGGAGTCCTGGGTGTGCAGTGGTGGCAGAACCAGCAAGTGGAACAGCCCGCCATGGTGTCCGTACCCCAGGTTGTGGGAATGGACCGCACCACGGCGGAGAACACGCTGCGTGATGCCCAACTCGAACCCACGTTCAGCACCGAGAACAGTGATTCCGTGCCGGAGAAGCACGTGATCGAGATGGATCCGTCCTCGGGTACTCAGGTGGCGGCCGGTTCCACCGTGGCGGTGACAGTCTCCGATGGTCCCGCGAACGTGGACGTCCCCAACGACCTGGTCGGCCAGTCCCTGGACAACGCGCGCAACTCGCTGCGCGAAGCGGGTTTGAGCGTGGGCGTGGTCAGCACGGCGAACAGCGCCACGGTGCCCGAAAACGTGGTGATGTCGACCGATCCCGCCGGTGGCACGTCGGTCGAGAAGGACAGTCCGGTGCAGTTGCAGGTGTCCACCGGTCGGGTCACCGTGCCGGATGTGGTGGGCATGTCACGCGCCGAGGCCGAGAACGCGCTGCGTGCCGACGATGTGCGCTTGAGTTTCAACGTGGCGGTTCGGGATTCCGAGGACGAGCCCACGGACACCGTACTCGAGCAATCGGCTCCGGCCGGCTCCTCGGTGGCCCAGGGCTCCACGGTCACCCTGACCATCGCGCGTCAGGTCACCCCGTCTCCCACGCCCACCCCCGAACCCAGCGAGGAGCCGAGCGAGGAACCCACCTCCGCTGCGCCCACGCCCTCGGCGGAGCCGGAATCGTCCGGCAATGACTCAGCCGAGCAAGAAGAACGCTCGACCCCGGCGCCTTCGCGGTCGCGCTGATCACACTACACACGACGACGCCGTGCTCCCCCTTCTCGGGGAGCACGGCGTTTTCGTTGCGGCCGCGATGGATTGATGGGCCCTGGAGCGGACGGACTTTGCGGGTGGAGCGGCTCAGGCGGTCATGAGCGGGGACAGTCCCGCGGCTGCGGCTTCGGCGCCTTCCTGGCCCACTTCTTCCAGCCATGTGCCCAGCATGAGGTAGCCGCCCTCGGTCAGCACGGATTCCGGGTGGAACTGCACACCGTGCAGCGGCGCGGTGCGGTGCTTGAGTCCCATGACCACTTGACCGTCCTCGGTGGTCGCGGTGACCTCGAGGCAATCCGGGACCGTAGCGGCGTCGACGGCTAGGGAGTGATAACGGGTTGCCGTGAAGGGTGACGGGACGGACGCGAACACGCTGGTGCCGTGGTGGACGAGCTGGGAGGTCTTGCCATGCATGAGCTGCTGCGCGTGACCCACGCTGGCGCCGTAGACTTCGCCCAGCGCCTGGTGGCCCAGACACACACCCAGTAGCGGGGTCTTGGTCTGCTCGGCCCAGCGGATCAGGTCGGGGCACACGCCCGAATCCGCCGGCGCACCGGGGCCCGGGGACAACAGCACGCCCTGGTGCTCCCCCGCCAAAGCGGTCACGGCGGCGACATCGAGGTCGTCGTTGCGGATCACCGTGGTTTCGGCACCCAACTGCTGGAGGTATCCCACCAGGGTGTAGACAAAGCTGTCGTAGTTATCCACCACGAGAATCTTCACGGACACGAAAGCTACTCCTGCGCGTACAAGCGATTAGACGGAACTATCGCGCAAGTCTACGCCCGCGCGAGCGGATAGACTGAACGCCGGTTTCACGCCCACGGCGTCTCAAGCTCGCAATGCGTACCGTGGAGGGGCCCGGACCCCGCACGTCCCACGCAGCAGGAGGAATGATCAGTAGTGTCCCAGCCCAAGAAGCGATTCGGTAAGTCCCGCGACTCCCTGGAATCCAACCAGAAGTACGCGCTCACGGACAAGGATCGTCAGCTGACCGAACTGGCCGCCCAGAATCTGCCGCGCAACCGCCACGCGGAGGCCTTCGAGAAGTCGATCACCAACGGTGGTTCCACATCCGCCACGGCAGACGGCGCGGAAGAACTCGAGGGCGAGAAGAACAAGAAGGCTCTGCGGAAAGCCGCCAAGCGTGATCGCACCGGCGAACCCCAGCCGACACCCATGTGGTACAAGGTGGTCATGATCGGCCTCATGCTCGTGGGCCTGCTGTGGATCATCGTGTACTACCTGTTCCAGGGAACCCTGCCCATCCCGGGGATCAACGTGTGGAACCTCATCATCGGCCTGGTCTTCATGATGACGGGCCTGATCATGACCACCAGATGGCGCTGACCCGAAGTCTCGCGCCCGAAGATTTCTCAGCCCAGGAGGCACACCGTGGCCACGCCATCGCGGCAACCGGATCCAGAATCTGACCCCGTGAATCCCGCCAACTCCGGACACGCCGGGGACACCACCTCGCAACCGGACCAGGCTCCGGACATGGAAAAGTCCCGGCCGCAGGATTCTGCGACCGGGACAGCCCCGCTCATCGAAGACCGCAAGGACGATGGGGGGAACAAGCGTCAGATCAATGCCGCCCGCATGGAGGTGCGGTTGCGACGCATTGCGCTGCTCGGACTTGTCCTGGTGCCCTTGCTGTACTTCATCGTGCAGTCACTGCGCTGACCCTCTCCCTGGCCCGCGCAGTGACCGCACGCGCGGGATCAGTTGGCCTCGGGGGCGGTGAACTCGACGTCCAGGTCGATGTTGACCTTGTCGGACACCATCACACCGCCAGCCTCGAGAGCCGCGTTCCAGGTCACGTTGAACTCCTTGCGGGAGATCGAGGTGGAGGCGGTGAAGCCCGCACGGGTCACTCCGAAGGCGTCCACGGCCACGCCGTTGAACTCGGCCTTCAGCTCGACCGGCTTGGTCACACCACGCAGGGTCAGCTCGCCGGAGACAGTGCCTTCGCCGTCTGCCAGGTCCAGGCCGGTGACCTTGTAGGTCATCTGCGGGTGGTTGGCCACGTCGAAGAACTCCTCGGAACGGACGTGGTTGTCGCGAGCCTCGTTCTTGGTGTCCACGGAAGCCATGCCCACCACGATCTCGCCGGTGGACTGTGCTGCGTCCTCGGCGACGTTCAGCTGGCCGGTGACGTCCGAGAACTGGCCGCGGACCTTGGAGATGCCAGCGTGACGAACGCTGAAGCCAACCTCGGTGTGTGCGGGGTCCAGGGTCCAGGTGCCGGTGGTCATGCCGTTCAAAGTAGTCATGGGGAATCTCCTTAGAAATATGGCGCTCCCCGTTGGACCGGGGAACAATTGCTTGCTTCGGAAACTACTTTACTCCCCGGTGTTGAGATGTCAACCAATTCCGAGGAAACTATTTATATGATCTGCGTCATAGAAAAACCCGATCCGGATTCGGATCGGGTTTTTCTCTACCTGTCGACGCCGCTCTACGGCCTGGGCTTGAGGCGCACGTTGGGCAGCGTGGGCGCCGGAAGAGCGCCGTCGTCGTGCGAATCGGCCACGACGCTCGGGAACCTGCCGTGCGGATCTGCGTCCGCAGCGGGCGGGGCGTCGTCCGCGTGGATCGCGGCTTGCCAGGCGTCGCGGTAGGCGACGATCTCGTCGTGGGAGCGTCCCACGAAGTTCCACCACATGGTGATCTGTTCACCGAACGGAGTGCCACCCAGGAGCAACAGGATCACTTGTTCACCCTGTGGCACCTGCAATTTCAGCTTGCAGGCACCAGTGGCGATGTGTGCCAGCTGGGCGGTCTTGAGAACGCCCCTGGGTCCGCCGTTCTCGGGATCCACCTGAATCAAGGTCTTGCCCTCGTCCAGCAGAACACCGTGCTCGAATTCTTCATTGAGTTCGAATTCGACCTCCACCGTGTGTTCGGTGGCGTCCACCACGAGCTCTGCGCCCAATACAGGATGGAAGGAATGCACCGGCGAGCGCTGCCCGGCGAATTCACCCAGGAACACGCGCAGATCCCAGTCCTCACCGCTCAGCGGTTCGGGGGTGTAAGCCTCGAAACCGGGATCGGTGTCGCGGGATTCGTCCGGCAGCGCCAACCACAGCTGGGCCCCGTGCAGCACGGTGGTGTCCGCCGTGGAATATTCGGTGTGGCTGATGCCGCGTCCGGCGGTCATCAGGTTGATGCTGCCGGGAGTCACCGTGGCTTTGTGGCCGGCGGAGTCCTCGTGGTCGATGCGGCCGGTGAACAGCCATGACACCGTTTGCAGTCCGGTGTGCGGGTGGGGCGGGACGTTCATGCCGCCGGTTTCGGAAACGTCATCGGGGCCGTAGTGGTCCACGAAGCACCACGGGCCGATCATGGTGCGCCCGCGCGCGGGAAGGGTGCGGCGCACCTGCATGGCGCGCGGTCCGCCCAATGGCACTTCACGGGGATCGATGATCTCCAGGCCCTGCGTGGGCTCGTCCTCTCCGCACAACTGCTCTGTCGGATCCGGTTCGACGTTGCTCACTGCGTGCCTCTTTCTCTACGAGTGCGTTCCCGCGTTCAGATCTGGTAGTCGATCACGGACTGTTGGCTGAGCCCGTGGAACTGCCGCTGGTGGTACACCAGGGGTTCGCCCGAGCCCTCGTCGCCCACATTCTCCACGACGGCCGCGTTGAAGACCAGAGCGGGACCGGCCTTGACTCGCGCCAGCGGCACGGCGCGCAGCACGCGACGCACACCCAGCAGACGCGGTTCGCCGGTGGGCAACTGCTCCCACGGCATGTCGTCGCCGAAGCGCGGCGCACCGGAAATCGAGAACGCACGAGCCAGGTCGATATTGTCCGCGTCCAGAAAATGCACCAGGAAAGACTCCGCGTCGGCCACGATCGCGGCCGAGCCGCGCTTGGCCTGCAGCGAGAAACCCAGGATGGGCGGTTGCGCGGAAATCGACGACAACGACGACGCCGTGAGGCCCACCGGCCCCTCCGGTCCCGCCACGGTGATGATCGCGATCCCCGCGGGGTGCTGCCCGAAAGCGGCCTTGAAACCGTTGATCAGGCTCTCGTCCTCAACGAGATCCTCCGTGGGTGCCACGAAATCCGCGACCTTGGCGGAAGCGTGCTCTGCCTCTTTCCCGCTGGCGGGGACGGTGTCCAGAACGTGTTCGTGTCGATCCGCGGACCATCGATCAGCGCTCTCCGCTCCGGTTGTCGAGTCACCGGGAATTGCGTTGCGGGGCTGATCTGTCATGGGAAGTCCTTCCGAGGAGTGGACGTGGTGGGCGGCCTCGATCACCGTGAGGCACGCGCTAGCTGTAACGGGGGCTGACTCTCCACAATTCCAGGCCGCACCGGATTTGTTCATCCGCCTGCGCAACAGTCCGTCACAATCAGTGACGAGCACCCCGCGCTCGAGTGGTCACTTCGGCCCACACGGCTAGCGCAGTGAACGGTACTCCCGCGCGAAATGCACGAGCGGTTCATCGGCATTCCCGGCCCCCTCACCGCGCCCCATGTTCACCACGCGCCCCACGAACACCTCGTGTGTGGCCGCGGTGTGGCTCGAGACGGTCTCGAGTTCGAACCAGGCCAGAGAGCCGTCCACCACAGCAGTTCCGGAATGCTCGGTGCGGTGGAACGGGACGGAATCGAGCAGTCCGTCCACGGGGTTGCCGGGACTGGCCAGCCAGTTGGCCACCGAACGTTGGGAGGAGCTGAGCAGGCTCAACGTCCACACGCCGGAGGTTTCCACGGCCTCGCAGATCCGCCCCATGTCGTAGAGGCACACGAGCATGGTGGGCGGATCGTAGGAGACGTCCGCGAAGGCGGTGACCGTGGCCGCGTGATCCTTGCCGCGATGGCGCGCACACACCACGCCCACTCCGGCGGCGTGGTCACCGGCCAACAGCCGGTAACGGTCCACTTGTTCGTCGGTGGGTTCCGGATCCACTGCTTCTACGTCCATGCATTCAGTCTGGCATTTCCGCGGACGACGCCGCGCGGGCCCGACCCGGCTACCCCACCTTGCCCGGCAGAGCCGCTCCTTGATGCCACAAGCAGGCCACTCGCTATCCCTGGCCCCCGGTCATCCGCAGCGTGATGTTGAGTCTGCCCCCGTGCTTCATGCCCAGCTGCGGACCGCCGGTTCCCGGATACACCTTGGGCACCCCGTGGAACGCGTACCGGGACGGACCGCCGAACACGAACAGGTCCCCGGACCGCAGTTCGATGTCCTGATAGGGAGCGGTGCGGGTCTCGGTGTTGCCGAACCGGAACACGCACGTGTCCCCCATCGATAAGGAGACGATGGGTGCGGCGGAGTATTCGTCCTTGTCCTGGTGCATGCCCATGTGAGCCTGGGAATCGTAGTAGTTGATCAGCGCCGAATCCGGCTCGAAGGTCAACGTCAGTTCACTCAGCTCGCCATAGGCATCGGCGGCGGCCCGCTGCCCCATGTGCACGAGCCACTCCGGGAGCTCTTGGACCCCGGGGCCCGCGCTCGCGCCGTATTTATAGGGCCGCCAGTTACGACCCAGCATCACCGACTGCACGGACATCCGGCCGCCGCCGGGCATGACCTGATGGCGCATGGGAGATTCTCTGACCCACACGCGGCACTGGGTCACCAACTGGGCCTGTTGTTCGGCATCCAGCCAGTCAGGGAGGTGCACCGCACCGGGCGCCGGTTCCTGGCGTTCACGCGGTACGGAGAACAATTCATTGACCTCGAATTCGGCCATGTATCAAGCCTACGCAGCACCCCCGACATGGTTAACCGGCAGTTCATGAACCGTTAACCCTCGCTGCTACTGTCGAGTTATGGGGAATAAGCGTCGTGTTTTGATTGTGAGCACGGGACGCGACCGGGGAGCCCTGACGGGGGCGCGTGCGCTCGGACGTGCAGGCTGGCAGGTGGGAATTGGCACACCTATCGGCGGGGGAATGCCCGGGGCGTCTCGTGAGAGTTCGGTGCACCATTTCGTGCCCAAACCACGCGGGGACGATTCCGCGTTCCTGCACGGAGTTCAGGCCGCCATCGAGGAGGGCTCGTACGACATCGTCTTCGGTGGCGGTGACGACTGGATGGCGGCGCTGTCCGCGTACAAGGACCAGATTCCCGCGGTCATCGCGCACCCTGACAAGCACGCCGTGGACGTCGGCCTGGACAAGGTGGTCCTCGCGGAAGCTTCCGCTGCCGCCGGCCTGGCCGCGCCGTACACCGTGGCCGCAACTGCCGAGGAACTCGCGGACTGGCAAGGTCCCGTGGTGGTCAAGTGCCGCGCCCACTGGTCGCAGGGCCAGACCCGCCCCCACCGAATCGACGCCCGCCTGTTCGCGGACACCGCATCCGCCCAGGCCCAGGTGGACCGCATCCTGGCCGCCGGCGCCGAGCCCATCCTGCAGCGCCCCGTCAACGGCGGGCTCAGTGCCCTCATTGGCATTTTCCACGAGGGCCGCCTGCGAGCCCGCGTCCAACAGGTCAGCCCGCGTCTGTTCCCCACGCCCTACGGAGCGTCATCACGCGCGGTCACCGTACCCGTGGTCGAGGATCTGGTCGCCCGCTCCGAAGACCTCCTGCGGAATCTCGGGTGGTCCGGTCTGGTGGAACTTCAGTTCCTCACCGGGGACGACGGCGCTCCCCACCTCACCGACCTCAACGGCCGGTTCTACGGCTCTATGGCCCTCGCCGAAAAGGCTCGCCCGGGCCTGGTGGACGCGTGGGCCCGAACTGAACTCGGCGAACCGTTCCCCGACCTCTCGGACGGTCGCGCCGGGGTGCGGTACTCCTGGTTCGCCGGGGACCTGCGTCGTGCGGTCCGCGAGCGCCGCGGCGGGCTCGCGGGCGACGTCGTCGACAGCCTGCGCTGGGGCCTGCGCGCCCGGCACAGTGTGTGGGACCCCAAGGATCCCGCGCCCGCCGGTTACTTGGTCACGCAGCGGCTGCAGAGTTTGGTGCCCGGCAAGGTCTAGTTGGTCGAGTCCTAGCGCCCACGACGCCGCATGGCACCGACCATTTCGGTCAGCACCGTGCGCTCGGGGGCCCTCATGAGCACCAGGCCCGCGAAGTACACCACGAAGGCTCCCGCCGTGACCGTGGCCAGCACCACGACCGCCGGCAGATCCACCACGAACGTCTTGAGCGCCAACGCGCCCACGATGGCGAGTGCGGCTAGGAACCCCGCGCGGATCAGCAGGCCCCTGAACATGCGCGGGTCCAGGCCGTCGTGTCTGCGGTACAGCAACCACCCGTTGCCCACCGCGGCGAAGATGAAGGACACGGTGGTGGCCAGCGCGATCCCGGCAACGCCCATGATCGGCCCGAGCACCACATCTCCCACCACGTTGATGACCATGGCGATGATGGCAATGGTCACCGGGGAACGGGAGTCCCCCACCGCATAGGAGGCACGCACGATGACCTGCCGACAGCCCAGGGCCAACAATGCGGGGGTGTACCAGAGGAGAGCCGTGGCGGTGACGGCGACCTGGGCGGCGTCGAACGCGCCGTATCCGAACGCGAGATCGACCACCGAGACGGCCCCCACGGCGAGCACCACGCAGATGGGCGTGAGCACGGTGACCGTGACGGACACTCCCCTGCCCGCGAGTCGGCGCAGTTCGGGAACGTTCTTGGCCGAAGCGCTCAACGCCGGATAGAGCGGGACCAGCAGCGAGGCGATCAGCAGGGTCTCGGGTAGGTGCACCAGGCGCCAGCCGTAGGACAACGCGGTGATGCTGCCCTCGTCCAGGCTCGAGGCGACCGCGCGGTCCACCATGGTGTTCACGTTGGTCAGGGCGGTGCCCACGAGCATGGGTGGGGCCAGGCGCGCGATTTCCCGGAAGCCCGGGTCCTTGAGGTTGAAACTCGGCCGCAGCTTGGTGCCCACCGCTCGCAAGGGCGGGATCTGGAAGGTCAGTCGCAGCGCGGAGCCGATCACGAAGCCCCACGCGAGCGCCTCGATGCCGTACACGGGTCCGAACAATCCGGCGGCGGCGATCATCACGATATTGAAGGGGACACCCTCCAGGGCCGACCACGCGAAGCGGCCGTGGGCCTGCACGAGCGAGGCGATCAGATTGGTGCCGGCAATGAACACCGTGGCCAGCAGCACGATCCGCATGAGGTGTTCGGTGATCTGGGTCTGCTCCGGCCCGAACCCCGGCGCTATGACCGCGGTGACGGGTCCGGTGAAGATCCCCGCGAGGATCGCGATAACGCCCAGGATGACCATGGTGACCGTGAGCGCCACGTTGAAACTGCGGTGGCCGGAGCACCTGCCCGTTTCCTCGGCCGCTTGACGTGCCGTGACCGGAGTGACGGAGCGGGCCATGGCGTCCGCGATGAGCGCGAGCACCACGTTCATAAGTCCCTGGGCGACCAGGTAGGCGTCCAACCCCGCACCGGCGCCGAACACCGCAGCGATCACGATGTCCCGACCGAAGCCGAGGATCACGGAGAAAGCGGTTAGACCGGTCACCAGAACGGCCGCGCGAGACACGCTCCAGCGCGGACTGCGATCCGCATGCTTACCCATGGGGTGCCACTTCCGCCGATGCCCGGGGAACCGAATTGCGCACGGCGTACCTCATGCACCCTCCCCATGGACGCAGTTGACTGGCAGATCGAGGCCGATTCTAACAGCGGCACAGCGGGGAATTACTAGGCCACGCACGCCGTTATTTCCCCTAGAAAGCATCGTCTAGAAGTGAGGTATTTACGTGCGTCAACCGCTGTCCGTCATTGATTTCGCGACCGTCCGCAAGAACCAGTCCGTGGGTGAAAGTTTCGCGGATTCCGTGGCCCTCGCTCAGGAGGCCGAGCGCCTCGGCTACACGCGCGTTTGGTATGCGGAGCACCACAACATGCCCACCATCGCGTCTTCCGCACCAGCCGTGCTGATCTCGCACATTGCGTCCAAGACGGAGTCGATTCGCCTGGGTGCCGGTGGAGTGATGCTCCCCAACCACTCACCGCTCACGATTGCCGAACAGTTCGGCACGCTGGCTGAGCTCTACCCGGGACGCATCGACCTGGGCCTGGGCCGCGCGCCCGGAACTGATCAGCGCACCCTGCAGGCCCTGCGCCGTTCACCGCAGTCCGCGGACAGCTTCCCGCAGGACGTCAAGGAGCTGCAGGGGTATCTGACCGGAAACTCCCGCATCCCCGGAGTCTCTGCAACTCCTGGCGCCAACACCAACGTGCCGTTGACCATCTTGGGGTCCTCGTTGTTCGGCGCGCAGTTGGCCGCATCCTACGGTCTGCCCTATGCGTTCGCCTCACACTTCGCCCCGGATGCCCTGGTGGACGCGGTCAACACCTACCGCACCCAGTTCCAGCCCTCCGAGCAACTGGCGGAGCCGTACGTGATCGCAGCCGTCAACGTGATCGTGTCCGAGGATCCCGATGACGCCGCTCGCCAGCTCGAAGCCACTCAGCGCGCCCGCGTGCGCATGATGGTGGGCCGCGGTCGCGAGTTCACCGAGGACGAGATGGACATGGTCATGGCCTCGCCCGCCGCGCAGCAGATCCTGCACATGCTCAAGTACATGGCGGTGGGCACCCCGGACACCGTGGTCGACTACCTCGAGCGTTTCGCCCAGCACGCGGACGCCGATGAACTGATGATCTCCCCCGTGGCCACCCGCCAGGAGGACGTCCTCAAGGGTATGGAACTGCTGGCCGGAGCCTGGAACAAGTAAGTCCCCAGCCAGCAAAGCCGGCGGAGAAGGTCAGGAGAGTTTCCCGAGGAACGCGCCCAGAGCGGCGTCGAACTCCTCGGGATTCTCCATGTTGGGCGTGTGACCGCTGTTGCTGATCACGGCCAACTCGCCGTGCGGCAGCAGCTCGGCCATGAGCTGGGCTGCGCCGCCGTCGAAGGCGTCGTTGTCACCGGCGATGACCAGTGAGGGCTTGTCGAAGGTCTTGAGCGCGTCGACAAAGTCATTGCGTTCGGCGCGGCCGCGCATGGATGCGGTGGCGCCCTCGAGCGGCGACGCCTGAATCATCTCGAGCACGGTCTTGGCCACCTCGGGCAGCCGCTCAACGTTCTCTTCCCAGATCATCTTGGGCAACACAGCCTCGCCGTAGGCGTCCATGCCGCCGCTCACGATCCCGTCCGCGGCCACGTGACGACGACGCCGCCCCGCCGCGTCCTCCGCCTGCGGCACCGTGTCGTTGATGATCAGCGCGCTCACGCGCTCCGGATCGGATTCAACCAGTTGCATGGCCACTTGACCGGCCATCGAGAAGCCCAGCAGCACAGCGCGCTGGATGCGCAGTTCGTCCAGCAGCGCGATCACGTCCGCCACGAATTCCTCGGTGTACACGATCCCGGGGGTGACCTCCGATTCACCGAATCCGCGCAGGTCGGGAGCAATTACGCGCCAGCCCTGCTCGCTGAAAACCTTGACCTGACCGTCCCACATGGACCGGTCATAGGCGTGGCCGTGCAGCAGCACGAGCGGGGCGCCCTGGCCCTCGTCCGTGTACGCGAGGTCGATGTCGTTGACGTGTGCGGTGTGCGTGCTGAATGCGGAGCGGCTCATGGCTCCCATGATGCCAGCCACCCGGTGGGGGCCTCCACGACCGGCCATTTGATGACGCCTTACTGCATGGTAGGTCGTCTTACCGTGCAGTAAAGCGTCACGAAATGGTTCCCACACAACGACGACGCCGCCCGCCCCGGGAAGGGAGCGAGCGGCGTCGGCGATCTGGTTCCGGCCTGG
Organism: Actinomycetes bacterium; assembly: GCA_023426375.1. Lineage (GTDB taxonomy): Bacteria > Actinomycetota > Actinomycetes > Actinomycetales > Micrococcaceae > Kocuria. The sequence continues at coordinate 16,131 of JAFAAV010000071.1, read as the reverse complement.
GCGCGGAAAGCTAGGCCTATCCCAAGAACTCCTTGATGACCGCGTCCGTGTGCTCGCCCAGAGCGGGCACGGGCTTCATCGCGGGCTCGGTACCTTCCAACGTGGCCGGGGGCATCATGGACCGCACCGGGCCGGCCGGGGTTTCGACGTCGCGCCAGCGGTCGCGCTCGGCCAACTGCGGGTGGGCGGAGAACCCGTGCATGTCCCGCAGCTGGGCGTTGGCGATCCCCACGGCGTCCAGGCGAGCTTGCAACTCCTCGCTGCTCAGCGTGGAGGTGGTTTGGGCAATGATGTCGTCCAGTTGCTCCCGGTTGTCCACGCGGCGGGCGTTGGGGGTGAACCGCGGATCCTGCGCCATGTCCGGGCGCTCGATCACCTGATCGCAGAACAACTGCCACTCGCGCTCGTTCTGGATCCCCAGGAAGACCGTGCCCTCCGAGGTCTGGAACGGGCCGTACGGGGCGATGCTCGCGTGCGAAGCTCCCGCGCGTCGGGGCGCCTTGCCGCCGTACTCGGCAAAGAAGTAGGTCTGCTGCACCCACTCGCCCAGGGACTCGAGCATGGATATGTCCAGCACCTGACCCTTGCCCGTTTTGCCGCGCTGAATCAACGCGGCGAGGATCCCGGAATAGGCGTACATACCCGCGGAGATGTCCGCCACGGACACACCCACCTTGGCCGGAGCCTCCGGGGTGCCCGTGACCGACAGGAGCCCGGACTCGCACTGGATGAGCAGGTCGTAGGCCTTGCGTTTGGTGTAGGAACCACCCATGCCGTAACCGGAGATCGACACGTGGATCAGCTGGGGGTTGATCTCGTGCAGGGCTTCCGCCCCGAGCCCCAGCCGTTCGGCCGCACCGGGTGCCAGGTTCTGCACCAGCACATCGGCTTCCTTCATGAGCCCGCGCATGACCTTTTTGCCCTGCTCGGACTTGAGGTCGAGCACAACGGATTCTTTGCCCCGGTTGAGCCACACGAAGTAGCTGGCCATACCGTTGACGGTTTCGTCGTAGTTGCGGGCGAAATCGCCCTCGGCGCGTTCGATCTTGATCACGCGCGCGCCCAGGTCCGCCAACTGGCGGGTGGCGAAGGGTGCGGCCACGGCCTGCTCCATGGACACCACGGTGATGCCGTCCAGGGGAAGTGCATTGGAATCTGACGTAGTCATGAAATCTCCTTCCGGGAGTAGAACTACAGGGCGTTAGAAGCTCTAGAAGACGAGGGGCACCAGGAACAGGCCGGCTGCCAGGACGATGAAGATCGCACCGATGTTCATGTAGATGCCGGTGCGCACCATCTGCTGCATGGTCACCGCACCCGAAGCGAAGGCGATCGCGTTGGGAGGCGTACCCACGGGCAGCATGAACGCACACATGCACGCGATACCCGCCGCGACCACAAACACGGTGGGGTCAGCGCCGATACCCGCGGCAATACCGCCCACGACCGGAACGAACGCCGCCACCGTTGCGGTGGAGCTCGTGAACTCGGTCAGCATCAACAGCACGGCCACCATGACGCACAGGATCAACCACACGGGCAGCGCGCCCAGGCCGGCCACGGCATCACCGATCCACGAGGACAGTCCGGTTCCGGTGATCTGCGAGGACAGCGCAAGGCCGCCACCGAACAGCAACAGGATGCCCCAGGGGAGCTTCTCGGCAGACTTCCAGTCCATCAGCATCACACCGCGGGACGGGCGGACGGGCATCAGGAAGGTCAGCAGGCCGGCCATCATGGCCACCACGCCGTCCGTGATCCAGGTGTCCGGGAAGATGAGAGGAAGAGCGATCCAGCACACCGCGGTCGAACCGAAAATCACGGCGATCATTCGTTCACCGGTGGACATCTTGCCCATGCTCGCCAGCTCCGACTCGAAGAGCTCACGACCGCCCGGCAGCTCGTCCACCTCGGGCCGCCAGACCCACTTGGTCAACACCATCACGCCCAGCGCGTACATGACGATCATGACCGGAACGCCCACGAGCATCCACTGCAGGAAGGTCACGGGCACACCCAGCGATTCACGCAGGTAACCCACCACGATCAGGTTGGCCGGGCTGCCCAGCATGGTGCCGAACGAACCGATGGTCGCGCCGTACGCGATACCGAGCACCAGGGCGATGCCGAACTTGGAGTTCTTCTGCAGACCGATGCGCTGCTCCTCCACCATCTTCACCACGGCCATACCCATGGGAATCATCATCATGGCGGTCGCGGTGTTGGACACCCACATGCTCAGCAGTGCCGTGGCGAGCATGAAGCCGGCCACCAGACGTGTTGGTTTCGTACCGACCCGCAGAACCACGTTCAACGCGATGCGGTAGTGCAGGTTCCAGCGTTCCATGGTCAACGCCAAGAGGAAGCCACCCATGAACAAGAAGATGATGTCGCTCGCGTAGGACGGCGCGATATCTTCCAGCGGGGCCACGCTCAGCGCCGGGAACAGGACGAGGGGGGTGAGTGCGGTGACGGGAATCGGCACAGCCTCGGAGACCCACCAGACGCCCATGAGGATGCCGATCGACGCCGTCACGCGAGTCTCGTGCGGAAGGTCGCCAGGCATCAATATATAGACCAACGCCCCCAGTGCGATACCACCGAAAACGCCAAGGAGCCTCCGGTTGTAATGACTAGCTTCACCGACATTCTCGGCCATACCGGGAGCCTGCTTCATTGCGGAATTCCCTATAGTGCCTGAGCTGTTCTCACTCATACCGCGCCACCCTAACTTGAGATATGCTCATTAATATATTGGATACTGTGACTCGTGTCACCCCCTGGGGCGGAAAATCTTCCTGAGGGCTACGTCCCTTGAAATCACGGGGATGTCAGCCCCGGTTCAGAACCGGGACGCCATATAGTTCAGAGAGAAGCAGCAGCCAAACACGGACAATCCACCGAGGAGGGGCCATGCCCGGGCCCAATCAGCCCCCGACCCACCGGCGCGGGACCATGAGTCGCCGCGCGATGGAGCACATCCGCGCCCAAATATTGGACGGTCACTACTCCGCCGGTGATGTGATCCGACCCGAGAGCGTAGGCCCGGAGATCGGGATCTCCCCCACCCCCGCACGTGAAGCCCTCCAGGCCCTCACCACGGAAGGCTTCCTGTCCTTGATTCCGGGCAAGGGATTCACCGTCGATCCCCTCACGCCACAGGACATCGAAGACGTCTTCACCGCACAGCAGCTCATCGCCGGGGAGCTGGCCGCCCGCGCCGCCCAACGTGCTACTTCCCAGGACATCGACGAGCTGGAAGCGATCCACTTCGAGATCAATGCTGCGGCCGTCCGTCGCTTGGTCGAGGTGGTCGAGGAGCGCAATCACGCCTTCCACCGTCACATCACCCTGCTCGCCGATGCCCCCAAGCTCGCGCGCATCCTGGGCATCGTGACGCACTACGTGCCGCGCAGTTTCTACGGCTCCATCGAGGGCTGGCCCAAGGCCTCGGCGGAGGATCACGCCCGGATCATCGCAGCCTTCCGTTCCAACGATCCCGACGCCGCCCGCACGGCCATGGCCGAGCACGTCGCCCACGCGGGCGAACTATTGGCACAGCACATCGCCGCCCAGAAGTGATCCGGGCGGCGATGTTCGCTCTGTGAGCGCCCGCGCACAGGCTCCCACGCATGGTGATCAGTTCTGGATGCCGGCCGCCTTGAGAGACCTCTCATCCCACACGGGATCCTTGCGCCCGATCGCCGGACTGTTCTCCTTGCGGTAGACGAGGATGGTGCGCTCGAAGGTGATCACGATGACCCCGTCCTGGTTGTACCCGATGGTTCGCACCGTCACGATGCCCACGTCCGGTCGCGATGCGGAATCCCGCTTGGACAGCACTTCTGACTCGGAATAAATGGTGTCGCCCTCGAACACTGGGTTGGGGAGTCGCACCTTGTCCCACCCCAGATTCGCAAAGACGTTCTGAGAGATATCCGTGACGGACTGTCCCGTGACCAGCGCCAAGGTGAACGTGGAGTCGACCAGCGGCTTACCGAACTCGGTCCGTGCCGCGAGGTTCGCGTCGAAATGGATGGGCGCGGTGTTCTGCGTCAGCAGCGTGAACCAGCTGTTGTCCACCGCGAGCACGGTGCGCCCCAACGGGTGGCGGTAACGATCCCCCACCTGGAAATCGCCGAAGAAACGACCTTCCCAGCCGGCCTTGTAGTTCGACTCGCTCATGCGCGATCTCCTTCGTAGGGCGTGTACTGCATTGCTGTCAGTACGAACGGGGCATGCCCAGCACCTTGGTGCCGATGAATGCCTTGATCAAGTTGTTGTTGACCGGAGCCACCTGGTACATGCGGTTCTCGCGGAACTTGCGCTCCACGTCGTACTGATCAACAAAGCCGTAGCCGCCATAGGTGTTGAGGCAGACGTTCGCCGCTTCCCAGGCCGTTTCGCTCGCGAGGTACTTGGCCATGTTGGCCTCGGCTCCACAGGGTTCGTTGGCGTCGGCCAGTTCGCAGGCCTCCCAGCGGATGGCATCTGCACCGCGCAGCTTCATGTACGCCTCGGTGATCGGGAACTGCACGCCCTGGTTCTTACCGATGGGGCGCCCGAAGACCTCACGGCTCTTGGCGTATTCGACCGCCTTGTCGATGAACCAGTAGCCGTCACCGATGGCTTCCGCTGCGAGCAGGATGCGTTCCATGTTCCACCCGTCGATCACGTAGCGGAACCCCTTACCGACTTCACCCACAACGGCGGAGGAGGGCACACGCAGACCTTCGTAGAAAATCTGATTGGTCGCGTAGTTGAACATGGTGCGGACCTTGACCGGTCTCAAGGCCTCCGGCTGCTCGGCACGCACCTGACGCAGGTCGACCAGGAACAAGGTCAGACCGGCGCTGCGATCGGAGGCATCCTTGTCCGCGGTGCGGGTCAACACCAACAACAGATCGGATTCGTCGATGCGGCTGGTCCAGTTCTTGTGACCGGTGATCACCCACTCGTCACCGTCTTGAACGGCGCGGGTCTGAATGCTGGAGGTATCCGAACCGGCAGCCTCCTCGGTGATGGAGAACGCCTGCAGCCGGAGGGAGCCGTCCGCAATACTGGGCAGGTACTCCTTCTTCTGCCACTCCGAACCATGGTTGAGCACGGCCTTCATGGTGTACAGCTGAGCGTGACAGGCCGCAGCGTGGCCGCCCGAGCGGTTGATCTCCTCCATGATGATGGAGGCCTCGGAAATACCCAGGCCGAGCCCGCCGTACTCCTCGGGGATCAAGGCTGCCAGCAGTCGCTTCTTGGTAATCCCGTCCACGAACTCCTGAGGGTAGGAGCGTTCCAGATCCTTGGCTCGCCAATACTCGTTGCCGAAATCTGCGCAGAAGTCGCGCACCGTCTGTCGGAGTTCTGCTTGGCGTTCGGTGTCCTTGTGAACCATGCCGGGATCCCTTCACTGTGAGTGTCCTGCCGCTTGCGCGTGACCCAAGTCACACCGCGACGTTCGTAATGTCCAATATATTGCCGGAGATCAGTGAGCTTTACAACCCCTCATCGGCAAATACAAGAGTCCTGGTAGAGCGATCATTTCGGGAATGGCTCTGGTGGCACGCGCTCTCGTGTGTCAATATATTTTTTATGACCACAACGGAACAGCACGAGATTCTGAGCACCCGTACGGCGTTGTTCGCCCCGCTCACCCGCCCCGATCGGGTTCGTAAGGCCCTCGCGGCCAGCCCCGCCATCGCGGACCTGGAGGACGCCGTGGGCCCGGAGGACAAGAACTCGGCACGCGGCAACCTCGCCGAGCTCCTCGGCGACGTCCCCCGAGGTCGACTCACCGTGCGCATCAACGACATCGCGACCGAGGTGGGGCAGGCCGACGTCGCCGAGCTGGCTCGTTGCCTTGAGGCCACTCGCGGGACAGCTGGTGCCGCCACTGGGGAGGACACCGACCACGCTTCTGCCGCCCCGTTCGCCGTGATGATCCCCAAGGCCGAATCTGCGGGTCAGGTCATGAAGGTCTCGGAGCGGCTGCCCGAGATCCCCATCGTTGCCCTGATCGAAACTGCCCGGGGCGTTGCCGACTCCACGGAGCTGGCGACCTGCACTCCGGTGGTTCGGCTGGCACTGGGCGCATTGGACCTGGCCGTGGATTTGGGGTGCGAGCCACAGGGCGCGGCCATGTCACTGGCACGGGCCAATGTGGTGCTCAGTTCCCGCCTGGGCAATCTGCCCGCACCGCTGGACTCCCCCGAACCGGATGTGCGCAATGCACCAGCCACCGAGGGCGCCGCCCATCGCGCGATCGCCGATGGCTTCGGCGGCATGCTCTGCCTTCACCCCGCCCAGGCGCAGATCATCGCTAAGGCCTATTTGCCCAGTCAGGCTGACGTCGAGTGGGCCAAGGAAGTTCTCGCCGTGACTGACGGCGTGGGCACTGTGGGTGGTCAGATGGTGGACCGCCCGGTGAAACTGCGCGCGGAGCGCATCCTCAAGGACGCGGAACGGGCCGTCTCCTAACCGAGCGAGCCCTCCGGAACGGCTCCCGGCGCCCACATAGGGCCGAGTGCCATTTCATCCCGCTTTACTGCAAAGTAAGCACCCCTACCCTGCAGTAAAGCGGGGTGAAATGGTTCGCTGACTACCCGCCGACGCCCTCTGGTTCGCCGAGCACACGCCGACGCCGCTCGCCCCGGTGGGGAGCGAGCGGCGTCGGCGGTTGGCTGGCTGGCTGGGGTTGCGGCTAGATCTCCGCGAACCGCACCACGGTTCGGCTGGCGATTGCTGCGATCACCGTGACGATTGCGAGACCCAGCGGGATGGTCCAGCGTCCGAGTTCACCCACGAGATCGACCCAGAAGTCCGGCCACGCCACGACCGCCGCGATGAGGCCGAGCAGCAGGAGCACCACGGTCACAACTGAGATCACCGTCCACACAACGCCGAGAGCTCGATAAATTCCACCGAACCCCATTCCCGCGAACAGACTCATGAGGCACATGAGGAACAGGGAGATGCCGACGATCAACGGATTTCCGTTGTCCATGGCCGTGATCGTCAGGTAGCTGACTCCCACGCCGTAACCTGTCGCGGACTCAATGGCCAGCAGCACGAGGCCCACCGCCACGACGATCAACGACGTAATCACAAACCCCAGTGCGGTTCCAACCCAGAAGTTATGACGGGTGCTTCCGAAGGCCAGTGACCCGGCGAAACCACGATTGGCAGTCAGCGCACCGTGGGAGATCAGGAACCCCGGTATTGCCCAGAAGATGGCCTGGTTGTATTTGAATCCCTCGCTGACCTCTGGCGGCAGTGGAAGGCCTGTACGGATTCCGATGATGAGCCCGATGATGATCATGATCACGGCCACCAACAGCAGGATCGCCGGAGCAATCACGAACGAGTTGACCCTGTTGGTCAGGTAGAGCGCGAGATTTCTGCGTACGTACTGCATCACAAGCTCCTTTCTTCGTTGTCCGAGCCGCGCATACCGCGTGCAGCGACGAGTTCTTGCAAGGTGACGGGTTCGACCGAAACGTTGACCTCGTCGGCCCGGCGGTAATCGTTGTCGGAGGCGGTTCCGTCCACGGTGATCGAGAGGATGTTACCCAGGCGGTGTTCGCGGAGAATTTGGCGATCACCGGCCAGTTCACGAACCACGGACTCAAGGCCTCGCAGGACGAATGCACTGTCCCTGGCCTGGTCGATGTCTGCGTCCACGGTGACCCGCCCGCCCTCGAGCATCACCACGTTTTCGAGTAGGTCGGAGACCTCGTCGATCAGGTGCGTCGAGAGAATGACCGTGCGCGGGTGTTCGGCCATGGCCCGCGCGAACTCCTCGTAGAACAGGGCGCGGTGACCCGGGTCCAGACCCAGGTACGGCTCATCCATGAAGGTGTACGGCGCCCGTGCCGCCAGCCCGATCACGATGACCAATGCACTGCGCTGGCCACGTGAGAGCTTCACTGCACGCGTACCCATAGGCAGATGGAAGCGTGATGCCAACCGTTCGGCCAGCTCTCCATCCCAGTTGGGATAGAACTTGGGGAGGATGCGCAGCAGACTCGCGGGGGTGTCGTCGTCGTGGAACTTCTGGTCCTCGTGGATGAAGCACGTGCGTTCCAAGACCTTGGCGTTCTCCCTCGGGTCCTCACCGTCGATGAGAATCTCACCGGAGCTGCGGAACTTGTGATTCAGGATCACCGACATCAGCGTGGTTTTGCCCACGCCGTTCGCCCCGAGCAGCCCGTGTACCCGATTGGGTGCGAAATCCACGGTGATGTCCTTCAGCACGTGCTTCTTGCCGAATGACTTGTTGAGGTTTCGAATCTGGATGCCCTGCTGACCCGTGTCCCACGGAGCACCCGTTCGATGATCTGCCTGTTGAGCTTGGGAACTCATGGCGTGTCCTTTCTGATGAGCGCAACCATGTCGTCCAGGGACAAACCCAGTCGCTGCGCCTCGGCCACGGCCGGGCGAATGAAGTCTTCGTCGAACGCCTTGCGGCGTTGCTCTCGCAAAATCTCGGGACCTTTGGCATCCACGAACGTTCCTATTCCACGACGCCGCACCAGGACTCCCTGGTCGACCAACCGACCCAGCGCTTTTCCTGCCGTTGCGGGGTTGATGCGGTAGAACGCCGCTAGCTCGTTGGTGGAGGGCACAGCCGAGTCCACCGGGTAGTTGCCCTGGAGGATGTCGTCCGCAATCTGGTCAGCCAGGACCATGAAGATCGGGCGACCATCTTGTCTCGGTGTCATGACACCTCCTCTGGCTCTTTGGTTCCTTACTCCACTAATTAACCACTTAACCGATGAGCCGTCAAGAGCTGAGGTTGGGCGGGTTCGAGGGGGCGAGAAGAAAGCCCGTGGGAACGGCTCGAGGCAGAACCAAATAATCCCGCCTTACTGCACGGTAAGCGGGTCTACTGTGCAGTAAGGCGGGATGAAATCGTGGCGCGCAGGCCTGCGGGGCGGACAACCATGGCCAGCAGCTTCAGCGCCGGCCGAGGTGGGGCTCCAGAGTTACCGGACCGCGACCCACCAGATGAGCAGCATGGTCACGAAGAAACCGGTGAGGTAGTTGAGCCAGAGGAAGGTCTTCCAGCCGGCATTGGCACGGCCGGAATCGGCGTCGGTCACGGTGCGGAAACGGAGCACGTTCACCAGATACGGCACCGCGAGCAGCGCAGCCAATTGTCCGGGCCAGTCGGTCAGGAGCATCAGTAGTCCGGCACCGGCATACAGTGCCGCGGAAACCCACACCGTGGGCCTGGCGCCGAGCACCGTGGCCACCGAGGCCAGCCCGCCGTCACGGTCGGGAACCACATCCTGTACGGCTCCGAACATCTGCGAGGCCATGCCCCACAGGAAGAACCCGGCCAGCACAGCCCATAGCCCCAGCGTGAAATCCGCACCCGCGAGCACCAGTCCGTACACCGCCGGGGAGACGAAGTGCGTGGACGAGGTCACCGCATCCAGGAACGGCTTCTCCTTGAACCGCAGCCCAGCCCACGAGTAGGCCACCACCGCGAACAGGGACACCGCGAGCACCGCGATCGACAGCAGGTTCCCGGTAAGTACGGCCCAAACGACCAGCACCAGGACGAACGGAACCGGTACCAGGCACGAGGCCAACAGCACCGAGCGCCGCGCGGACCTGTCCACGACCGCACCCTCTACGCCGCCCTTGCGGGGGTTGCGGAGATCGGATTCGTAGTCGAACACGTCGTTGATGCCGTACATCGCCAGGTTGTAGGGCACCAGGAAGAACACGGTTCCGAGCACCACGAGCCACCACGGGAGTCCACCGGTCAGCAGTACCGCTGCGGTGAACGGATAGGCGGTGTTGACCCAGCTCAGCGGCCGGGATGCCCAGAACAGTTTGCTAATCACGCGTCTCCCGCGGGTTGTCATGGTGAAAACGGCCATCCGGGTGAGCGCCCGGCTCGCCTTCTTGAGAAACACCTTCGGCAGCACTCACGGATGCCCTGCGAGATTCCACCCGGCCACCCAGCAGCAACCACAAGCCCGGCAACAAGAGCACCCCGGCCAGCGGGTAGGCGAAGTCCTCGAGCGGAGCCAGACCCACCTGGACGCCTGAAATGTTCTGGTCCGTGTAGGTCATGATTCCCGCGGCGATCATCAGGTTGTCGAACACCGCGGTGAGCACGAACAGCAGCACGGTAGAGGCACCCAATGCACCCCAGAAGATCGGGCCGGGCTTGCGCACCACCACGGCAACCAGCAGCACCAGGGCGGCCAGGCCCAAGAAAATGAAGTTCACGTCCCAGTACGTCACGGCCGGTCCTCCTTGGGTGCGCGCGGTCCCTCGCCGGAAAAGGTACCGCCGGCGTCGGAAGGCAGCGAACGACGTCGTTGCCCCAAAGCATCGCGGTCAACCGACGAACCGCGCGATGCACCCGACCGCGAGCGCAACCAGCGCCAGAGCACGGGCGCGCCCAGGATGTAGATCATGGTCTGGTAGCACAGGAAGGCCAGGAAGAATACCTCTTCGAGAGGCAGTTCCGGGGCCACGAAGATGCCCAGCGTGAGGGAATTCTCGCCGTGCCAGAACAGGCCGTTGATGATGCCCACCACGTCCCACGCGAGGAAGAACAGCACTCCTACGATCAGTACGATCCACGCTCGCAGCGGGGCACCGGACCAGAAGTAGAGATTCCAGCGGCGGTCGATCAGGGTGTAACAGCCGATGAACACGAGCAGCATCAACAGGTACATCAGCCGGCACCCTCCCCGGCATCGACCGCACGAGTGGCGGTTCGGGATGGTGAGCCCACGGCCGGGTCTGGATCAGACCCGGCCGCAGTGTTCACTGCAGATTTCTCCCCGGGCGCAGTCCCCCGAACTGCGTCGCGTACTACTTCGGACGAGATGAGGCACATGGGTACCCCGATTCCCGGCCGCACGGACGAACCCGCGTAGTACAGCCCCTTGATTCCCCTGTCGTCCACGCCCGGCCGGAAAAGCGCCGATTGCGTGAGCGTATGCCCGGGGCCCAGCAGAGATCCGCGCCACGCGTTCACGTTGGACACGAAATCAGCGGGACCGTAGGTTCTGCGTACCTCGATCCGCTCTGCCAGGTCTTCGATGCCTGCCCATTGGGCGAGTTGGGCCACGGCGGCGTCGGCCACCTTTTCGACCTGAGGTGAACCGGGCTGGTTCACCTCAGCCGTGTGGATTCCTCCTCGTCCCCATGCGGGCACGGCGGGTGACGGAACCAGGATGAACAGGTTCTCGTCGCCATCCGGGGCGGACCCCGGATCTGTCGCGGACGTCATGCACACGTACATGGATGTCTCGTCCGCAAGTTCTTTGCCCTCCGCGATGCGCGCGAAGTTGTCCGGCCAGTCCGCCGTGAACAGCAGATTGTGGTGGACCAGCTCGGGTAGCTTTCCGCGCACACCCAAGCACACGAGCACGCCGGAGGGTCCCGGGTCTCGGCGCTTCCAGCGCGATTCGGGCGCGCGGAACGGCGGGGGGAGCAATTCAGTTTGTAGGTGGTGCAGGTCGGTTGCGCCGACGACGACGCTCGCGGCCTCGCGCTGCTGCGTCCCGTCCTCGAGGCGGTACCGCACGCCGGTGACCGTGCCGCGACGTCGGCCGGGAACGAGTGAGACGGAAGAGCTCACGTCGATACCGGTGACCGTGGCGCCGGTGACAATTTCCACTCCGGCCTCGCGTACAAGTCGCTCCATGGCGTCCACGAGCGCGGCGAAACCACCCTGCGGGTACTGCACTCCGTCCGTGAGATCCAGGTGGCTCATCAGGTGGTACATGGCCGGGGCGGAATCCGGCGCGGCCCCCAGGAACACTGCCGGGTAACCCAGGATCTGGCGTTCGCGCGGGTCTGGGAACCGCTTGGCGATGTACCCCTCCATGGAATCACTCAGGAGCGCGCCGAGCCGTGGCAAGTTCTTGAGCACCTCGGGGGTCATGAACTCGAGGGGCTTGGTGAAGTTCGTGTAGAGGAAGTACTTCTTGGCCAGCTCGTAGACCTCAGCACCGGAATCGAGGTACTGGGTCAACACAGCGCCGGACCCGGGGTCCAGATGATCGAAGAGCTCGCTTGCTTCCCCGGACACCACGTCCACGGGTTCGGAATCCAGGTGCTGTTCGAAGAACGTGCGGTAGCCGGGCGTGAGCTGACGCAGGTCCAGTTCTTCATCGGCGCTGGAGCCCATGAGACGGAACCAGCGATCGATCACCTCGGGCATGAGGTACCAGCTGGGGCCGGTGTCGAACCGGAACCCCCGTGCGGACCAGCGCCCGGAGCGACCGCCCAGGGTCTCCTGCTGCTCGAGCAGCAGCACATGGTGGCCGTCCTGCGCCAACAAACCGGCCGTGGCCAGTCCCGCGAATCCGCCACCGATCACTACCGTGCGACTCATGAGGCACCTCGCGATCCTGCGTGTAAAGCGCTAGCGCGCGAACCGGTGAGCACACTGGTCGCGATCCGCGCCTTGACGGCGGTGGGAACACTGATCCGCTGCTGCGTCAGTTGGGCTGCGGGCACGTCCGCGATCCTTCGGGCGAGTTCGTGGAACAGGCCGTGGGCTAGTAGCACCGCACGGCCAGCGCGCCGGTCAAGGGCGAGGATGCCGGGCACGGCGGCGTCGAGATCCGCGTGAAGGTCCGCGAGCAAAGCGTTCTTCTCGGCCTCCCCGAAATCTGCGGGGTCCGTGTCCGGGAAGTAGGTGCGGCCCAGCTGGTCGTGGTCCGCGCCCAAATCGCGCAGAAAGTTGACCTTCTGGAACGCTGCGCCCAACCTGCGTGCGGTGGCCCGTAGCATCTCGCGTTGCTCGGCGGTCTCCGCCTGCGTTCCCGGAAGGTCCATGAACACTTCCAGGCACATCAGACCCACGACCTCTGCGGAACCGTAGATGTAGGTTTCCAGCGAGTCCGGGTCGTGCTCGGCCACATCCAGGTCCGCTCGCATCGATGCGAAGAACGGAGCGGTCAATTCACTACCGAACCCGTGACGGAGGGCAACGTCCGCGAACGCGTGCACCACCAGATTGGTGGAGAACCCGCTCGCCAATGCCTGCTCGGCCTCAGCTTCGAGATCGTCCAGCGCGGTGCGCACGGAACCCTTGGCGAGCCCCGCCGCGGATGCGGTACCGTCCACCACTTCGTCGGCCACGCGCACCAGCGCGTAAATGCTGGCGATGTCCCTGCGGCAGTCGCGGGGCAATGTGCGGCACGCCCACGAGAAGGACGTGGAGTAGCGCCCGATGACCTGACCCGCCGCCGCGGCAGCGGTGCGGGTGTACAGCGGGAGCGGGGTGCTGGGAGGTGTCACGAGTCGAGTCATTTATTTCCTCCGGTGCAGCACGTAGTGGCAAATGGCATCGAGTTCGGCTCGTTCCTCATCAGGCAAGGGCAGCTGATCCAATGCCTCTTGAGCCTGCGCAACAAGTTCGGTCGCGAGTTCCACGGCGCTGGTCTCCGCGCCGGCTTCCGCGAGGGCCGTTTTCACCTGGCCCACGGAGACGCGTCCTGCGGCGAAATCGGTGAGCGCCTGACGGGCGCGGGCGTCCTTCATCCCGTGGGCCGTGAGCACAGTGGCCTTGCCCTCGCGCAGGTCCGCTTCGGTGGATTTACCCGTGATCTGCGGATCACCAAACGTCCCCAGAATGTCGTCAACCACCTGGTAGGCAACTCCGATCCGCGAGCCCGCTTGGGCGAGCCGAGCGGCGTCGTCCGGGCTCGCGCCGGCCAACAGTGCACCGGCCTTGAGCGGAGCTTCGAACGAGTAGGTCGCGGTCTTGAGCCGTTCCATGTCGAGGATGTCCTGCACGGCGGGATGTTCGCGGCCGTAACGGTGCATCGACAGCAGCACATCGTCCAGCTCACCAGCTGCCGACGCGGTCACGGCGTCGAACACCACGGCGGCCACGGGCTGCAGGCGTGCCGGATCCGCGGTGCACGTGGTGGCTAACTGCAGAGCGCCCGCCAGTAGTAGGTCTCCGCCAATGATCGCGGCGGCCTCACCAAGATGTTGCGCCTCGTTCGACGGCGCTCCCGCATCGTGCGCGTCCCTGCGGTACTGCTCCCCCACCGTGGGGCGCCCACGACGCACGGGATCACGGTCCACAACGTCGTCGTGGACCAGAAGTGCCGCGTGCAGCAGCTCGAACGACGCACCCAAACGCACGCAGTCCGGATCCGGTACGTTGCGGGTTTCGCCCCGCATGATGGGTTCGGTGTGACCCGCGAACGCACGCCAGGCCAAGTGGGTCAGACGCGGGCGCAGCAGTTTGCCGCCCGTGACCTGTTCGCGGACGCGGGAGCGCAGCAAGGGAAAACCGGGGCTCTGCGTGACCGTGTCTTTGAGTCCGTCGAAGTAGGCGTCCAGTTCTTCGGTGACCGCTTCACGGAATGCGCCCCACGTAAGACCATCGGATACTTCGCCCGCGCTCCGAAGAGCTGATGTATCCACGTGCTGAACCTGAGTGAGCCTCGAAGAAGTCATGACTGCTCCTCGGTTACTCGCTCGGACGTCCAAAGGTCCAAGGTGTCCTGTGCTTGCACCGGGCGGTCCTTCAGCTCATCTCGGTAGGATTCGAGCGAGGACGCAGTGCCCATGAGAAACTGCAAGACCGCCTCGCGGCCCGCTGCATCGAGTTTCTCCAACTCGTCCTCAACCATGCTCATCATGGGGTAGACGTGCTCCATGGTCTTGGCCCGGGAGGCATCAACGGCCCTGATGATCATGCGCCGGCGATCGTCCGGATGCGGCTCTCGGACCGCGTGCCCCGCACGAACCAGTCGGTCCACCACAGCCGTGGCTGCCGCACTGGTGATGTGAAGTGTGCGGGCCAACTCCGTGGGTCCCATGGGCTCGCGCATCAGGATCGCCATGGCAGCGTAATCGGTTTCCTTGAGACCCATGATCCTGCGGACCTGGTAGCCGATTTCTTCGTTGAGCTGGACAACGCGGCGCAATTGTCGGCTTTGAGGGCTGACAGAATCGGGCCTGAACCGCGACTCAGCCATCAACAACCTCGAAATTCTAGTAGTTAGAAAAGTTGATAACCATCATGCTTGAAAACGGTGGGAACTGTCCAACTGCCGCCTTCAGCGGAGCTGCTTGAGCGCGCGCATCACTGAATTTCCGTAACCCCCACCGAAACGGATGGCGTGCACCAGCAGCGGCGGCAGCTGATACCACGGGACGCGCTCCTGCCAGCCGTCGGTGAGAGGATAGACGTCGTCGTAGGCGTTGAAGCAGGCCTCGCCGAAACCGCCGAACAACAGCATCATGGCCAGGTCGTACTCGCGGTGCCCGTAGAACGAGGACGGGTCGATCAGCCAGTTCCGACCGTTGGAATCGATCACGCGATTGCCCGCCCACAGGTCCCCGTGGAGCAGGCTGGGTGGCTCGACAGGACCTGCAAGTTCGGCCGCGCGCGGCGCTAGCTCTTCCAAGAGATCCTGCGCACCCGGGTCCAGGTTGCCCGAGTCGATGGCCGTGTGCAGCAACGGTTCGATCCGACGGTGCAGCATTAAATCAGCCCAGTCATCGGTCGGTGAGAGATCCACCGGAAACGAGCCGACGCGCTGGGGCAGCTCAGGGTCCAGCCCACCGAAATGCGGCGCCTCGGCGCGGTGAATCTGAGCGAGACCCCTGCCGCACTCGGCCTCGGTCGAGGCGTTACCCGCCCCGTAGGATTCGTCAATCCATTCCAGTACCAGCCCGTGCTCCGTCACGCGGATAACGCGCGGCACCGACACCTCGGGCTGTGCCGCCGAACGGAGCGCTTCGAGTCCGGCGGCCTCCAGCTCCAAGACACCGGCGGGGGCGTCGAGCATCGTCTTGGCGAACAACGGCCCATCGGATGTCTCCAGTCGGTAAGCCGCGGCGGTGTCACCACCGCTCAGCGACTGAACACGGGTGACGTCAAGGTCGGCAACGAGGTCTTCGGGCAACTGATCCATGTTTCCTCTCTACACCATCCTGGAGAGTGCTCACAGGGTCCGTTTCTAGGCTGGCACCATGCAACTAGAGAACAAAGTGGTCATTGTGACGGGTGGAGCCTCCGGTATTGGAGGCGCGTTGAGCCGGGTGCTGGCGCGCAGAGGTGCGAGCGTCGTCGCCGTGGATATCAACGAAGATGCCGGCCAGAAGCTGGAATCAGAACTGGGTGACAAG
>JAFAAV010000129.1 GCA_023426375.1 Actinomycetes bacterium | reverse complement strand
GCGTCGTGATTCACGACGCCGCCCGCTCACCTGTACCGGATGTCTCGCCTACTCGACCGCCGGTTCCTCGTGAACCTTGCTTTGTTCCCTGCGCAACCGCCAGAAGAACCACGCACCGATCGACGCGCCAATGAGGCCGGCTGCGACCGCTGAACCCATACCCCAGCGAGCGCCCAGGGTATCGGTGAGCCAGCCGACCGCCGGCGCGCCGATGGGCGTGCCTCCCATGAAGATGGCCATGTAGAGACTCATGACTCGGCCTCGCATCACCGGTGAGGTAGTGGACTGAACGTATGCGTTGGCCGTTGTCATGATGGTC
Source organism: Actinomycetes bacterium (assembly GCA_023426375.1). Classification (GTDB taxonomy): domain Bacteria; phylum Actinomycetota; class Actinomycetes; order Actinomycetales; family Micrococcaceae; genus Kocuria. The sequence goes on along the minus strand of JAFAAV010000129.1, from coordinate 47,432 downwards.
ATGGCCGAGACGCCACTCGGAATGAGCCACAGCGCGAAGATCAGCAGGGACGGTGCGGTCGCTGCGCCCAGGGTCGACAGTGCGAACGCGATGCAGCCCGCGAACAGGAAGCGCAGTCTGGCCCGCGCTCGCTTGGCTGCCAACAGCGCGCCCGTGACCGTGCCGACCGCGAGCATCGAGTTGAGCGCACCGAACTCCTGCGAACCGCGCCCGAACTCCGAACCCGCCATAGCGGCCAGGTACACGGCAAAGTTCATGCCGAACGTGCCGATCATGAAGATGGTGGCCATCACCGCAACCAAGTCCGGTCGGTGCACCACGTAGGCCATACCCTCGCGGATCTGACCGCGGCCGCGTTTGGTCTTCGGCATCAACCGTAATTGGTTGTCATCAATGGCGAGGATCGCGGCAATCATGGCCGCGAACGTCACAGTGTTCAACAGGAACACCCAGCCGGAGCCGATGGCAGCCACCAGAACGCCAGCCACGGCGGGGCCGATCAACCGCGCAGAGTTGAATGAGGTGGAGTTCAGGGCCACCGCGTTGGACAGGTGGGTGTCCGGGACCATTTCGGACACGAAGGTCTGGCGAACCGGTGCGTCGAAGGTCGCCACGATGCCGAGCCCCAGGGCGAAGGCGTAGACGGTGAACAGATCCGCCACGCCGAACAGAACCATCAGGCCCAAGCCTGCGGCCAACAGGCCCATGAGTGTCTGCGTCACCAGAAGAATTTTGCGGCGATCGTAACGATCTGCCGTGACGCCCGCGTAAGGGGCCAGCAACAGTTGCGGCAAGAACTGCAGGGCCATGACCACGCCCATGGCAGTGGCGTCGTGATCGGTCAGTTCATCAAAGACCAACCAGGACTGCGCGGTGCGCTGCATCCACGTGCCGATATTCGACACCAATGCACCGGTGAACCACAAGCGGTAATTGCGGATCCTCAGAGAACGAAACATCCCCGTCCCCGGCGTTACCGCGGGGTCGGGGTGTTCGTTGGTTTCGTCGGAGGAGGAAGGGGGTCTTACGATGACGCCTCGTCCTGGTCATGCGCATCTGCTGCGGTGGCCTGGTCCGGGATGGCAGAGGGGGCCTCGGAATCGGATGCTTCGAGCGTGCCGGTGGATACGGAGGCTTCGCCGGACTCGGACGACTCAGAGTCCGCATCCTGGGGCTGCTGGTCCGCTTCGGCACTCTCGTAGACCTCGCCGATCTCGGATGCGTCACCGGATTCGGAGGGCGCGGTATCCTCGTCCTCGCCTCGCTCGTCCTCGTTCTGCTCGTTGACCGCCTGCATGCGCTCCTCCCACGGCACCCATTCCGGAGCCAGGAGGGACTTCTCCCCTGCCAATAGGCCGACCTCACATACGGTCACCAGTTTGGTCCGTGGTGCCCTGGCCACAGTGGCGAACCATGTCCATCCCGGGTAACCGGCCATGGTGCAGTCGAAGAGGTGGGTCAGCAAACGATCTTCGTGAACGTCGAGACCCAGGTGTTCACCCACGTTCTCCGCGCCCGCTGAATCCACGACCGCCTGACGTGCGAGTTCAACGGCCTGCGCGAGAGTCGCATCCTGCTTGGGCGTGCGGCGTCGTGCGGTCGCCACAGCGGCGGGCTGCTGCGCGATCTCGGCGGTCGCCTCGGGTTGCGGAGTGGTTTCCTCAGACATCGAGCTCATCCGCCACGGTCCGAAGGATGGAGGCGATCTTGTGTCCGTGAGCGCGGTCCGGGTAACGCCCCTTGCGCAGTCCGTTGGACATGTCGTCCAGCAGTCGAATCAGATCTTCCGTCAGGACGGCCATTTCCTCGGCCGGCTTGCGGGTGTTGCGAGCCACCGACGGCGGCTTGCCGATGAGGGTCGCGGACAGCGCCTGGGCGCCGCGGCGTCCGGCGGCGATGCCGAAATCCATGCGGGTCCCCGGCTTCACCGTGGTGACGCCTTGCGGCAGGGCGGAGGAATGCAAGAACACTTCCTGCCCATCATCCGTTGCCAGGAAGCCGAAACCCTTCTCGGAATCGAACCACTTGACTTTGCCCGTGGGCACGCGGATCACCTCAGTTTCTCTTGTCTCGCTCCGGCCCAGGTGGGCGGGGCGTTCATGGTCTTCTAAGAACTCTTGAGTCTATCCTCTCGCCGGAGCACCCAGCGCCGCTGTTCACCCACCGCGTGAGCGGAATTGGTACCTTGGTGACCATGTCTGATCCCGCGCGCCCAGAAGCCTCCCGCCCGTCTCGCCCACAGTCAAAGGGCAAGCTCTCCGCCATCGGGATGCTTGCGTTGGCCCTGGCCGCCCTGAGTTCAGTGGCGCTCGTCATCGTTTTGGTCGCCGCTCTCATGGGGCAGGTCGTGTGGGGTGGCTTCACCATCTTCCCCGCCATTTTCTTCCCGGTGGCCTTCATGCTCATGTGCGTCGAACTGGCCCGCACGGCTCTCAGACGACGCCGCCGCTGAAGCCGACCACACGGCGTCGGGCCCGTCCAGAAAACAACAGGATTCACCTCAGTCTGTGTTCAGGAAACTCCGAGACACTGGAGTGGTGAACGATAAGACTCCTGAGGCCAAACTGCTCGTCGTGGACGACGAACCCAACATCCTTGAGCTGCTGGCAACGTCGCTGCGCTTCGCCGGCTTCGAGGTGGTGACCGCCGCCAACGGACGTGACGCGCTCCTCAAGGCCGAGGCCGAGAACCCGGACCTCGCGGTACTGGACGTCATGCTCCCGGACATGGACGGATTCTCCGTGACCCGCAAGCTTCGCGCTGCCGGTCGGCACTTTCCCATCCTGTTCCTGACCGCCAAGGACGACACCGATGACAAGGTCACCGGTCTGACCGTGGGTGGTGACGACTACGTGACCAAGCCCTTCAGCCTGGATGAAGTGGTCGCTCGTATTCGCGCCGTCCTGCGCCGCACCCAGCCTCTCGAAGAAGAGGATTCCCGCCTGCACGTGGACGATCTGGTGCTCGACGACGACGCCCATGAGGTGTTCCGCGGCGATCGGGAGATCGATCTCTCCCCCACCGAGTTCAAGCTCCTGCGCTACCTGATGCTCAACCCCAACCGGGTGCTCTCCAAGGCGCAAATCCTGGACCACGTGTGGGAGTACGACTTCAACGGTGACGCATCCATCGTGGAATCCTATATTTCCTACCTTCGCCGCAAGATCGACAACGATCCCGAACAAGCGCCGCTGATCCACACCAAGCGCGGTGTGGGTTACCTACTGCGCTCGTCCGACAAGCGCCACTGATCCCTTGTCCCAGATTTCCCGCAGGTGGCGTTCCGCGTCGCTGCGCTCGCAGCTCATGGTCCTCACGGGCCTGCTGTTGGCCACCAGCATCCTCGTCACCTCGCTGGTGGCCATTTCCGTGCTGCGAGACACCCTGGTCGACAACACGGATCAAGAGCTGAGGCAGTCCGTGACCTCGGTGTCCACGGTGCTCCTGGACGAGCTCGAAGGGACCATTGCCACCCCTGTTCCCCATGCCGGGTATCTGTTGGATGCCCAGGGCAATGTGATTGCCGCCGCGGAGAACAGCCAGGATTCCAGTGCAACTCGTCCCGCACCGGACCTGACCGGCATGAATCTCTCCTACGTGGTGTCCCACAACTTGAAACCCACCACGGTCTCCGCCATTGGTGCACCCGAACGGAAATGGCGGGTCATGCCCGCCAAACTCGAGCACTACGACATGGCAGTGGTGGTGGCTCAACCGCTGGACCGGACCAACTCGATCATTTCCGCGGTGTCACTGCTGACCTTCAGTTTCGGTGTCGCGACCCTGCTGGCAGCAATGGCAGTGGGGTGGGTTCTGGTCACACGGGCTTTTGCGCCCCTGCGAGAAGTGGAATCCACGGCCGCCCAGATCGCTGAAGGCGACCTGTCGCAACGCATGGAAGGGTACAACTCCCAGACCGAGATCGGGCAGCTGTCCATGTCGCTCAACACGATGCTCGGCCACATCGAGGACGCCTTCGAGGCGCGCACCCGGTCCGAGACCAAGCTGCGCAGGTTCGTGGCCGATGCCTCCCACGAATTGCGCACTCCGCTGGTGTCCATTCGCGGCTACTCGGAGCTGTACCGGCACGGTGCCCTGCAGAATCCGGACGACGTGGGCAAGGCAATGGACCGCATCGAATCCGAGGCCAAACGGATGACCCAGCTGGTGGAAGATCTCCTCACGCTGGCACGACTGGATGAGCGCCGCCCCGCCACGATGCAGCACATGGACCTACTGCACCTCGCCTATGACGCTGCCTCGGACGCGCACGCGACCGCTCCGGACCGAGCGGTGCAGGTGGTGGGTCTTGAGGACAGCGCACCGGAGCAAGCCTGGACTTACGGAGACGAGTCCAAACTCCGCCAGGTCGTGGCCAACCTCCTGACCAACGCCCTGCGCTACACCCCGCCCGGCTCACCGATCGAGTTGGCCGTGGGCCTGGAACCAAGCGTGGACGAAAGGTCCAATGCGGTGCTTCAGGTCCGCGATCACGGTCCCGGTATCCACGGAGATGACGCCGACAAGGTTTTCCAGCGCTTCTACCGGGCTGATTCTTCTCGGACCCGTGAGACCGGTGGCACCGGCTTGGGGCTGTCCATCGTGGCGGCGATCGTGGAACAGCACGACGGCACCGTGAAGCTCGAGGAGACAGGCGGTGGTGGTGCAACCTTCACCGTGCGGGTGCCGCACTATGAACCTGTGGACAACGCTCCGACCGTCGACTGAATCCACTGCCGTCCAGATGGCCCCGGTGACGGGCCGCGGGGCTGCCTACGGTATGAGCACTCGGGGTTCCCCGGAAGCCCACACCCACCGCAAGGAGACAGTCATGGCACAGTTCGTGGTCGACAGCGACACCATTGCCGCCAAATCTCAACAGGCCCAAGGCCATATCGAACGCTTGACGGGTGAGGTCAACGGCATGACTTCCACGCTCACCGATCTGCAGAATTCCTGGACCGGTACGGCGTCCGCCAACTTCCAGGAGGCCTTCAGATCGTGGCGTGCCGCTCAGGCGCAGATGGAACAGGCCATGGCCCAGATCAATCAAGCCCTGACCACCGCGGGTCACCAGTACGCGGAAACCGAGGCGGCCAACGCCCGCATGTTCGCTGGCTGAGTGGGATCAGCTCTCCGTCGTGACCTGGTGATAGCGCAACAACCACGGCCCCATTTCGTTGTGGTGGTCCTCGCGGATCCACAGTGAGCTTCGCCGGGTCACGGTGGCACTGTCGGTGAGCCGGTACGAGAGATGATAGGCACCGGAGCCCAGCGCTACTGCGCTGCTGTGGCTCAGGTCCGGTCGAGCATTCGAGAGGAAGTCCCGAGGCTCCGCGATGAAGCTTCGAGCATCCTCGACGGAGCCGTCACGAGCCACGAATTCAAAGTCCTCGTGGAGCAATTCTGCGCGTCGTTCCGCCGTTGAGCCCGGTGCCAATAATGAGGTTTCGAGCGTGAGCAGGTGCTCAACCGGATCGGTGTCTTGCGCAATCCGTTCAGCCGAATGAGGCTCCTCGCTCGCGGGCTCGCCCTCCTGCGCCCACAGTTCCGAGAACAGGTCCGGCTCATCGTGGGATTCGATGGTCGAAGCCGCGCCAGATTCCGGTACTGAACGCTGCGACGGTGGATCCTGCACGAACCCGTCACGGTCGCGGAATCCGGGGCCCACGGGCATATCCGTTTCGACGCCACCCGCTTGATAGGCGGAGGCCATGGCACGGGCACGTTCATCCGCCGCTTCATTGAGTTCGTGTCCTGCGTGGCCCTTGACCCATTCGAATTTCACGGTACGCCCGGCCATTTCCCGGTCCAGGGCCTTCATGATGTCCACGTTGAGAACGGGTTTGCCGTCCTTCTTCTTCCAGCCCTTCTTCTTCCACCCCGGCATCCACTTGGTGATGGAGTTGATGACGTATTGGCTGTCGCACAAAATCTTGAGCGGCTCGTCAGGGATGTGACGGGTCGATTCCAAGAGATTCAATACCGCTGTGAGCTCACCCATGTTGTTGGTGCCGTGATCCCAGCCACCGGCCCGCCACGAGGTCTCGTCGATGAACCAGGCCCAGCCGGCAGGGCCGGGATTTCCCAGGGCAGAACCGTCCGCCGCAGCAATAATCGTCATGCGATCATCTTTGCAAAAGACTCCGACAGGCAATAACCCACTACTCGTCAGCCTCCGGTTCCGGCATGACCGCGGCTGAAATCACCCCGGGTACCTCGGAGAATTCCACCACGGCTCGGTGCACATCCGTACGCCCCAGCATCTTGAGCACCATGACCACGTGAGGTCCGGAACTCGTATACACCCGGTCCGTGCGCAGTACCGTGACCGCCAAGTCCAACTCCGTTGCCATGGTCAGCACGGAGCGCAGCACTCCCTTGCCATCCTCGTAACGGAGTTCGATGGTCCGCCGGCCCGGGAACCGAAGCAGATACGCCGAGACGGGTTTGAGCACCAACGAGACGAAGAGTTGGATCAGAGTGCCGAGGACCGCCAAGGCAAAGAGCCCGGCCCCGCAGGCCATCCCCACCGCGGCAGCCACCCACACACTCGCTGCCGTGGTCAATCCGTGCACCACGTCCTTGTGCAAGAAGATGACCCCCGCACCCAGGAAGCCGATTCCCGTGACGACCTGCGCGGCAATGCGCGAGGGGTCCCCCGGTCCCTGTTCGATTCCGGGAAGTGCGTGGAAACCGTAGGCCGAAACCAGCGTGAAAATAGCGGAACCGGTGCCCACCAACGCATGGGTGCGGACTCCCGCGGATTTTCGCCTCAGCTGCCGCTCCACTCCCACCACGGTGCACAGTCCGAATGCAAGGAGCACCGCAGTGGCCTGAGCCCATACTTGCTCGTCCAATTCCCACACGGTACGCCTCCCCTGGTTACGTCCGATCATAAGCGCACGACAGAGCCCCCGGGACGCAGCTGAACTGCGCTCCGGGGGCTCTGTCACGGCTGGACCGCGCGAGGCGGCGGTCAAGCGTGCCCTAAGGCACTGCTTACATCATGCCGCCCATGCCACCCATGGGATCCGCGCCGGCACCGGCAGGAGCCTCGGGCTCGGGCTTGTCGGCCACGACGGCCTCGGTGGTGAGGAACAGACCGGCAATGGAGGCCGCGTTCTGCAGAGCAGAGCGGGTCACCTTGACCGGGTCGTTGATGCCCGCAGCCATCAGGTCGGTGTACTCGCCAGTGGCGGCGTTGAGACCGTGACCGGTCTCCAGTCCGCGCACCTTGTCCACGACCACGCCGGGCTCCATGCCGGCGTTAGCGGCAATCTGCTTGAGCGGTGCGTCGATGGCGACCTTGACGATGTTGGCACCGGTTGCTTCGTCACCGGTCAGCTGCAACTTGTCGAAGGCCTTCTGACCGGCCTGGATCAGTGCAACGCCACCACCGGCCACGATGCCCTCTTCCACGGCGGCCTTGGCGTTACGCACAGCATCTTCGATGCGGTGCTTACGTTCCTTGAGCTCGACCTCGGTTGCGGCACCGGCCTTGAGCACTGCCACACCGCCGGCCAGCTTGGCCAGACGCTCCTGCAGCTTCTCGCGGTCGTAGTCGGAGTCGGAGTTGGCGATCTCGGCGCGGATCTGAGCCACGCGGCCCTCGATCTCGTCCTGGGTGCCGGCGCCGTCGACGATCGTGGTCTCGTCCTTGGTGACAACCACCTTGCGAGCGGTACCCAGCAGGTCCAGGGTTGCGGACTCGAGGGACAGGCCGACCTCTTCGGTGATGACCTGACCACCGGTGAGGATGGCGATGTCGGCCAACTGAGCCTTACGACGGTCGCCGAAGCCGGGTGCCTTGACAGCAACGGACTTCACGGCACCGCGCATCTTGTTCAGCACGAGCATGGCCAGGGCCTCGCCCTCGACGTCCTCGGCGATGATCAGCAGCGGCTTGGAAGCCTGCATGACCTTCTCCAGAACGGGGACCAGATCCTTCACATTGGAGATCTTGGAGTTGACGATCAGGATGTAGGGATCCTCGAGGACCGCTTCCTGGCGGTCTGCGTCGGTCACGAAGTAACCGGACAGGTAGCCCTTGTCGAAGCGCATACCCTCGGTCAGCTCGAGGTCCAGACCAAAGGTGTTGGACTCCTCGACCGTGATGACGCCTTCCTTGCCGACCTTCTCCATCGCAGCGGCGATGAGCTTGCCGATCTCGGGGTCAGCGGCGGAGATCGAAGCGGTTGCAGCGATCTCTTCCTCGGTCTCGATCTCCTTGGCCGAGGACAGCAGTTCCTCGGTCACGGCGGCAACAGCCTTCTCGATACCGCGCTTGAGCGACAGCGGGTCGGCACCGGCGGCAACGTTGCGCAGGCCTTCCTTGACCAGGGCCTGTGCAAGCACGGTGGCCGTGGTGGTGCCGTCACCGGCGATATCGTCGGTCTTCTTGGCAACTTCCTTGACGAGCTCCGCGCCGATCTTCTCGTACGGATCCTCGAGCTCGATTTCCTTGGCGATCGACACACCATCGTTGGTGATGGTGGGAGCGCCCCAGGCCTTCTCCAGAACAACGTTGCGTCCGCGCGGGCCAAGGGTCACCTTGACGGCATCGGCCAGGGTGTTCAAGCCCCGTTCGAGTCCGCGGCGTGCCTCTTCGTCAAAAGCGATCATCTTTGCCATGTGTTGCGTCCCTCCTGGACGGTTGACAAACAAATCTATTCATCACGATGCCCGCGACGGACGATGGCTCGCGTGGGTCCTCACCCGCGTGAAACGCACCTCACCGTGATGGATGGTCTTCACTCATTCGTGTGAGTGGGCCTCACCCGGACCCGGGTTTAGCAGTCCACTCAACTGAGTGCTAAGTCAATACTGGCACTCGACCACGGAGAGTGCAAACACCTTGAGTGACCAAAACTCAGGTTTCATTCGGGGCTGAAACGTCCCCGGACACCGCAGCTCAGTCAGCCGGAGTTGTGGCGGCTGCGGCCGCGGATTCACGCCCGGCGTCCGTAACCGCATCACCAGGGGCCCCCGCAGCCGAATCGACTACATCCATGGGAGCCTCTGCGGCGCCCGCTTGCTCCTGGGTGGATGCCTCGCCGGGGGCCACGTCAGCGGCACCTGTATCCGCACCGTCAGGTGCCCCACCAGGCGCGCCGCCAGGCTGACCGCCCGGGGCTTCCGGTACGGCCGGCTCCTCGAGAGGCGCCTCGGGAGCAGGATTGGCCGGAACCTCCGGGCCAGGCTGCGCCGGAGCAGCAGGAGGTGCGGGGGCGGCCGGAGGTGCCGGCGCTTCCGGAGCGGCGGGTGCCTCCGGAGCAGCGGGTGCCTCCGGAGCAGCCGGGTCCGCCGGCACGGCCGGGTTCTGACCTGGTCCTTCACCCTCACCGGGAACGGCGGGTACTGCCGGCGACGCCGGATCCGAGGGTTCCTCCGAGGGGTCCTCGGAGGATTCGGACGGGCTCGGCTCAGTAGTGCTGGTGGTGATGTTGCCCGATGGCGACGGGGTGTTTTCAACCGCGTCCTGCGCGGTGCGCGGTGCATTCACGAACGCGACGGCGCCGACGGCGAGCGCGAGGATTCCAGCTCCGACGATTGCGAGGAAACCCTTGCGAGAACCGGTGCGCGCTTGAGGGTTATGACCTCGGTGGGCACCTTGACGGGTTCCGTCCTCGGGAACGTCGTCGAATTCGTCACGGGGGTATTCGCTCATGGTCCATGCTTCCGGTCAGCCAGGGTTTGTCTCTACTATCCCACGTGCGCGGGGCGTTCTCCTACCCGCCGCCGCAGCAGGGGGCGGCTCGTCAGCGCAACCGTGCTCGGCGCAAACGCGAGATGAGCATGGGTGCGAACCGAGCGGCGTCGTCGCGGTCGATCAACGCGTTGAGCCGCTGGTAGTAATTGACCGGGCTCAGCCCCAGGCGCTGACGAATCGCCGATTCCTTGGCACCGCGATATTTCCAGTGTTCGGATTCCAGCTGCAGGATGGCCTTGTCCAGGGAATCGAGCCCGTCGTCTGGTTCAGCCATGACAGCCACCCTAACCGGTAATCTCGTACCGTTATCCGTACCCGCTAGTGAATGGAGGCCGGTTCATGGCCGACCCTCGTCCCTTGAACGAGATCATGAGCGATGACTGGGCACGGGCACTCGAACCCGTGGAGCCGACCATTCGCAAGATGGGTGAGTTTCTCCGCAGCGAGCACGCCGCGGGCCACCGTACGTTTCCGGCCGGCGAGAACATTTTCCGGGCCTTTCAGGAACCCATGTCCGAGGTGAAGGTTCTGATCGTCGGTCAGGATCCTTACCCCACACCCGGCCATGCCATGGGTCTGTCCTTTTCGGTACAGCCGCATGTTCGCCCGATCCCGCGGTCTCTGCAGAACATCTACAAGGAGCTGCTGTCCGACCTCGGGGTCGCTCCGCCGGAGCACGGAGACTTGTCATCGTGGTCCGAGCAGGGCGTCATGCTGTTGAACAGGGCGCTGTCCGTGCGCGAGGGCTCCCCCGCATCGCACCGTGGCAAGGGCTGGGAGGCCGTGACGGAATGCGCGATCAAGGCCCTGGCCCAGCGTGGTACTCCCCTGGTGGGTATCCTGTGGGGCCGTGACGCCCGGGACACCAAACAATGGTTGGGCGGGGCGCCCACCGTGGAATCGGTTCACCCATCTCCGCTGTCCGCGTCCAGAGGATTCTTCGGCTCTCGCCCGTTCTCCCGCACCAACGCACTGCTTGAGGAGTTGGGTGCCCAACCCGTCAACTGGACGATCGCCGAATAGCATCCCCTAGGCTGGTCGTATGGAAAAGACCACCGCGCGTAAACCTCGGAAGCCACAGCTCAACCTCGAGGTGGTGGAGCGCCGAGAGCTCTCCCCGGGCATGGTGCGCGTGGTGTGCAGCATCCTTAATCACGAGGATTACCAGGACATCGTCCCGCCCGAGAAGTACGTCAAACTGGTCTTCTTCTCGGATACCACGCTCGCTGAAATTCTCGAGGGCGAGTTCCCCGATTATTGGTCCGTGCGCGATACCGCCGCCCCCGACGATCTCCCGGTCACCCGCCACATGACGCTGCGCCGGTACGACGCCGCCGCGGGCACCTTGTGGATCGACGTCGCCTTGCACGGCACGGAGGGTCATGCGGGTCCCTGGGCCGCCACGGCCAAGCCGGGCGACCGGCTGGTGGCTGTGGGTCCGGGCGGTAAATGGGTGCCGGACCCGAACGCTTCCTGGACCCTCCTGGCCGGGGACGAAGCAGCCATTCCCGCAGTCCTGGCCAACGTCGAGGCCCTCCCGGAGAATGCGAAGGGCCTGGCCATTCTCGAAGTCCAGGACCCGGCACACCAGCACGACCTGACCGACGTGGTCGTTCCGCCCGGAGTGGAAGTCCGCTGGGTCCACCGAGCGAGCCAACAGCAGGGAGAACGCGCTCTCGTGGCGGCCATTGCCCAGGCCGAGTGGCCGTCGGACCTGAGCGGCGCGCAGGTCTTCGTGCACGGTGAACGGGAAGCGATGAAAGAAGTCCGCAAGGAACTTTTCGACCGCCGCAACCTGGAACGCTCGCAGGTGTCGTTGTCCGGTTACTGGGCCGCGGGCCGCACGGAGGATCTCTTCCAAGCGGAGAAGAAACTGCCCGTGGGCAAGATCCTCTAACTCCGCTTATCGAATCCGATCTGTCGGACCCGAGGACCCTTCGTCCTCAAGCCCGTCGACCTCAAGTATTTCGACGTCGAGCGTCCCGGTCTCCGCAGTTTCAACGGCGTCGATTCCTGCGCAGCGAGAAGATCTTCATGCGTTCCACGAACGGTCGCATCAAGTAGTTACCGAGCACCACTCCCGAGGCCATCATCACGATGGACGCCATGGCGTTGATCAGGCCGGTGAAACCTTCACCGGTCGTCTCCATCTCCACGGTGATCGCGTACATACCGCGGAAGATGGACAGCCCCGGTAGCAGGTAGGTCATCGCCGGGATCGCCAGAATCGTCTGTGGGATGCGCGAGCGGGCCGCGAGCAGGGCCGCCACGCAGCCGGTGGCAATGGCACCCAACGCGGTATCGAGACGCGCGCCCAGCCCGTAGTCGCCCCCGATGTGGAACACCAAAAGCCCGGCCAGTGCGGCGAGCACAGCAGGGAACATGTGCCGCGGCTTGGCCTGCATGGTCAGGGCAACCAGAGCGGTTGAGATGAGCATGAAGACGGTGTTGGTCACTGGGTCCGGTGGGGTGAACGAGGACTGTGAAACATCGATTCGCGGCACCCCCAAGTAGCCGGCCAGCGCGATGCCCACGGCGATCCCGGCAATGATGCCCAGGAACGCGAATGACGTGGACATCAGTCGACCCATGGCCGTCACGGGGAACCCGTTGATGGCGTCCTGCATGGTCGACACCATGCGTGTGGTGGGCAGCAACATGATGATGCCACCCGCGATGACTCTGGGTGGCGAGAGGTCCACTCCCAGTGCGGAGATCCCCATGGCGGCGAGGGTCACGATCAGGGCGTTGGCCGCCAGGGCGAAGAACTCCGGAATGCGCCAGGCACCGAGTTTCGACGAGACGATCTGCACGAGCACGGAGGACACCGCAGCCACCAGAGCTCCGGCCGCACCGCCTCCGATCGCCGTGGTGATCGTGGCTGCAGCGAACACGGTTGCCAACCACACTGCCCATTTCGGGTAGGGCTTGGGCTGGGAGTTGATCTCGGTGAGCTCCCGCTCGGCTTCTTTGAGGGGCATGGTGCCCTCGATGATGCGGGTCACCAACTGGTGCGAGTTGGCCAGGCCGGCGTAATTGTCGGTCCATGACCGCACCACACGCATCACCGTGTGGCTGTACGTGTTGGGATCATCCAGCACGTCCTGGCTCGTCCGGGACTTGGTGATCTGCCCCGTGTTGTCCTTGTTGTGGCCGGCGGCCGTGAGCTTGCCTGTCTCGGTGATTTCGGCAACGTAGTTGATGGTCACCGATTGGTTGGTGATGTCCACTTCGAGGTTCTCCACCCCGTAGGTGGCGCACACAGCGATGATCGCGTTCTCCACGTCCAGGGCATCTGCGCCGTAGTGGAACATGGTTTCCGCCAACCGGAGCGCGAAATTCAGGGTTCGGCGGGCTTGCCGATCGTTACTGTCCCCGAAGCGCCGGAGGTTGTGGAACGGCGTGGCCGTGAGGCGATCGACCACGCGCATGGGCGCGGTGGGAGCGGCGTCGCCCCGGATCATGGACTTGAGTTTGTCCTTGGAGGATCGCGCCACACGGGTGCGTGTGGAGGGATAGACGCCACGGGGCACCTGCGTGGTAGCTGGCGCGGGCTCGTGCGCCACCCCGGTGGTCTCCGGTCGTTCGACCGCCGTGGTCTGCGCGGATCCACGACGAGAGACCTGAGTGACCGGTCGGGTAGCCGCCGCGCCCTGGGGACGCGGGGTCGATCCAGCCTTGTCCGCCTCGATCTGGCTGGGGGTAAGAACGGGCAGTGCACCGACCTCGGAGGACACGCCGCCCACAGCAACCGAACCGCTCCGCACCGACGGGACGACCGGCTGCATTTCGGTTGCGAGCTGAGCGCGGGTCTCGGCACGGGCGGCTTGCGACTCGGTGGGTCTGACGGCCGCTGAGGGGAAACCGTACATCGTGATGGGACGGGCCGCCCCGGTCAGGGACGTATCACCGCCCGGTCCGAACGGTTCGCCGTCCAGTTCACCCAGACCGGAGGCCGCCCCGGACGATGGATACCCGTGATGGGCAAGCTCCCGAAGTTGTTCGGTCACGCTCAAATCCGTTGAACCTCCCTGACCCCGCAGGTACTGCTAGTGGTGATAAACGGTGTGCAGACGAGTTTCTACGCCGCCACGGATCAGTAGAACGGCTGTCCTGTACGACGGACCCAGAGCTGGCGCTGGACCTTTTCACCGATATTGGCCCACGCGGCATACTTGGCCTTGTTCAGCGGCTGGTCCCAGACGCCCACGTAGTCAACGACCGTTTTGGTGAAGCTGGTCTTGAACAGACCCAGCCCGTAGTAGTGGTGCTCTTTGTTCTTGAGCTGATCACTGGGCGGAGTACCGCAGAAATCGTACTGTTCGATCTCGAACTCGTTCTTGAGATCGAGGATCGCCTGCCACTGCAGCAGGTGGGAATCTCCGTACTGCTTGCGACGCGGCTTGGAACCACCGTCCTTGTAGGTGCCCTTGGACCCGTAGGCGATCACGTAGGCACCCACGGAAGGCTGACCGTCCTCGTAGGTGAAGTACAGCCGCCCCTGGCCGCGTTCGGCGAAGTTCGTCCAGAAGGCCCGGTAGTACTCGTAGGAACGGAGGGTGACCTTCGCATGTCCCTGACCCACGGTGTCCATGAGCGCGTACATGGCGCGCATGTTCTCTTCGGTGAGTTCCACCCGTTCCACCTCGCATCCTTCGCGGGTCGCGCGGCGCACAGCATTGCGTCCGCGCGAATGCAAGGACTTCAGCAGGGCTTTCTCGTCCGGAGTGGTGTCCAGAACGGCCGTTGAATCATTGGGCTGGATCTCGAAGGACTTCACGAGTCCGCAACGTGCCAGCAGACCGCTCGCGTAGTCGGAGGCCAGGATCTCGGGTTCGTACTTGATGGCGAAGACGCCCTTGGCTGCGCCGGCCACAAACTTCTTATTGGCTTCAACAATGCCTGGCATGTCGTCGATCGACTCGATGTCCGGCCCTTTGATCATGTACCAGATCTTGCCCAGGCCGGGAACTCGTTTCTCGAGAGCCAAGTTGTAGCTGGGCTGGGAACCGTCCGTGGCTTCATACACCACGTATCGCGGAGTCCAGCCATGGTCCTTCTTGACCTCCGCGAAGGCCTCGGACTGCAGCAGATTGCCGCCGGAGGGATTGGCCGTGATGTGGGAGTCCCACGCGCGAATTTCTTCGTCAGTGGCAAAGCGTGCGGTGAATTCTCGCAAGGCTCTCTCAATCCTGGTTCGGTACCGGTAGCTCGGTGGACCTGAGGCGACGCCGCTGGTCGCGACGCCGCCTCAGGTGCCCTGATCGAGCTTTAGTCTAATCCCGCAGACTCGGTTTACTCATCCACCGGGTCCACATGGGATGCGTCACGGTTGGGATCCTGCACCGTGTGCTGAGCCCCCGGAGCCGTGCCGGGCTGCCCCTCGGGACGGTTGGTCGTCCCTGCGTTGCTCTGGCCCGTTCCCTGCGTGGATGTGACCCGACCAGTGCCGGAGGCCAAGTCGCCGGCAGTCGCGGCGCTGGAACCACCCTGGTGGGAAGCTCCGGCCATGGCCAGCTCGCGCTCGGACTCACCCTCGCCGGTGAACTCCGTGCGGTCGTTGTACACGTACTTGCCGGGGTGACCGGACGTAAAACGATCGGCGCTGGCGTAGTCCCAGTCCTCGCCCCAACCGCCTTCCACGCCTTCGAACAGCTCGCCGCGGCGCAGCCAGCGGTACAGGGATTCGTAGGAAATGCTCTCGGTCGCCGTGATGCGACGGCGCAGCATTTCGCGCGTCATCTGCTCCGGGTGGTCACAGCCCATGGTGGCGATGATCTGCCCGGCCTCTTCCACCGTGAGACGGTGGTAGCGCTCCACGCGGTCACCCTTGGAATCGATGTCCAGGGCCTGCGCCAGACGCGGGTCCTGGGTCGCAACGCCCACGGGGCACTTGTTGGTGTGGCACTTCTGAGCCTGGATGCAGCCCACGGCCATCATCATGGCGCGGGCGCTCATGCAGAAGTCGGCGCCCTGAATGATGTGACGCACGATGTCGTGACCGGAGATGACCTTGCCGGCAGCGCCGATCTTGATGCGATCACGCAGGCCGGAACCGACCAGGGCGTTGTGCAGCAGAATGATGCCCTCGGTCAGCGGGGTGCCCACGTGATCCTGGTACTCGAGCGGCGCGGCACCGGTGCCGCCCTCGGAACCATCGACGATGATGAAGTCCGGGGTGATCTTCTCCTCGATCATGGCCTTGCAGATGGCCAGGATCTCCACGCGAGAGCCGATGCACAGCTTGAAGCCCACGGGCTTGCCGTTGGACAGTTCACGCAGCTGCCCGATGAACTGGATCAGTTCACGCGGAGTGGTGAACGCGGAGTGGCTGGCCGGGGAGATGCAGGTCTCCCCCACGGGAACACCGCGCGCCTCGGCGATTTCCTCGGTGACCTTGGTCCCGGGCAGCACGCCGCCCAGACCGGGCTTGGCACCCTGTGACAGCTTGACCGTGATGGCCTTGACCTGTTCCATGTTGGACTTCTCACGGAACTTCTCCGGGTCGAAGCGGCCATCGGCGGTACGGGTACCGAAGTATCCGGAACCGAATTCCCACATGAGGTCCGCACCGTACTGCAGGTGGTACTTGGTCAGCCCGCCCTCGCCGGTGTCGTGAGCGAAGCCACCCTGTGCCGCGCCCTTGTTCATGGCCAACACGGCGTTCTTGGACAACGAGCCGAAGCTCATGGCCGAGATGTTCAGCAGTGATGCGTCGTAGGGCTGCTTGCAGTCCGGGCCGCCCAATCGCACGCGATGCTCAAGTTCCGGTGCTGCCTTGGGGGCAATGGACTGGATGAAGTATTCGTAACCGGGTTCGTTGACGTTGAGCTCAGTGCCGAAGGCCTTGTCGCCCTTGAAGCCCTTGGCACGCGAGTAGATCAAGGAACGCTGATCACGGTTGAACGGCTTGCCGTCCCAGTTGCGTTCGATGAAGTACTGCTGGATCTCCGGACGGATTTCCTCCAGGAAGTACCGTGCGTGCCCGAGCACGGGGAAGTTCCGGAGGATCGCGTGCCGGGGTTGGAAGGCATCGCGGATGCCCACAATCAGCAGCAGGATGAAAATGACAGCGGGGATCCACCATCCCCAGGGACCGAGTATCGCTGCTGTGAGCGTGGCGATTACCGCCACGATCAGGGCAGCCAAAATGAGAATTCGCACCATGCCATCACCGTACTCCCGAAACTGCGGGAGCACGTGACATTACCCCCTGTATGACATATCGGACACCACACAGTGTGATGTCCGATATGTCACTTTTCAGGCGATGAGATGAATAAAATCTCTATTCCGCATCGTGGTCGGTCTCGATGATGGAGACCAGGTGCTCGAGGGCCTCGTCGGCGCCGTCGCCGTCCGCGGCCAGAACAACCTTGTCGCCGTGGGCCGCCCCCAAGGACATCAGGGAGAGTACCGACGCGGCATCCATACCTTCTTCGGCATCTTCGCCGTCGGCACGAATGGTGATCTCCAAGTTCTCGTACTCTCCGGCGGCTTCCGCGAAAATCGCTGCCGGTCGTGCGTGCAGCCCCACTCGCGAGGCCACGGTTGCGGTGCGTTCTGCCATTGCAACTCCTCTTTGTTGGCGCTTGTCCGGTTCGGGGCCCGGACAAGACGTATCTCCATTGTGTTCCGTGCCACCCGGGTCTGTCCCCAGGCGCACCGAGTGTTTCGCTCAGAGTCCGAGCTCCTCCAACACGGGCAACTGTGCCCGCACAGCGTCCCGGGCTTCCTGAGCGCTTGTCGCGTGCAGCGCGGTCTGTGCCACGGCACGAGCCTGTTCCGGATCGACCCTGGACAGCACTGCGGCCACCGCCGCCAGCGAGCGTGGGCTCATGGACAGGGTGTCCACGCCCAAGCCCACCAGGACCACGGCCAGCGCGGGGTCCGCTGCGGCTTCACCGCACACACCCACGTTCTTGTGCTCTCCCGACGCCGACGACGCCGCTTGCGCACCCGCCGCCGTGCGTTCGATCATGCGCAGCACGGCCGGTTGCCACGGCGAATTGAGCTCGGCCAGCGAACCGAGCATGCGGTCGGCGGCCATCGTGTACTGGGTGAGGTCGTTGGTGCCCAGGGACACGAAGTCCACCCGGTCCAGGATCTGCTCCGCGGTGATCGCCGCGGCCGGAGTCTCGACCATCACGCCGGACACCTTCAGCCCCGCCGCGTGGACCAGACCCGCGAAGTGCTCGGCCTCCCCCGCCGTGGAGATCATGGGTGCCATGACCCACACGGTGGCCTCGGTCTGATCCGCGGCGGCCGCGATGGCCCGCAGCTGTCGTTCCAGGACACCCGGTGTGGTCCAGTCCGTGCGGTAACCACGAACTCCCAGCGCGGGGTTGGGTTCGGTGGTGTCCGTGAGGAACGGCAGGGGCTTGTCCGCTCCCGCGTCCAGGGTGCGCACCACGATCTTGGCAGAGCCGAACGCCTTGAAGATCTCCACGTACGCTTCCGTCTGCTCCTCGACCGTGGGTTCGGTGTCCCGGCCCAGGAAGCAGAATTCGGTCCGCAACAGCCCCACGCCCTGGGCGCCGGCCGCGGCCGCGGCCTGGGCGTCGTCGGCGGTGCCCACATTGGCGAGCAATGCGACCTCGGTGCCGTCCGCGAGCGCACCGTGACCGTTGAAGGTGGCCAGCTGTTCAGAGGCCTTGTGCCACGCAGTGACCGCCAGTTCTTGTTCCTCGCCCGGGTGGGTGATGATCGACCCCGCGGAACCGTCGACGAAAACGCGCGTTCCAGACTCGATGTCGGTCACACCATTGGCCGCAACCACGGCGGGTAGACCCAGATTTCGGGCCAGGATTGCGGTGTGGGATTGCGGCCCTCCGGATGAGGTCACCAAGGCCACCACGGTTTCCGGGTCGAGCACGGCGGTGTCCGCGGGCGCCAGGTCTTCAGCGGCCAGCACGAAAGGCTCGGTCTGCTGGGGTACCCCGGGTGCGGGCATGCCGCGCAGCTCGGCCACGATACGAGCGCGCACGTCCTCGATGTCTGCGGCGCGTTCGGCCATGTAGCCACCCATGGCGCGCATCTGGTCCGCGTAGCCGGTGGCGGCATCCCACAGGGCGCGTTCCGGGCTCAGGGACTGATTGCGCACGAGCTTGGCGGCGTTCTTGATGAGCGCCTTGTCCCCCGCCATGAGGGAGGTGGCCTTGAGGACCTCGGCGGCGGCTTCGGAGCGGGCTCGTTCGGCGCGTTCCTTCAGCTCGGCTTTGACGGCCTTGGCCGCCTCGTTCAAGCGTTCGACGGCGCTCTCGGCCTCATCCACGAGCGGGTCCCCTTCAGGGGGTGCCGCCACGGGCGGTGCCATGGGAATCAACGGCGCGATCACGCGACCGGGGCTGACGCCCACACCGGAGTAACGCAGCTGGACTGCAGTGGTTTCTGACTGTGTATTTTCCATGTCGTTCACACCCTTAGGCGTTGACGGGAGCGGGTTCGGCAACGGTGGCCTCGGCAACGCGCTTGCGTGCGCCACCGATGTGTTTGAGTGCCACCACGGTCACGGCGGTGATCACCGTGCCTGCCAGGATGGACAGGATGAATCCGAACAAGCCGCCAATGACGGGCGCGATCCAAATGCCACCGTGCGGGGCGGCCGAGGTGACGCCGAAGGCCATGGTCATGGCACCGGTCACCACGCCGCCGAGCATGGATGCGGGCAACACGCGCAGCGGATCGGCGGCGGCAAACGGAATGGCACCTTCGGAGATGAAGGATGCACCGAGCAGCCACGATGCTTTACCGTTCTCCCGTTCCTGGGGCGTGAAGTACTTGCGGCCCAGCACTGTGGAGGCCAGGGCCATGCCCAGCGGGGGAACCATGCCTGCAGCGATAACAGCCGCCATGATTTCCTGCGGCGCGGTATTGGCAACGGTGGCCGCGCCCAGACCGGCTGCAGCAAAGGAATACGCCACCTTGTTGATGGGGCCACCCAGGTCCGAGCACATCATCAGGCCGAGCACGGCGCCCAGGGCGATGGCAGAGGCGCCGCTCATCCCGGTGAGCAGGCCAGTGAGCCACTCCATGAACAGGGCAATGGGACCACCGATCAGGAAGAACATCAGACCGCCGGCGAACAACGTGGCCAGCAGCGGAATGATCACCACGGGCATGAGCGAACCGAGCCAGCGGGGAAGCTTCGGAAGGGTCAGCCAGTAGGCGCACAGACCCGCGAGCAGACCGCCCACGATGCCACCCAGGAAGCCGGCCCCCATGAAGTTGGCCACAAGACCCACGGTGAAACCGGGGGCGATACCCGGCCGATCGGCCAGGCCGTACGCAATATAGGCGGCGAGCGCCGGCACCAGAAGGCTCATCGAGAGGCTGCCGATCTTGAACAGCACGGCCGCGATGTAGGCGCCCAAGGTCACGTCACCCAGGTTGCCGAGTGACGACGTCGTGAGAATCGTGTCCGCCTGTGCAGCCACCTCGATGGGGTCACCGATCATGAACGCGATGGCCATGAGCAGACCGCCCGCGGCCACGAACGGGATCATGTAGCTGACACCGGTCATCACGGCCTTGCGAATGCGGGTACCCCAGCCTTCGGCGGCGTCAGAGGTCTGGCTCGCATCGGCCGGGTCCCCGCTCACGCGCTTGGCGTCCGGATCGTCCGCGGCGGCCAGGGCCTCGTCGATCATGTCGCGGGGCTCGTCGATGCCCCGTTTCACTGCGGAGGCAATGTAAGGCAATCCGGCGAACCGGGAGCGCTCGCGCACGTCCACGTCCGTGGCAAAGATGACGGCTTCCGCGTTGCGGATCACCGAGGGGTCAAGACGAGTGGCGCCCGATGAACCCTGGGTCTCGACCTGCAGGTCCACGCCCATGTCATCCGCGGTGTTCTTGAGCGAATCCGCGGCCATGTAGGTGTGCGCGATACCCGTTGGGCATGCAGTCACAGCCACGAGCCTGCGGGGGCCACCCTCGCCTGCGCCCTGCGGGGCAGCATCCTGAGAGACGTTGTCCCGCGAATCGTTGCCCTGCGCCACGGTATTGGGGCCTGCCGCAGCCGCTGCGGCAGCGGTGGAACCCGCCACTGCGCCGGCGGCCGCAGTTCCCGTCGATTCGGTCGATGCCTGCGTCTGGCCCGCGCCCGCAGAAGGTGCGGTGGCGCCGTCGGCGGTGGGAGCGGCGTCGGCGGGGGCGCCCAGACCGAGTGCGTCATCCACGAGCTCGACCACGCGCTCGGGAGACTCCGCTTCGCGCAGCGAGGCCACGAAGGGCTTCTTCATGAGCGAGCGCGCGAGCTTGGACAGCAACTTGAGGTGGGCCTGGTCAGCGCCGGCCGGTGCTGCGATGAAGAAGAGGATGTCCGCGGGGCCGTCCTTGGCGCCGAAATCCACCGGCGGGTGCAACCGGGCCATCACGAGCGTGGCTTGGGTGACCGCTTCCGAACGGCAGTGCGGGATACCGATGCCCCCGGGGATACCCGTGGCGTTCTTGGCTTCGCGAGCGAGCGCATCGGAGGCCAGGGCATCCGCGTTCTCCGCACGGCCTTCGCGGTGAACGGTATTCGCGAGTTCGCGAATTACTTCTTCAGTGGTGCTGCCCAGATTCTGGTCCAGCAGGACCAACCTGGGGTTGATGAGGTCCGACATGAGAGCTCCTTGTGGTGTACGCGGTGTGCGTAGGTGGGCCGGCCCGGCCCGAGGGCCAGCTACAAGGCCGTCACGGTCACGGCTTGCGGTGTGGTGGTGTCGATCGAGGGCATCTGGGTGCCGGGCAGCGCCGCCGCGGCGGATCCGTGGGCCACGGCCTGCCGTAGGCAGTTCTCCGGGGTTTCACCGCGGACGTGGGCAATCAGGTACCCGGTGAGGGCGCTGTCCCCCGCGCCCACGGTGGATTTCACGTTCACGGGTGCGTGCACGGCGTGCCAGGCACCGTTCGGGGTCACCAGGACCGCGCCCTTGCCGCCCAGTGTGCACAGCACCGCGCCCACGCCACGTTCGATGAGAGTGCGTGCCGCCGACGCCGCCGCGGCCGGGTCCGACTCCAGGGTTTCGCCATCGCTTCGGTCCAGTAATTCGGCAAGTTCTTCGCCGTTGGGCTTGATGATGTCCGGTTGGGAATCAACGGTCTCCGACACAGCCTCCGCCAGGGGCTGACCCGAAGTGTCCACCGCGATGCGAGGTGCCGCGCTTCCCAGCGCCGCCCGCACGCGGTTGATGATGTGCGCGTAAATGTTGGGAGCGGGCCCGGGCGGCACCGAACCGGCCAGAACCAACCACTGGGCGCCCGCCCCGCGAGCGATCAACAGGTCGATGATTCGGTCCACCGTGTTGGAGTCCAGTTCGGGACCGGGTTCGTTGATCTTGGTAGTGGTGCCGTCCGGTTCCGTCACGGTGATGTTGGACCGCAGCGGTGCGCCCACGGACACGGCGTCGTAGCGCACTCCGGCCTCATCCAGCCCCTGCAGAAGCGGGTCGTGGCTGTCACCGGGCACCACGGCAAGGGTGTGCTCGCCGCTGAGCTGCAGCGCCCGCGAAATGTTCACCCCCTTGCCACCGGGATCCTGCCGGGTTCGTTCGGCGCGCTGCACTTGACCGCGCTGTAGGGGTCCCGCGAGTTCCACGGTGCGGTCTACGGACGGGTTGAGCGTCACGGTGATGATCACGCGACAATCACCTCCACGTTGGCTTCTTCGAGGGCGCGGGAGAGTTCGGCACCCGGAGCCCGATCGGTGATGAAAGTGTCGATCTCGGGGAGGGAGCAGAACTGCATGAGCGTTTCTCGGTCCTGCTTGCTGTGGTCGCACATCGCAACCACGCGGCGTGCACCCCGGACAATGGCCGTTTTCACGACAGCTTCAATGGGATCCGGAGTGGAGAGTCCGAATTGGGCATGAATGCCGTTGCATCCCACGAATGCGATGTCGGGTCGGAGCTGTTCGTAGTGCTGGCTAGCTCGGGCGCCGGTGGCAGCCCACGTGAGTTTGCGAATCCGCCCGCCCACCAGCTCCAAGCCGATGCCTTCTGTATCGGCCAGCTTGGCAGCGATGTGCAGCGCGTGGGTGATGATCAGTCGTTCCTGACCGTCCTGTAATCCGTTGTCACGGTGCAGCAGCAGGTCGGCCAGCATTTCCGCGGTCGAGCCCGCGTCCAGTACCACCGCGCCCGCACCCGAATCGTCCAGGACGTCGAGTGCGGCCGCGGCGATCCGCCGTTTCTCGGCGGCGTTGATGCGCTGCCGAGAATCAATCCCCTGCTCCCCACTGGTGGATTGATCCGCGGACACAGCGCCGCCGTGAACGCGTCGCAGCTTCCCCGATTTTTCCAGCACCGCCAGATCGCGGCGCACGGTTTCCATGGTCACGGAGAATCGCTTGGCCAACTCTGCGCCGTTGACACGGCGGGACTGCGCCACGAGCCGGGCGATCTCTTCTTGACGTTCCTCAGCGAACATTTTCACCTCACGGTTGGGGCTGCGACAGTGGTTCCCCTAACTGATATGTGAGTTTATGTGTGTTTGTGTGGTTTTACTACCCCCTAAGCCACACCCATCGCCATAAGTCCTAATAAGACAACGTTGAGCACCACGACGATCCCAGCACTTACCCACCCGAACCCCGAAAGTAACGGGCCGTTCGTAAATTGGCCGAGCAAGCGGCGTCGTCCGGTGAACCACACGAGCGGGATCAAGGCGAACGCGATTCCGAAACTGAGCACCACTTGACTACCCACAAGTGCGGCCGTGGGTTCGACCCCCACGGCCAGCAGGACCACCGCGGGAATCATGGTGAAGATACGGCGCGCGAACAATGGGATTCGGCGGTGCAGCAACCCTGCCGTCACCACGTCTCCCGCGTAGGAACCGACCGCCGTGGAAGCCAACCCCGAGGCGAGCAAGCCGATCGCGAAGACGATCCCGACCGCCGGCCCCAGCGCTTCCGCGATGGCCGCGTGCGCGCCTTCGATGGTGTCAGTGCCTTCCACCCCGAAGAGATTGCGTGCAGCCAGCAGCAGCATGCCCATGTTGACGGAGCCCGCGACGATCAGCGCGATCACCACATCCACCCGCGTGGCTCGCAACAGGTACTGCGTGTGCAGCACACCGTGAGCGCCCCCGTGTCGATCGCGGGACAACGCCGAGTGCAGATAGATGGCATGCGGCATGACCGTGGCTCCCAGCATGCTCGCCGCCAGCACCAGGGACTGAGAACCCTCCAGACGCGGCACCATGCCACCCAGAACCCCTGCCGGCTCGGGTGGTGCGACCACCAGGCCCGCCAAGAAGCCCGCGGTGATGATGCCCAGCATGGCCAGGATGACGGTTTCGAAGATCCGCTGCCCCCTGCGGTTCTGAATGGACAGCACGGCCATCGAGATCACGGCCACGATCACGCCACCCAGCGGCAGTGGAATTCCGAACAGCAACCACAGCGCCAACGCGCCACCGATCACCTCTGCGACATCCGTGGCCACCGCCATCAGTTCAGCCTGAACCCAGTACGCGATGCGCGCCTTGCGGGGCAGGGACTCTCCCACGACCTCCGGAAGGGACTTGCCCGTGACGATGCCCAGTTTGGCCGAGAGGTACTGGATGACCATGGCCATCACGTTGGCGATCACTAGGACCCAAACCAGCAGATACCCGAAACTTGCACCCGCACTCACGTTAGCCGCCACATTGCCCGGGTCCACATACGCGATGGCTGCCACGAACGCAGGACCCAATGCCGTGATGACGCGACGGGTGGCCGGCCGATTCTCGACTCGGGTCTTCCGGTTGAGCAAGGCGTCTCCTCTGGGTGCACTTTAAAGTTTCGGTGTACCGAAACTTTAGCCCGTTTGGGTGTCTGAGCACAGGCGTATCCTGTGTGTCATGGTCGAGCGTCGCTCACCATGAACACAGTCAGGACCCCGCATGCTCTTGCGTTTGCTGCGCACCTATTCCCGCGCCTACCGGCCCTGGATCATCGCCGTACTCATCTTCCAGTTGGCCTCCACCATCGCCACCCTCTACCTGCCGAGCCTCAACGCCCGGATCATCGACCAGGGAGTGGCCCGTGGCGACACCGATTACATCTGGCGCACCGGCGCCATGATGCTGGGGATCGCCTTCGTGCAGGTGATCGCCGCCGTGATCGCCGTCTACTGCGGTTCCCGTGCTGCCATGGGTCTGGGCCGGGACGTCCGACGCTCGGTGTACCGCCAGGTCGGTTCCTTCAGCGCACGTGAAGTGGGCAAATTCGGTGCACCCACTCTGATCACACGTAATACCAATGACGTCCAGCAGATCCAGATGCTCACCCTTATGGGGCTGAACTTCATGGTCATGGCGCCCATCATGTGCGTGGGCGGCATTGTCATGGCGCTCCGCGAGGATGCCGGGTTGTCGTGGCTCGTGTGGGTATCCATCCCGGTCATGGGCGTGTTGCTGGGCATTATCGTGGCCAAGCTGATGCCATGGTTCCGCATCATGCAGGACCGCATCGACGGCATCAACGGGGTGCTCCGCGAGCAGATCACCGGCATCCGCGTGATTCGGGCCTTCGTCAAGGAACGCCACGAGACGGAGCGCTTCGCTCGCGCGAATCAACAGCTCACGGACATCTCCGTGCAGATCGGCTCGTTGTTCGTCCTGATGTTCCCCATCATCAACATGATCATGCACATCGCCACGGCCGCGGTGCTGTGGTTCGGTGGTCAGCGCGTTGATCAGGGCCTCATCGAAGTCGGTTCCCTCACTGCCTTCCTGCAGTACCTGCTCCAGATCCTCATGGCAGTCATGATGGGCACCTTCATGATGATGATGGTCCCCCGAGCGGTGGTCTGCGCCGAGCGCATCAACGAGGTATTGGACACCGAACCCACCATGAACGCCCCGGCCCGCCCCGTGGAACCCTCGTCCCGTCACGGCAAGCTGGAGTTCCATGACGTCACGTTCAAGTACCCCGGCGCCGAGGCCCCCGTTCTGGACCGCATCAGTTTCACCGCCGTACCGGGTCAGACCCTGGCCATCATCGGTGCGACCGGCTCGGGTAAGTCCTCACTGGTCAATTTGATCCCACGGCTGTTCGACCCGGTTTCGGGGAAAGTCACCCTGGACGACGTCGCTCTGGCCGAGTACCCGCCTCAGGAACTGGCCTCGAGCGTGGGACTCGTACCTCAGAAACCCTTCCTCTTCTCCGGCACCATTGCGTCAAACCTTCGCTTCGGTCGCCAGGAGGCCACGGACGAAGAACTCTGGGAAGCGCTCACGGTGGCTCAAGCGGATGGCTTCGTGCGGGAGAAGCCTGAGGGCCTGAACACCCCCATTTCTCAGGGTGGCACCAATGTCTCCGGTGGACAGCGGCAGCGGCTGTGCATTGCTCGTGCCATCGTGACAAACCCTCGCGTGTACGTCTTCGATGATTCGTTCTCGGCCCTGGACGTCACCACGGACGCGAAGCTGCGCGAGGCATTGCGCCCTGTCACTCGAAACTCCACTGTGGTCACCGTGGCGCAACGTGTCTCCACGATCACCGGCGCTGATCAGATCCTAGTCCTGGAGCACGGCCGGATCACTGCCCGCGGTACTCACCGAGAACTGCTGGACTCCAGCGACACCTATCGAGAGATCGTCGAATCTCAGCTCAGTGCGGAGCAGAGCACCGGGGGGCTTTCATGAGTTACGAAATGGAAGAACCCGTCAAGAAGGCGCGGCACTTCTGGCCCTCCGCAGTCCGCCTGGTCAAGTTGTTGTTCCCTCACAAGCTGGCCCTGATCGTGGTCTTCGCCGCCGTGATCGTCTCGGTAGTTTTGAGCGTCTACGCACCTCGCGTCCTGGGTCGAGCCATGGACGTGATCTTCGCCGGCGTGATCGGCAGGGAACTGCCCGAGGGCGTGGAAAAGGCTCAAGTGATCGACGGACTGCGAGCGCAGGGGCAGGACACCCTCGCGGACATGATGTCCGCCATCGATCTCGTTCCCGGTCAAGGCGTGGACTTCACCATGCTGGGCACCCTGATCCTCACGGTGCTCGGCATGTACGCGGTCGCCTCGTTGCTCATGTGGCTGCAGGGCTACGTCCTGAACATCGTGGTGATGCGCGTGGTGTACAACTTGCGCGCCGAGGTCGAACGCAAGATCAACGCTCTCCCGTTGAGCTATTTCGACTCCCGGCAGCGCGGTGACGTGATGTCGCGCGTGACCAACGACGTGGATAACATCCAGACCGCACTGCAGCAAGCATTCTCGCAACTAGTGCAGAGCGTGCTCACGGTCATCGGCATCACCGTGATGATGTTCATCGTCTCCTGGCAGCTCGCGCTGGTGGCGCTGGTCGCGCTCCCACTCTCCGCCGTGGCAGCGGGATTCATCGGTACGCGCTCCCAGAAGTTGTTCACACAGCAGTGGGAGGCCACTGGTCATCTCAACGGTCACATCGAGGAATCCTTCTCGGGCCACGAGTTGGTGCACGCCTACGGCCGTCAGCACGACATGGACGCCACCTTTGACGAGCGCAACGAGAAGCTCTTCCAGGCGTCCTTCGGGGCCCAGTTCATGTCCGGCACCATCATGCCGGTCATGCAGTTCATTTCCTACCTCTCGTACGTGGGGATCGCCGTGTTCGGTGGCCTGCGCGTGGCAACCGGTCAGATGACCCTGGGCGATGCCACCGCGTTCATCCAGTACTCGCGCGAGTTCACGCAGCCGCTGTCCCAGGTGGCCGGCATGGCCACCCAGTTGCAGTCCGGCGTGGCCTCTGCGGAGCGCACCTTCGAGTTGCTGGACGCCCAGGAACAGGATCCCGAAACCGCTACCGAGCACCTGCCCGCTCGCTCCAGTGGACATGTGCGATTCGATCACGTCAGCTTCTCTTACGACAAGGAGGCGCTGGCCGCTGGCGCTCGTCCACTCATCGAGGGTCTCTCCTTCGAAGCGCGGCCCGGACACACCGTGGCGATCGTGGGGCACACGGGCGCGGGCAAGACCACCCTGGTCAACCTGATCCTGCGGTTCTACGAGATCGATGAAGGCTGCATCACCCTGGACGGCATCGACATCCGCGATCTGTCCCGCGACGAACTGCGCTCCCAGGTGGGCATGGTGCTCCAGGACGCCTGGCTGTTCTCCGGCAGCATCATGGAGAACATCCGCTACGGCCGTCAGGACGCCACAGACGACGAGGTCATCGACGCCGCGAAGGCCACGTACGTGGACCGCTTCGTCCGGGCACTTCCCGACGGCTACGACACCCTGATCGATGAGGAGGGTGGCAGCATCTCCGTGGGCGAGAAGCAGCTGATCACGATCGCCCGCGCGTTCTTGTCGCAACCGTCGCTGCTGATCCTGGACGAAGCGACGTCGTCCGTGGACACCCGCACGGAACTGCTGGTGCAACACGCGATGGCCGCGCTACGCGCCCAGCGCACGTCGTTCGTGATCGCCCACCGGTTGTCCACCATCCGCGACGCGGACACCATCCTGGTCATGGAATCCGGCAAGATCGTGGAGCAGGGTTCACATGAGCAGCTCATCGCCCTGGGCGGCCACTACTCCGATCTGTACGACTCGCAGTTCAACGCCCCGGAGGCACCCGTGGACACCCCGGAGCAGCCATCGAATCAAGGCGCGGCACATGAAGCGCCGAGCGAGGGTCGCTAGTAATCAGCACCCTGCCCGTCTACCGTGGACCATGACCGTACGCACCGCTAGAACGGATTTTTCATGACTAATTTCGCCAATGTTGAACGCCGCCACTTGGCCGCTCTGTTGCGCCGCGTAGGTCCCGAGGCCCCCACCCTGTGCGAGGGCTGGAACGCGCGCGACCTGGCCGTCCACCTGGTGATTCGCGATGGTCGGCCCGACGCCGCCGTGGGCATCTTCGCGCCTAAGGTCCCGGTTCTGGGTTCCCACTTCAAGACCGTGGAGAACAAGTACAACGACATGCCCTGGGACGAGCTCGTCGATCTCGTGGAGCGCCCGCCGTTGCACTCCCCCGGCCGTTGGTCGCCCGTGGACAAGCGCATGAACACGGGCGAGTTCTTCGTCCACCACGAGGACGTCCGCCGTGCCCAACCCCAGTGGCACGCCCGGCAGTTACTCCACGACGAGCAGAAGGACTTGTGGAACATCCTCAAGCTCATGGGTCCGGCGCTGTTGCGCAAGGAATCCAACTCCGTAGTGCTGTTGGCCAACGGCTTCGGTGCAGTGCGCGGCGGCAAGCGTTCGGCTCGCCACGTGGACCTGGTCCGCGGTGAGCCGTCCGAGCTGCTGCTGTGGGCCTTCGGCCGCCAGGAGCAGGCGGACGTGGAGATCACCCAGGAGTAAGCACGTCCACAGTAGACATCCCTTCGTTCGGGACCTTTGACGGTGGGCCGTGACGAAGAAGGCCTGAAGAGGACGGCAAAAGACCGGCACTGCGAATTCGCAGTGCCGGTCTTTGTCGCTCAGCCCATGTGCGGTCGAGTTAGGCGACGGTGGGTGCCTTGCGGGAGCCGAGTTCGGCGTCCAGACGGAGCAGGCCGGGGCCGTCGTTGTGGACCAGGCGAACCTGATCACAAATGCCTTCGACGGTGGCCTCTTCCTCGACCTGCTCGTTGATGAACCAGTGCAGCAGCGGCATCGAGTCGATGTCGCCTTCTTCCTGTGCCAGGCGGTACAGGTTACGGATGGACTCGGAGACCTTGCGCTCGTGGTTCAGCGCGGACTCGAAGCAACCAAGAACGGACTTGTCCTGGATGTTGGGTCCGGCCATGTCGCCGATCTGAGGATCTCCGCCGCGGTCCACCATGTGATCGATGAACTTCTCGGCGTGGGTGATTTCCTCGGCGGCCTGGGCGCGGAACCACTTGGCGAAGCCGGGCAAGCTCGCAACATCCATTTCGATGGCGAGCTGGCGGTACACGACCGTGGCCTGCAGCTCCATGGTGATTTGATCGTTGATAGCTTCAGCAAGTTTTCCCTTGATTTCCATGATTGATATGAAAGCACGTTTGAGTCCTGGCCGATAGTGAGTAATTGCTAACTAAGTACGGACGGCCTAAGTGGTGGCGCTCTCACTCACGGAGGGTCGCGGTTCGTCCATCGTCGCGTTGTCCAGTAATATGGAGCGGTCCCACCGCCGCGCCACAGCGATCGGCAACGGGTACGCCTCCTTAGCTCAGATGGCCAGAGCATCTGTCTTGTAAACAGAGGGTCGCCGGTTCGAATCCGGCAGGGGGCTCCGAACACGAACTGGCCCGGAAGCGTTCCACAGCTTCCGGGCCAGTTCTCTTCTCGACTGATACGGTCCGCTACCGATCTGCCCCTACTGGTACTTGATCACCACGCGTCCGTAGATCTTGGCGTGGTGCATCTCGTCGAAGATTTGGTTGATCTCCCCGAGCTCGCGGGTGTGGAACGTGGGATGGATCAGGCCGCGGGCGTAGAAGTCCAGGGCCTCTTCCATGTCCTTGCGCGTGCCCACGATGGAACCGCGAATCGTGAGTCGTTTGAGCACAATGTCGAAGATCGGCGCGGGGAACTCTCCCGGGGGCAGGCCGTTGAACACGATGGTTCCCTTGCGACGGGTCATACCGATGGCCTGACCGAACGCATCCGGGTGCACGGCCGTGACCAGCACGCCGTGGGCGCCACCGATCTGCTCCTGAATGGCCTCGGCCGGATCCGCCGCAAAGGCGTTCACCGTGACCTCCGCGCCGTGTTTCTTGGCCAGCGCGAGCTTGTCATCAGCGACGTCCACCGCTGCGACGCGCATGCCCATGGCCACGGCGTACTGCACGGCCAGATGCCCCAGACCACCGATACCAGAGATCACGACCCATTCGCCGGGGCGCACCTCGGTCTCCTTGAGGCCCTTGTACACGGTCACTCCCGCGCACAGCACGGGAGCCACCTCGTAGGGGTCCGCTCCCTCGGGAATGCGAGCGGCGAATTTTGCGTCCACCAGCATGTACTCGCCGAAGGACCCGTTACTGGAGTACCCCGAATTGGTCTGCTCCTCGCACAAAGTTTCCCACCCTGCGCGACAGTACTGGCAGTTACCGCACGAGCTGCCCAGCCAGGCATTGCCGACCAGGTCGCCCTCCTTGAGGTCATCCACGCCTTCGCCCACGGCCACCACGGTGCCCACACCCTCGTGACCCGGGATCAACGGAAGCGTGGGTTTCACCGGCCAGTCGCCCTGGGCGGCATGCAAATCCGTATGGCACACGCCCGATGAAATCAGCTTGACGAGGGCCTGTCCCGGTCCCGGCTGGGGTACTTCGACCTCGTCGATGGTGAGTTCGTCACCGAAGTTGTGAACCACTGCTGCTTGGAATGTCTCGGTCATCCTCATGCTCCTTTGCACGGTCTGGCACGGTGCCGTCGATGAAACCGCCTCAGCGGATTTTCAGTCTATGAGACTCACATCACAGCCACAACGACGGAACGGGCCCGGCACCGTGTGGTGCCGGGCCCGTTCCGAGGCGTTCCGCTGCGGAGCTGCAACTCCGCACCGGGGATTACTTCTTGGCCTCCAAGGCCTCGTTGAGTCCCTTCTCGAAATCATTCTGGGACACGCGCTCACCATCGACGAACATGGTGGGAGTGCCTGCAATTCCGTTGGCCATGGACTCCTGGGCCATCAGGTTGACCATGGGGCGGTAGGTGTTCTCGCCCAGCTGGTCCGCGGTCACGTTGGCGCCGTGCTTGGACGCGATCTCGGCCAACTCGTCATTGCTGAGTCCGCCGGTGCCCTGATGTGAGAAAACTTCCTTGGTGAATTCCAAGTACTGGGCGGGATCGACCTGCTCAGCCACGAGGTAAGCAGCGTTGGCAGCGCGTGACGAGTAAGCGTCCGGGCTGCCCCGGTCCAAGAAGTTCAGGTTGCGGTGCTCCAGAGTCACCTCACCGGACTTCACCTTCTCTTCGATCTGATCACCGTACTCGGCCTCGAAATCAGCACAGTGGACACATTCGAAGTCCTGGAAGACGACCAACTGCACGGGTTCACCGTTGTCCTTGGCCTCATCGGCATTCACGACGCCCGGAGGGGTCTTGGACTCGTCCACGGTTTCCGGAGCCTCGGGGACGTCGTTGATGTCTCGCTCATCCACATCAGAGGTGTCCTGCAGAATCTGCGCTTCGTTGACCTGGATACCGCCGTACTGGTTGGCGCTCGCGGGCACCGGACCGGCCTCGGGAATCGTGTTCTTGTTGTTCTGCCAGACCACCAGGGCAATGATTAGTCCGATCACCAGCAGCAGAGCGATGATGCCCGCAATCAGGCCTTTGGGCTTGCCGTTGGACTTGCGTGCCTCGCGGTCGGCAATCTGACGGGCACGTTCGCGCGCCTGATCCGCGGTCGACGACCCGGCCGTATTTTTCTGGGAAGCCATGGAGTCCGTGATTCCTTCCGGTCAAATGATGTGTCACGTTCAGATTACCCGGCCCCCGCAATCACCACGATTCAGGAGTTGTCCAGAAATTGTGAGCTTCACAAGCGGTCACCTTGTCCCCGCCCCGCCCAATAGTTAGTACGCAACCTTAGAATGGATGCGAACCCGATCCCGTGGGCGGAAGGAGCTCGTTGTGCTTGCAGACCAATCCGATCATCAGGTGGAGGTGCCCCGCGACGGGTACGACTTCGTGGTGGTCTCCAACCGACTCCCCGTGGATCGCGATATCGACGAGAACGGTGAGAGCACCTGGCGCCGCTCCCCCGGCGGCTTAGTCAGCGCGTTGGCTCCGGTCATGGCACAGCGCGACGGCGCATGGGTCGGTTGGCACGGCGCCCCGGACGAGACGCTCGAGCCCTTCGATCATGACGTGTTCCATCTGGTGCCCGTGGGATTGTCCGCACTCGAGGTCGAGCGGTACTACGAGGGCTTCTCCAACGCCACGCTGTGGCCGCTCTACCACGATGTGATCGCCCCGCCCGAGTTCCACCGAACCTGGTGGTACGCCTATCGCAGGGTCAACGAACGCTTCGCCCGCATGGCCGCTGAAACGGCCGCCCCCGGGGCCACAGTGTGGGTCCAGGACTACCAACTCCAACTGGTGCCGCGTATGCTGCGCAAGCTCCGCCCGGACGTCACCATCGGTTTCTTCAACCACATCCCGTTCCCACCCACCGAAATCTACTCCCAGTTGCCGTGGCGCAAAGCGGTCCTGGAAGGCCTCACCGGTGCGGACCTGATCGGCTTCCAGCGCCCCGGCGACGCCCAGAACTTCCAACGGTGCGTGCGCAAGTTCCTGGGGGTGCGCTTCACGAACGGCGCCGCTGAATTCTCGGAGACGGCCTTCGCCGACGACGACGCCGCGGCGTCGTCGTCGTCCACGCCCGCCCGGGCAACGAACGAGTCTGGCGAACAGAAGACCTCGTGGACCGTCCATGCGGCGGCGTATCCGATCTCGATCGACGTCGAGGCGATTCGTGAGTTGGCCTCGGACCCCAAGACGAAGAAGCGCGCCCGGGAGATCCGACAGGAGCTGGGCAACCCGGAGACCATCTACCTGGGTGTGGATCGTTTGGATTACACCAAGGGCATCCTGCATCGCATCAAGGCCTACGGAGAACTTCTCGAGGACGAGAAACTGACGGTCGAGAACTCGGCGCTGATCCAGGTGGCCAGCCCGTCCCGCGAGCGTGTGGAGTCCTATATCCAGCTTCGCGAACAGGTCGAGGGCATGGTGGGGCGGATCAACGGCCAGTTCGACACCATGGCCCACACAGCCGTGCGGTACCTGCACCACGGGTACCCGTTCGAGGAAATGGTGGCTTTGTACATGGCAGCGGACGTGATGCTCGTGACGGCCCTGCGTGACGGAATGAACTTGGTGGCCAAGGAGTACGTGGCCGCCAAACAGGACCGTTCCGGGGCCTTGGTGCTGTCCGAATTCACGGGCGCGGCCGAGCAGCTCAAGCAGGCGATCCTGGTGAACCCGCACGACATCGACGGCCTGAAGGAAGCCATGCTGTACGCCCGCGACATGTCCGGGGCGGAGGCCAAGAAGCGGATGAGCTCCATGCGGCGGCAAGTACTGACCCACGACGTGGTGGACTGGTCCCAGCGGTTCCTGGACGACCTCGCGAATTACGGCAAGCAATCGACAGAAAGCGAACCCGATGACCGAAACGCTCAATGACGCCCTGGCTCGAGCGGCCAACGCAGAGCAGGTGTTGATCGCTTTGGATTTCGACGGCACTCTGGCGCCTTTCACGGAAGACCCCGCCGATTCCCGTCCGATCCCGGAAGCCCGGGCAGCCCTGGATGCCCTGGCCGTACTGCCCCGCACCACGGTGGCCATCATCTCCGGGCGGCCGCTCGAGTTCCTACGCGAGGTGGTGGACCCCGCTCGCCACATGGTGTTGTCCGGATCCCACGGTGCGGAGATGGATCTGTCGGTCCTACCCGATCTGCCAGAGGATGCCGAGCACGACATCAACCTGACATCGGAACAATTGGCATTGCTGGACCGCGCTGTGGACGCGACCCATGCCATGGTGTCCCGGTACCCGGGTTCCCGTGCGGAGCTGAAACCCGCCGGGGTCTGTTTCCACACCCGCCCCATCAAGGACACCCGGGTGTCTGAGCAGGCCTTGGACGAGATGACCCGTGCCTACTCGGATCTGGAGGGATTGCGCATCACTCCCGGGCAACAGGTGGTGGAGTGTTCGGTGCTGAGCGCCACCAAGGGTGACGGACTGCGGATCATCAAGGCCGCGGCGTCGCCGGACGTCACGGTTTTCGCCGGCGACGACGTCACGGACGAGGATGCCCTGGAACTCCTGACCGGGCCGGATGTGGGAATCAAGGTGGGTGACAAGGAGACCGTGGCGACCCAGCGCGTGAGCGGTCCGCAAGAACTCGCTGACCTCCTGGGCGTTTTCGCCGACCAACGGACGCGCGCGGTGACTAGCATCAGGTGACATGAACGCCTCTCCGGCACCAGCACCACTCGGTTCCCCCTCGGCTCCCGGTTCTCGGCGGGTCTCGATCAACACCGCGTTCCCGGACCCGGCCCTGTTGGATCTGCCCTGGCACATTCCTCTGGAGGAATGGCCACCCGAGGTTCTGGCAGCCTACCCTCGTGGCATTTCGCGCCACGTGGTGCGGTTCGCGCACGTGGGTACCAAGGTCGTGGCGATCAAGGAAACGACTCCCCACTACGCGCAACGCGAGTACGGTCTGCTGCGACGGCTGCTGCGCATGGGAACGCCGTCGGTCACGCCGGATTCGGTGGTCACCAACCGTTTCACGGAAGAGGGCGAGCAGCTGCCCGCCGCGCTCGTGACGGATCACCTGAGTTTTTCACTCCCCTACCGTGCCATTTTCGAGCGAGTGCCGTCCCCGCAGACGGTCGAACTGCTCGTGGACGCGCTGGCCTCTCTGATCGTCCAGTTGCACCTCTCGGGGTTCTACTGGGGCGATGTCTCCCTGTCGAACACATTGTTCCGGCGGGACGCCGGTCATTTCGCCGCGTACTTGGTGGACGCGGAAACCGGCGAGATCCACAACGAGCTCTCCCGCGGCCAGCGCGAATACGACATCGAACTGGCCCGCACCAACGTGGCGGGGGAAATCATGGACCTACTGGCCGGCGAGCACATGCAGCACCGGCTCGAGGAAGTGGGATTGACCCCGCAGGACGTCGACCCGTTCGAGATTTCGGACCGTTTGGTCTCGACCTACACCAACCTGTGGGAAGAACTCACCGCGGAAGAAAGCTTCGCGTTGGACGAGCGCTGGCGTGTTCAGGCGAGAGTCGAGCGGTTGAACGAGCTTGGCTTCGACGTGGAAGAAGCCTCCCTGGATTCTGATGATTCCGGTCAGGTACGCCTGCGTCCCCGGGTGGTCGAACCGGGGCACCACGCCCGGCGCCTGCTGCACCTCACGGGGTTGGACACCCACGAGAACCAGGCGCGCCGCATCCTCACGGACATCGGGCAGTTCGGTCAGGCTCTGTACCCGGGTCTGCCGGAGGATCTCACGGCGCAGCTGTGGATGCGCGAAATCTTCGTGCCCATCATGGAGGCGGTTCCGGCTGAAATGCGACGCAAGCTCGAATCCGCGGAGATTGTCCATGAAGTCCTGGAGCACCGCTGGTTCATGTCCGAAAAGGCCGGTAAGGACATTCCTACGGAGAAGGCCGTCACGGACTACGTGAAGTCTCAGCTCGCACAGCGCCCGGACGAGAAGGACATTTTCTAGGCCTCGCGGGAACCGCTACGGCATCCCCGTCTTCTCGGTCACGATCAGTGACTCCGGCAGGAACTCTTCCTCCAAACCCCAGCGTGTGAGGGCTTCCCGGTACTCGCCGGAGGAAATCGCCGACTGCAGAGCCGCTTGGAACGGCCGAACCAGCCCCGAGTCCTTGAGAGTGGTTGCGGCGACCAACGTGGAGTTGGGCCAACCCGCGCTGATCTTGCCCCGTACCTCGAGGTCGTCGCGGGTCGCAGCGTAATAGGCCCCGGTGGGGAACGGCGACAAGTAGTAGTCGATACGCCCGGCCGCGAGCGCCAGGACCGCGTTGGTGTTGTCCAGGTACAGATCGAGTCCAGCGGGCTCTTTCCCTTCAGCGACCAACTGGTCGTTCCAGGCCATGACGATCTTCTCCTGATTGGTCCCCGGTGTGACCGAGATCTTCCGACCCGAGATGTCGTCCGGGGAGCTCACCACCGGCCCCTGACCTTTACGCGCCAGGAAACCCATGTAGGCCGCTCGGTACGTCGCGAAGTCGTAGAGCTTGAGTCGGGGCTCGGTCACGCCCACGTTGGCGAAGGCTGCGTGGTACTCATGGGCACCCAGCTTGAGCGGCCAGTTCTCCCACGAAGTGACCTGTGGATTCAGTTCGAGCCCCAATTTGTCCGCAATGAGGTATGCGGTGTCCACCTCGGAGCCGATGGGGGTGACATCGTCAGTCGCGCTGAAAGACAACGGCGGTGAGGTGTTGAGCACCCCCACCGTGAGCACACCGCCGGTGGCGATCTTTTCGGGCAGCAACGCCCGGGCTGCAGGGTCCACCTCCGAACGGACCCGGCTGTCCTGTTCCGGACTCAGATCGAACGGCACACCGTCCTGGCGCGTGGGTTGAGGCTGTTCTGGGTGTGTGCAGGCGCTCAGGCCCAATAGCCCCAGGCCACCCAGGCCGGCCGCGCGCAGCACCGTGCGTCGGTCCATAGCGCCGCTCACAGGTTGTACGCCGGTTCCAGGACCGACCCCAGGAACGCCCGGGTCCGTTCGTGCTTGGGTGCGGAGAAGACTTCGCGCGGCGGTCCTTGTTCGACGACCAGTCCGTCGGACATGAAGATCACGGTGTCGGCGACGTCGCGCGCGAAGCCCATTTCGTGCGTCACGACCAGCATGGTCACGCCCTGTGACGCGAGGTCACGAATCACGTCGAGTACCTCGCCCACCAGCTCAGGATCCAGTGCCGAGGTCGGTTCGTCGAAGAGCACTACGGCGGGGTCCAGAGCGAGGGTGCGGGCAATGGCCACGCGCTGCTGTTGACCGCCGGACAGCTGCCGGGGGAAGGCGAGTTCCTTGTCCTCCAGTCCCACGCGCTTCAACAGTTCCCTGGCTTTGACCTTGGCCTCCGCCTTGGATCGCTTCAGTGCGGAGACCTGGGCCTCCATCACGTTGTCCAACACGCGCAGGTGCGGGAACAGGTTGAACTGCTGGAAGACCATGCCCACGTTGGTGCGTCGGCGCAGGACCTCCTTCTCGTGCAGTTCGTAGAGTTTGTCGCCCCGCTGTTCGTAGCCCACCATTTTGCCGTCGATGGTGATGCGGCCGGCGTCGATGTTTTCCAGGTGGTTGACGGTGCGCAAGAGCGTGGACTTACCTGACCCCGACGGCCCCAGGATCGCGGCGACCTCACCGGGTTTGATGTCCAGGCTCACGCCTTCGAGCACACGCACGTCTCCGAAGGACTTGTACACGTTCTCGATCACCACGTGTCCCTTGGCGGGCCGGGTCTTCTGTTCCTTGACCTCATCCAGCGCCTGCTTCGGCGGAGTGTGCTGGCCATTGTGGGCGTTGGAGCTCATCGCGTGCCTCCCAAACGGGAACGCAGCCGCTGCAGCGGGGTGGGCGGAAGGGTCCGCACCGCGCCGCGGGCAAAGTGGCGCTCCACGTAGTACTGAATGATGTTGAGAACGGTGGTGATGATCACGTACCACAGCGTGGCCACCAGCAGCATGGGAATGACCTCATTGGTGCGAGCGTAGATCACCTGGATCGTGTAGAACAGCTCGTTGTACGCGAGCACGTAGACCACTGAGGTGCCCTTGACCAGGCTGATGATCTCGTTGAACGCCGGCGGCAGGATGGAGCGCAGCGCCTGGGGCAGCACGATGTGCGTGGAACGGCGCCAGCGCGGAATACCCAACGACGCCGCCGCCTCTTGTTGGCCTTGATCCACCGCCAGAATGCCACCGCGAATGATTTCCGCGGAGTAGGCCGCCTGGTGCAGGGTCAGACCCAACACGGCAGCACCGAATTTGTTCACGATGTCCGTGGTCGGCGCCTGGAAGAACGTCACGTCCGTGCCGGGGATGCCCACGCTGATGACCTCGTAGAGATAACCCACGTTGTACCAGAGCAAGAGTTGAACCAGCAGCGGCACGGAGCGGAAGATCCAGATGTAGAACCACGCGACCGAGGACAGCAGGCCCGAACTGGACATCCGCATGAGCGCCAGGAAGAAGCCCAGGACGAACCCGCCCACGGCTGCGATGACCGTGAGCAGCAGGGTGTTACCCAGAGCGTTGATCACGGATTCGGCGGTCAGCCATTCGGCTACCACGTCCCACTGCCACCGTGGGTTGGTGAGCAGGGACCATACGATGCCGAACAGCACCAGCGCTACCAGGGCAGTTCCGACCCAGCGCCACGGATTCCGTGCTGGTACCACGGTCAAGGTCTCTGGCCGCTGTTGCGGTGTGCCGGGTGGCCCGGAGCGCTCTGTATCCGCGGGCGCGGCGGGGGATGACGGTGTCACGCGATACTCCTGGACTGTCACGGGTGGGAGCCACCGCTCGAGGCGGCAACGACATTCACCGTAGGAGGTTCAGCGCCCGAGATCCCAAATGGCAGACCCAAATCTTCACACTTGCTCTTCGCGTCACGCCGAGACCTGTCCAAGCTGAGCGCGTGCGACGGTTACTCCTCGCGCTCGACCGCCACGAGGTTCGTCAGAGTGGCGTGCACTCGGGCCGGCCAGTCCTCGCCCAAGCTGCCGTACCTCGCGACGTGGGCGTAGGAGGCGCCCAACATGAAGTCGATGACCACGTCCAGGTCCACGTTCTCGCGGATCAACCCGAGTTCCACGTCGCGCTGCAGTAGGCCCCGGAGAATTTCCATCCGCGGCCGGATGATCTTGCTACGCAACACTTCCGAGGTCGTTGAATGGGGGTCTTGGAGCAGTGTCAGGGCCACGCCCTTGCCCATCTCCTCGAACAGCACCTCGATGGCCTCGCGCATCGTGTCTTCCCATCCCCCGGGGAGGGGAGAGACCGGTGGAAGGGTCGTGTACACCTGTTCCAGAACGGCTTCGAGCAACTCGTCACTGTTGTTGTAGCGCCGATAGATCGAGGTCTTGGCCACGCCGGAAACAACCGCTACCGCTTCGATCGTGACCTTTTGGGGACCTGACTCGCGCAGCAGTTTCAACGCACCGGCCAGGATCTTCCGATCGGTGCGAGCGGTCCGCGGGTCCGTTGCCGCTCCCCGTTCCGGCGTGGGTGTGTCGACCACCATGTTCAGGCCGATACGGTCTTCGGCCGGTGGGCACCGCGCGCGTGGGCCGTGGCGTCGTGGAAGATCCTCAGACCCTCCATACCGGGCAGCTTGGCGATGTTGTGATCCAGCCGGTCGATCTCGTGGGCACCGTCCTCCCCGCCGAAGAGTTCGCGCATCACGTGATCCACTTCGTCCGGATCCATGACTCCGGAGCCCACGGGTGCCCAGAATTTCCGCAGGGCGAACCGTGTGAGCCGCTGGGCCTTGCGGGAGGATTCCAAGCGGCGTCGGGCTTGTGTCGCATAGAAGGCCACGTGACGTGACTCCTGAGCCGCGATCCGTTTGAGCAGAACGGCCAGCACCGGGTGCTTCTCGAGGTCGGCCAACCGCCGGTACGCCGCGACCGCTGACCATTCATTGGCCGCGCCCCACGCCATGTGTGTCGCGATGAAGTCCGTGCCCACCATGTTGGACAACAGCGACTGTTTGAGCGGCTTGAGGGACTCCGACCAGCCGAGCTTCATCCGTTTGGCCTTGAGTTCGTCGTAGTCGACCACAATGCCGTGCAGGCCCAGGACCTCGGCGAGCGCTTCACCGTGCCAGTACTCCTCGCGATTCCACATGGTCATGAACGTCGAGACGTCCTTGTCCTGGTGCGAGGGAGTCACCAACATGTCTCGCATGTAGCACACGGTGTGGTACTCCACATCGCACATGTACCGCAGGCAACGCAGGGTGTTCTCGGGCAATGGCCGGGTGATGAATTCACCCATGTCCAGGTCAGCCCATTTCACACGTTGCGAGGTCTCTGCGAACTTGTCGATGTTGAAGGCCATGGCTCAGGCTTTCCTCCAGTCCTCGATGGGCCAGTGCGACTTCTTGGCGCGGCGGTACAGGGGCAGGTCGGGGTTCACGGCGTACGCGTGTCCGACCTGGGACAGCCAGCTGGCATCGGCCACCGAGTCCCCGTAACCGTAGGAACGGCTCAGGTCGAACCCGTTCTCCTCCGCGTACCGCTTGAGCCACTGAGCGCGGGCCTCGTCCACGAGCGGCGGTGTGGCCAGGTAACCGGTGAGCTTGCCGTCGGTTACTTCCATGCGCCCGGCCACCACGTGGTCGAACAGGTCCGCAATGGGGCTCACCAGCAGGTCCAAAGACCCCGTGACCAACACGGTGTGGTGCCCGGCTGCGCGGTGCTCCTCGATGCGCTGCAGGGCACCCGGTCGCAAGCTCTTCTCCATGGCCCGACCCAGAGAACCGTTCATGAGTTCTTCCACGCGGTCCACGGACACGCCCTCGTAGCGGCGCAGGAACGCACGAATGAACTCTCCGCGGTCCCGGCGTTCTGCCTTGACGTAGGTGGGTGCGTTGCCGAGCAGCTCGGTGATCTCACCGGGCCATTGCACCGGGCTCAGTTCCCGGCGGCGCAGTTTGGCGTATTGCGTGATGATGTTGCCCGAGACCACCGTGCCCTCGAGGTCGAAGATCGCCACCACATCGGTGCCGGACTTGAGACCGCGCGGGCGCGCTTCACGCTTGCGCGAGGCCGCCTTCAGACGCCCGTACGCGCGCGTCATCTCGGTGAGCGCAGGCAGGTGAACGTTCTGCCAGTAGTCCCGCCAGTCGATGGCCCGCGGGTCGAAGTGCTGATCCTCGGGTGCGGATTCCGGAAGTGCCCGGTCCAGACGACGCGTGTGGGTGTCGTCGAAGATCATTTCCGTGCGCGTGTAGTTCTGGTACAGATCCACATAGGTGCGCAACGACCCCAGACCGGTCTGCATCCGGTGCAGCGAGTTGGTCCACTCCCGGGTGCGCGCTGTGGCCGGCAGTACGGCGCTCAATTTGCCACCGGCGGCCGCCAGTTTCTCCTTGAGTGCCAATCCGCGCTCCACCGCGTTGTTGGCGGGGAACTTCCATTCGGGAACGGCAATGGGGTTCCCGTTGGAGTCTTCCAGCGGCTGCGCGAGGAAGAATTCCCGCACGTTCTCGTACATCTGGTGGAAGGGCAGCGGATTCGATGCACCAGAGCAGACCTGGTAGTACGCGGCCTGCGGGTCGATGTCCGATTCCTCGGTCAGCTCGCCCGACGGCGCTCGGTGCCCCTGGGTGACCAGGGCCACGATGGCGTTCACCACGAAGTCCACCGGGATCACATCGAGTACGGAGTCGGGCAGACCCGGGAACTCGGGCAGAGCGCCCTTGGCGTAGGCCATGATGAGCGGGTCCGCCACCTTGTAACCGTCGATCCACCCCGGGAAGGGGTAGCGCAGCGCGGATTCGATGATGGCCGGGCGCACGATCGACAGCTGGTGTCCCGCACCGGCCCACTTCTCTTCCGCGACCCGCTCGCCCAGGGCCTTGGTGAAGGTGTAGATGTCGGTCCAACCCAGCGACTGGGCACGGGTACGGCCGTGGTCCACGAGCCGCTCCTGGACCCACGCCTGCCGAGCCTCTTCCGCGGCGCGGGCCACCGATTTGGGGCCTTCCTTGCCGAACTGGGAGGTGGCCTTCTCGATTAAGGACTGCAAACGTTCCGGGGAACGGGATTCCACCTGTGCGGTGTCCGCGGCCCGGATCGCAGCTTCGAACTCCACGTTCCAGTCCACGCTGTGGTCCACCGGAGCTTCCGGGCGCAGGCCCTTGGCGATACCACCCACATAGCACGTGGACACGTGCACCACGTGGGGGTTCTGACCCGTTGCACGCAGCGACTCGTACAGACCCACCGCGCCACCCACGTTGGTCTTGAAGGCCTCGTCGATGGGTGGATCGAAGGACACGGTCGAGGCGGAGTGCACCACCACGTCGAAGGGTTCCGTGATGCTCGCCAGACCCGTGAGATCGCCCTCGAGAACGCTCGTGCGCTCGGTGAAGATCTCCTCGGCGCGTTCCTTGCCCACCGATTCACGCCACGTCTTGAATACGGGCTTGCGCAGCAACTGCTTCAGTCGAGCCTGCCCGGACAACGAGCCCTTGGGCCGGATCACCGCGGTGACATGAATGTCATCGTGGCTGGACAGCAAGCGTTCCAGGACCGCCTGCCCGAGGAATCCTGTGGCTCCCGTGAGCAG
The DNA here is from genome assembly GCA_023426375.1 of Actinomycetes bacterium. GTDB lineage: Bacteria > Actinomycetota > Actinomycetes > Actinomycetales > Micrococcaceae > Kocuria. The sequence goes on along the minus strand of JAFAAV010000129.1, from coordinate 4,987 downwards.
TACGCGCTTGGTGGTGGTCTGGGTCAACGGGTTCCTCCGGAGGTAGGGATGGTCTGGCACGCCCGTGGCGTGAGGACGGGACGGGTGGTCACCGTCCTCCAGGGTTCAACAACTTAGAAAAGAGCGTAGCGGTTCACCACTCCATCGCGTTCGAGCGCCCTGCGCAACGGTTCCGTACCGGCGGTCTCGGGAGTTCGTTGCAGCGGCTCATCGGCTCGTTGCAGCAGACGGTTGGTGTCACGCACCGTAGGGCACACGCTGGAGACGAAGTCCCGGAAAGCCTTGCGCGAGACTCCCACCGGCCGCAGCGGATTGAAACCGAAGGATACGTACCGGCGTGCAAAGCTTGCGGCCCGGGGTGAGCGACGAACTCTTTCGCTGGTCTCCACGGCGAAGAATCGTTGGTGAATTGCCTTGAGCCCTGCCACGCGCCGCAGGAGAGCTGACAGCTCGGGGTGGGCTGCGACGTCGTCGAAAATCTGCAGCGCCGCCTGCACTGCGGCCTCGCGTGCCCAGCCGCGCGCCATCTGTCCCGCCACCACGTCCTCGCCGAACAAGTTGGTCCACACGGAATCCGTCATGGGAGCCACGTTGTCCAGCGTCATTTCCACACGGTCGAGGAAGAGGTGATCGTGCTCCACGGGGGCGGAGACGTCCTGGCCGTGTGCCTCGAGGACGGCCTGATAGGCGTCGGCGATCCAGTGACGCTCGTAAGCCCACGTGGTCAGGAAGGCCGCGACGCGTGATTCCTTGTTCGTGTAGCTGACCACCAGGTGTCGGACCTGCCCCATCGTGGAGCGTTCCACGTCCCACAGGTACCGCAGGTTCCGGAGCCGATCGGGGCTCAACGGGTTGTCCTGGAACGCGCTCGTGTCGACGTCGCCGCGCAGGCTTCCTTGGGCATCGAGCGTGAATTGCTGGACCTCGAAGGGGGTTCGCAGGACAAGTTCCTGATCCGTGGGGCCGTACAACCTGCCCTGTCGGTGCAATGCCAGGTAGGACTCCTCTGTCACGGTCCCTCCTCGATGAATCAGGGCGAACGAGTGTGTCGGTGCGAGTCATGATCCCGATTCGCTACGCCTACCGTAGTGTATCTTAGTGGCATGCTTACCGCTCTTGTGACCGGTGGAACGTCAGGCCTGGGAGCCGCGTTCGCACGCTCATTAGCCCGCAAGGGCTTCAACCTGATCCTGGTGGCCCGCAACGAAGATCGGCTCCGGGAAGTAGCCGAACAACTCGCCGGTGAGCACGGCATTCGCGTGGAGACCATGGCGGCGGATCTGTCCGACCGCGAACACGTGGAACGCGTGGCCCAACGGCTCGCCGACTCCTCAGCTCCGATTGACTTGCTCGTCAACAACGCCGGCTTCTCGGTGGGCACCCCTTTCCTGGCCGACGACTTCTCCCCGCACGATGTGGGCGTGGACGTCATGTGCCGCGCCGTGGCTTTGCTCTCCGGCGCCGCTGGCCAGTCCATGACCCAACGCGGCACCGGTTGGATCGTCAACATCGCCTCGATCGCCGGCTGCGTCACGATGGGCGAGTACTCGGCCATCAAGGCCTATGTCACCTCCATGACCGAGTCGTTGGCCGTCGAGCTTCACGGAACGGGTGTGCGGGCGACCGCGGTCCTACCCGGCTGGGTCCGCACGGAATTCCACAGTCGCGCGGGCATCGCGGGTTCCTCGATCCCCAATTTCATGTGGCTCAACGCGGACGACGTCGCGGAAGAGGCCCTCGCCGACGTCGCCCGGGGCAAGGTCATCTCGATTCCCACCGTCCGCTACAAAGCGGTGTTTACAGCCCTGCATCACCTCCCCCGCCCCGCAGTGCGTTGGATCTCGCGGCAGGTATCCGGAGCACGCAAGCGCGAACAGAAGGCCTGATCCATGGCACCACAGGACAATAAGCGGAATCCTTCTGAGGACTCGAACGCCCGAGCCCGCGGCAAACACGTCGGCCGCTCGGCCGAGCAGCCGGAAGTTCCCAGGGGTGAAAGCGTTCGGCCGCGTGGCAAGCACGCCCGGCAACCGATCGAGCGGCCCCACATCATGGACTCGCTGGAAGGCCCGGTGGCGCAAGCCGATCCTGCTCCCCCTGCCCCGCCTGCTGATTCGGCCAAGGTCGGTACCGCCTACTACACCCATGCGGGCCGCAGGATCGCCCGGAAAATTGCGCAGACCATCTTCTTCAAAGGTTTGGTCAATCGCCTGATCACCCGAACCAACGTGGTGGACCCCGCAGCTTTCGGCGTCAAGGGCGGATGCGTCGTGGTGGCCAACCACTCGAGTCACCTGGATGCCCCTCTGGTCATGAGCGGGGTACCCCACTACATCTCACGTGATCTGGCAACGGGCGTGGCCGCCGATTACTTCTTCACTGCTTGGTACAAGAAGCTGTTCACCCAGCTCATCTTCAATGCTTTCCCGATCGACCGCACCGGAACCGGCGCGAACCGGGGCCTGTCCAAGAAGCTGCTGGCCGCGGGGATTCCCATCCTGATCTTCCCGGAGGGGACGCGTTCCAAGACCGGCAAAATGGCCCCCTTCAAAGTGGGTGCGGCAAGCCTTGCCCATTCACTGGAAGTGCCCGTGGTTCCCGTCGCGTTGATCGGTGCACACGAGGCCATGCCCAAGGATTCGAGCTGGCCTCGTCCCGGTAGGCCGCCGGTGGTCGTAGCCGTGGGGGCACCCCTACGAGCACGCGGAAACGAAACAGTTACGGGGTTCAACGAACGCATCGAAGCAGCGGTTCGCGCACTGTACGCTTCGAACCGAAGCAAGATTCAGGACTGAACACCCCCGAAGAAAGAGGTCGCACAGCAGTGGCACACGTGAAACACCAGAAGTGGTGGGGCTGGGGCGAAGAAGGCGTTTTCTTCAATTACGAGAACAAGCCCGCTTTTGCACCCTTCGTCAAAGAAGCCATCGGAGTGACACTGCGCCCACGGGAGCGGGACACCGTGGATTTCTCGACCGCTGAGGTTCCGGAGTCCAAGGCACCGGACAACGTGCTCGATGTGCTCCGTGACATCAGCGGTGCGGATAACGTCAGCACGGACGACGAGCTGCGCGTGGTCCACTGGGCCGGCAAATCTGTCCTGGAACTGCTCCAGACACTGCGCAACGATTTCCACCGCATCCCCGATGTCGTGATCTACCCGGGCACCGAGGACGAAGTTTCCGCCCTCATGCGCGCGGCCGTCGAACACGACTTGGTTCTCATTCCCTTCGGTGGCGGCAGCAGTATCTCGCGCAGTCTTCAGCCGGACCCTGCGGAAGAGCGGTGCATCATCTCCGTAGACCTCGGGCGCCTCAACAAGGTGCTGGAGATCGATGAGACCTCCGGGCTCGCGACTATCCAGGCTGGCGTCCTCGGTCCGGACATGGAAGAACAGCTCAACGCTCGTGGTTGGACCCTGGGTCACTTCCCGGATTCATTCACCTACTCCACGCTGGGTGGGTGGGCCGCTACTCGGTCCTCCGGAATGCAGTCGGACAAGTACGGGGATATCGCGGACATCATTCGGGGACTCCGCATGGTGCGAGCTACCGGAACCGTTGTCTTGCGGCCGTTGCCGTCGACCTCTACGGGGCCGAGCCTGCGAGAAATGATCATCGGCTCCGAAGGCCGGCTGGGCATCATCACGGAACTCACCGTTCATGTGCACCGTCTGCCCGAGAAGCACCAGGTCATCGCCTACATGTACCCCACGTGGCAGCAAGCCCTCACTGCGGTACGGCAATTCACCGAGGCCGAGATCCCGCTCGCGTTCGCCCGCGTTTCCGACGCGCACGAGACCGCGTTCTCGCTCGCCACGCAGAAGGAGCCGACATCCGCCAAGGGCAAGCTTGCGGCCAAGGGCCAGGACGCCCTCTGGGCCGTGATGCGCAAGCGCGGCTGGGACACCGACGACATGTGCATTTCTTACGTGTGCTTCGAGGGCGCCCCCAAGGACGTCGAGACACGCAAGAAGGCAGTGGCCGCTATCGCCAAGAAGAACGGAGCCATCGTGCTCGGTTCGGGCCCCGGCGCGCTGTACGACCAAAAGAAGTTCGACACCCCGTACCTGCGAGACTTCCTGCTCGAGCAGAACACGGTCGGTGACGTCTCCGAGACAGCCGCCCCGTGGTCAAAGCTGACCACGGTACACAAGGCAGTCTACGACGCCGCAGAGCGCGCCTATGCGTCCCTGGGTAAGAAGGGGTGGATCATGTCGCACATGTCCCACTCGTACCACTCAGGCGCGTGCCTGTACTTCACGTTCGGTTACGTCTACAACGACGAGAACCCCTACGACGAGTACCACACCGTCAAGAGCGCCATTCAACAGGCCTTCATCGACAACGGGGGCACGTTATCCCACCACCACGGTGTGGGTCTGGAGCACCAACCCTGGATGGAACAGGACATCTCCCCCGAGGGAGCCAACATCATGCGCGCGCTGTTCTCGAGCACGGATCCCGGGAACAACTTGAACCCCGGTAAGGTCATTTCCTAATCATCGGGGATCTCCCGATTCGAACTTAGCAATGGGGCCCTCCGCTTAGCGGAGGGCCCCATTGCTATTCACTGTGGGTATGCACTGTTCCAAGGGACCTCCGGTCCCAAACCACAGCATATGCGGGGCGTTAAACGAGAGAAGGGGTTGGTCCGGGAACCCGAAGACAAAGTTACCCACACCAGCACCTTCCCTGCACCGCCCCGTTGGTGGCCGGGCAATGAGCCAACCACGCGGGCCTTAACGAGAAGAAGCCATGGACGGCTCCCCCGCTGACGCAGGGTTGCTGTCCATGGCTTCGACCATGAGTGTTAAAAGCGAAGGAGGGGCACCAGCCGTGGCTGGTGCCCCTCCCCTTATACGTTAATTTCGGCGGTGACTTACTCTCCCACACCCTCCCGAGTGCAGTACCATCAGCGCTGTGGGCCTTAGCTTCCGGGTTCGAGATGGGACCGGGCGTTTCCCCCACGCTATAACCACCGAAAA